>NZ_JBPJUQ010000050.1:0-81531 GCF_051192615.1 Streptosporangium sp. G11
GCGGCAAACTCGTCGAACGACCCGGTGACCAGGCTCCATCCGCAGCTGCCTAAAACTCTTGATCCACAGGTCTTGACGATTGCTCGCGAGCGCGGCGGCCGCGCACCAGGCGGCGTTGACCTGCATCGATTTGCTGGGCAGATGACCGAGCCCGGCCGATTTTCCCGTGCGGATGCGATCTTCGACCCGGGCATGGACGCGGTGGCGGTGCTCCAGGAAGTCGAGTTGACGCCCCACGGTGTTGACGGCGAACAGGCTGTAGCGCCATCGGTCTGCTTCTTCCAGCAGCGACAGTTACGCGCCGGAGCCGGGACGTTCGCGGCGGCAGATGATCCGCATCTGCGATGGCCACCCGGCCAGGCGGTCACCGTCTGCGCTGTGCCGTAGCAGGCCGGTCAGTTCCACCACGCCGGCCGTGTCCAGGTCACGGGCCTTGCCGTCGGTATCGGTGACATGCTGCCAGGCGTCGGCCGGGACGCGCTTGAGCGTGTCTTGTTCCCGTTCTCCCGGTTCCCAGCCGATGGAGTACTCCAGGTGGGTGCCGCGCCGGGCCGCCAACTCGTGCAGGTGGTCGAGGAAGCCGTGGGTGGCGCCCGCGCCATCGGTGGTGGTGAGCGGGTTACGCCGATAGGGCCAGGAGATCTGGGCGATGGAGGCGTCGGTCACCTCGATGTGGTCGGTCGCGGTGTTGGATCCGGCGTTGCCAGGTCGCAGCTTGACCATGCAGTTCTCGCCGGTGTTGTCGATCCAGGAGGTGAGCGGTTGGTGGCCGTAGCCTTTGAAGTTCGCCATCGCTCCTTCCTTGTCGGAGTGCGCGGGGATGACGGTGGCATCCAGGCGGATCACGATCTGCCTGCCCAGGTCGCGGTCCCCGACGGTGGAGGCGGGGATGCCGCCGTACCGGGCGGCGATCAAGGCCCATACCCGGCGGCGTACGGCGCTGCGGGGGTGTTGATCCGGTCCAGCGCGAGGGTGTCGATCTCAGCCAGGGCGCGGCGCAGGGTCAGGGTGGAGGCGTCCGCCGGTGAGTAGGTGGAGGCCGGCGGCGGATTTGACGAGGATGGCGGGTGGGCGCAGGGGGAGGCTGGCGACGGTGGGAACGAAGGTGATGCGGTCAGTACGGGCGGCAAGGTAGGTGAGCAGGGTCCGGGGTCGTGGAAGACGGCCTGGTAGGGGTGGTCCTGGATGGTGATGAGGTCCAGGTCGAGGTTCTCGGCGTGAAGGGCCTGGCGCAGGGGTGCGTCGGGGTCCTGCCAGACGGGGTCGATGTTGGCGCCGAACAGCACAGCAGTGGCAGAGCCATGACGGATTTCTCTCCAAGGATGTGGCTGGGAGTACCCCGCCCTCGCCGGGGTGTCCGGCGAGAGCCGCGGGAATGATGGTGTCGGGGGTGGTCAGGCCGTAAGGACGGCCTCATCAGCCTGACCGGTGAGGGCGGGGTAGTCGGTGTAGCCGCGGTGGTCGCCTCCGTAGAAGGTGGAGGGGTCCGGGGTGTTGTAAGGACCGCCTGCGGCGAGGCGGGCGGGCAGGTCGGGGTTGGCCAGGAACAGCCCGCCGAAGCTGATCATGTCGGCGGTACCGTCGGTGATGAGGTCAAGCTGGTCGGGACCGGTGACGGCGTCGGGGGTGTGGGGGTTGAGGATGAGGGTGCCGTTCCAGCGGGCGCGCAGGTCGAGGGTCAGTTCGCGGTCACCTGCCTCGGCGATGTGCAGATAGGCCAGGCCGACGGGGTTGAGGGCGTCGGTCAGCGCGCGGTAGGTGGTGTGGTGGCCGTCCTCGACGATGTCGTTGAAGGGGTTCGATGGGGAGATCCGCAGGCCAGTGCGGTGGGGGCCGATGGCATCGGCGACCGCGCGGACCGTCTCGACGGCCAGCCGGATCCGGTTGTCGGGGCCGCCGCCCCAGCGGTCGGTACGGCGGTTGGCGTTGGTGGACAGGAACTGGTGCAGCAGGTAGCCGTTGGCGCCGTGCACCTCCACCCCGTCGAATCCGGCGGTCATGGCGTTGTGGGCCGCGGCGGTGAAGTCGGCGATGGTCGCGGTGATCTCGGTTTCGGTGAGCTCGCGCGGGGTGACGAAGTCCTGCGGCCCGGCGGCGGTGTAGACCTGACCGGCCGCGGCGACCGGTGAGGCACCAACCGGGGTCAGGCCGCCGGGCAGGAGGCTGGGGTGGCCGATCCGGCCGGTGTGCATCAGTTGCGCGAAGATCACGCCGCCTTCGTCGTGGACAGCGTCGGTGACCGTCCGCCAGGCGGCGGCCTGCTCAGCGGTGTGCAGGCCCGGAGTGGCGGGGTAACCCTGGCCCACCGCCGACGGTTGGATCCCCTCGGTGATGACCAGCCCGGCGGTGGCGCGCTGGGCGTAGTAGGCGGCCGTCGCCGGAGTGGGGCTCGCACCGGGACCGTAGGCGCGGCTTCGCGTCATCGGGGCCATCACGATGCGGTTGGCCAGGACGGTACCGGCCAAGTCAAAGGGGTCGAACGCGGTCGTCATCTCGGTAGTCCTTCGCAGGTGGGTCATGCGGGTGTCGGAGGCGCCGCCTGGCCGGCGGCGGGCTTTCAGAGGGAGGACAGGACGCGGATGCGGTCAGCGATGACGCGGCGGGCGACGTCGGTGGTGAAGGCGATGCCCTCGAATTCGTGGGGGACGCCGGGGTGCAGGTGAAACTCGACCGGGACCCCCGCCTGGGACAGGCGCAGGGCGTAGGTGAGGGATTCGTCGCGGAAGATGTCGAGCTGCCCTACCTCGATGTAGGCCGGTGGCAGTCCGGCAGGGTCGGCGACGCGGGAGGGGGAGGCGTGGGCGGGGGTGTCGGGACCGCCAGCGGCTTCGCCGAGCAGGGCTTGCCAGCCGGTGCGGTTGTCGTCCCATGACCACAGGACGAACGGTGCGAGGTGCGGGTCAGGGGTGAGGGTGCGGTCGTCCAGCATCGGCATGAGGAGGATCTGCCGGGCGATGGCGGGCCCGACCCGGTCGCGGGCCAGGATCGCCACAGCGGCGGCTAGGCCGCCGCCGGCGCTGTCGCCGAACACCGCGATGCGGGCCGGGTCGACGCCCAGTTCGGCGGCGTGCCCGTGCAGCCAGACCAGGGCTGCGTAGGCGTCCTCCACCGGGACCGGGTGAGGGTGTTCGGGAGCGCGCCGGTAGTCCACCGACAGGATCGGGGTGCCGCTGGCCGACACGTACCGGGACACCGAACCGTCGAACAGGCCGACATGGCCGAGGATCATGCCGCCGCCGTGCAGGTAAACGGCGGCAGGGCCAGGCCGGGCGGGAGTGTCGGTCCGGGCGTACCAGCGCAGCAGGATCGACGCGCCGTCGGCGGTCGCCATCTCGAAGTCGGTGATCGTGACGTCGTCCGGGGTGGGCTGCGCGGTGTCTGTGTGGGCGATCAAGCCCTCCAGAGCGGTACGGCGGGCGGCGACGTCGCCGACCGGGGGCGGGATGACCCCGGCCATCGCGGCACTGATCGGGGCGAGGACCTCGGCAACCTGCGGGTCGAGAGCGAAGGACATGACGTTTCTCCTTGTGCGAAGCCGGGCGCGATGCCCGGACTGGGGTTGAGGGTGAGGGGAACGGTCAGGAGGAGCCGGTCAGGGAATGAGGACGGTCTTGCCGGGCAGCCGTCCGGCGGCGGCCTCGTCGTGGACGGCGGCCAGGTCAGCCAGCGGCCGCTGGCCGGCCACATCGATCCGCAGGGTTCCGGCGTCGACAAGGGCGACCAGATCGGTGAGCTGGGTGGCATCGCTGCGCACGAATACGTGCGCCGCACGGACCCCGCGGGCCGGGTCGTCGGGACCGGGCGTGGTGGTGCTGACGAAGACCCCGCCGTCGGCGACCAGCCCGGCCAGCGCGAAGGTCTCCTCCGGTGACGTGGCGACCAGGTTGAGGACGACGTCGAACCGCTCCCCAGCCACCGCCTGAGTCAGTGCAGTGGCGATGTAGTCAACGACCCTGCCCGCCCCATAGGACCGCACCCGGTCGGCGCTGCGCGCACTCGCGGTCGCCGTCACCTGTGCTCCGGCCCGTACGGCGAGCTGGACCGCATACCCGCCCACCGCCCCGCCCGCCCCGTTGACCAGGACACTCTGCCCGGAGGCGAGGTCGGCGTGTTCGAACAGGGCTTGCCAGGCCGTCAGACCGACCGCGGGCAGCGCCGCGGCGTACGCCAGATCGACCGTCCGCGGAGCCACGGCCAGGACGTCGGCCAGGACCGTGACGTACTCCGCAGCCGCACCGTCGGCGTTCATCGGCAGGAACGCCACCACCTTGTCGCCGATCTCCCAGCCGGTGACGTCCGCACCGACCTGCTCGACGGTGCCGGCCACGTCGATGCCCGGAACGTGCGGGAACGTCAGGGGGAACACCTGCTGCAGGAACCCGGCGCGGATCGCGACATCCACCGGGTTGAACGATGTGGCGGCCACCTTCACCACCACCTGCCCAGCGCCCGCACCCGGCTGCTCGGTGTCCTCATGGACCAGGACACCGCTGTCGCCGTAGGAGTGGTACCGCACTGCCTTCATGATCTCTCCTATTTCGAGTGCTTCGAATTTGAAGCATGTATGGAGGGTAACCTGCTTCGAGTTCGAAGCAATACCCCGGATCGGGGTGATCCTCATCACAGTGCTTCGAATTCGAAGCAGGTACAGTTGGTTGCATGACCGATCCCGACCGCACCAGGGCTGACGTCGGCGATGTCCAGCCGCTCGAACCCCGGCAGCTGGAGGCCTACTTCGTGCTCATGGAAGCCGTCGGCCTGCTCCAACACGCCGTTGAGCAGCACTTGCGTGCCGAAGGCGATATCAGCTACGTCCAGTTCCAGCTCCTGGCGCGTCTCAGTGACACCCCCGGACCGCTCACCATGACCCAGCTCGCCGACGGTGTGGTCTATAGCCGCAGCGGTCTCACCTACCAGGCGGGTCTGCTGGAGAAAGCGGGGCTCATCACCCGGTCTCCCTCACCTGACGATGAACGCGTCACCCTGGTGACCCTCACCAACAGCGGTCGCGCCCTTTTCCAGAATGTGCTGCCCGGCCACATCCAGCTCGCCCGTTCCCTCATGTTCGATCCGCTCACCGACGACGATGTCGACAACCTCGGCGACATCATGACCCGCGTGCGCGATCAGATGCGGGCGAAACCGCCCCGCTCCGCCGGCCCCCGCAGGCGACGCAGCCGGCCTCCGGGCTCCGCACAGACCTGAACCACCGCCCGTTCCGCTGGGTGCGGAACGGGCGGAGGCCGGGGTCAGGGGAGGGACTTGGCGGCTTGGAGGATGAGGTCGGCGACAGCGGAGGCCTGGGAGACGGGGAGGGCGTGGGAGGCGCCGGGAATCTCGATCGTCGTGGTCGCGTTGGCGCGGGCGGCCATGAAGCGATGGGTTTCCAGGGGGATGTTGAGGTCGAGTTCGGGATAGATGAACCAGGAGGGGCGGGTCCGCCACGAGGGTTCGGCGGACTTCCCGTTCAGGGCTCGGTCGTTAAGCGGGCGCTGAGTCACGGCGTCGAGGAGCGCCTGGGGCTCGGGCAAGTCGGCGGCGAACTGGCCGTGGTAGCGGTTCTGCACGATGTACAGGTCAGTGCTGCCATCGGGCATGGAGAAGGCGCACAGAGTCTCGCCGAGGGTGCTGCCGGGGAACTTCGCCGACAGTTCACCGATGCTCTCGCCGGTCTCCGGCGCGAACGCGGCGACGAACACCAGCGCCTTGATCTTGTCGTCGTGGATCTGTGAGATGACCTGGCCGCCGTAGGAGTGGCCGACCAGGATGACCGGGCCGTGGATGCCGGTCACCAGGCCGGCGAGGGCATCTGCGTCGCTGGCGAGATCGCGTAGCGGGTTGGCGGCGGCGATCACGGTCAGGTCGTGTTCCCGCAGGCGGCTGATGACGCCGTTCCAGCTGGCGGACTCGGCGAAGGCACCGTGGACGAGGACGATGGTGGGGCTCATGGCTCTTCTTCCTAGCGAGTCGACAGGGCGGTGGACAGGAAGGCGATCGCCTGGGTGATGGCCGCTTGGGCGGCGTGGGTGCCGCGCAGGGCATTGAGCATCACGAAGTCGTGGATGATGCCCTGGTAGCGGACGGCCGTGACGGGGACGCCCGCCTCGCGGAGCTTTGCCGCGTAGGCCTCGCCCTCGTCCCGCAGGACGTCGGCCTCGGCGGTGATGACGAGCGCGGGCGGTAGCCCGGTGAGCTGTTCGGTGGTGGCGCGCAGCGGTGAGGCGGTGATCTCCGCTCGCTCGTTGGGGTCGGTGGTGTACTGGTTCCAGAACCACTGCATGGCGTCGCGGCGCAGGAAGTAGCCCGCGGCGAACCGCAAATAGGTGTCGGTGTCGAAGGACGCGTCCGTGACGGGGTAGAACAGCACCTGCGCGGCGAGGGGGATCTCGCTCTCCTTGGCCATCAGGGTGAGCGCGATGGCCATGTTGCCGCCGACGGAGTCGCCCGCGACCGCGATCCTGGACGGGTCGAGACCGTGTTCGACGCCCTCTTCCAGCACCCAGTGGGCGGCCAGGTAGACCTCCCTGACCGCGATGGGATAGGGCCCCTCGGGCGAGAGGGTGTAGTTGACGAACACGACGGCAGCGCCGACACCGAGGGCGAGTTCGCGCGCCAGCCGTCCGTGGGTGTGGTCGTTGCCGAACACCCAGCCGGCGCCGTGGACGTACAGGACGACCGGCAGCGGTCCCGGTACGCCTTCGGGCCGGAACACGCTGACGGTCAGGTCGCCGGAGACGCTGATGATCTCTTTTGTGGTGCCGGGGACGTCGATCTCGGGCGTCTGGACCTCATCGACGGCCTTACGTCCGTCGGCGGGCTCGAGGTCGAACAGGTAGGGCGGTGCGGCCGTGGCATCGGCGAAGGCCTGAGCTGCGGGTTCGAGAACGGGCTTGTTCGTCATCGATGTCCTCCTTAGTAGCTGACGATCTCGGCCGCGATCTCGATGACCTGGGCGACCCTGTGCGGACGGGACACTGCGACGGCGTGCGAGGCCTTGACCTCGACCGTCCTGGCATGAGCACGGCGCGCCATCCAGCGCTGGGCGGCCGGCGGGATGTTCTTGTCACCGGTGGCGATCAGGGAGAAGGCGGGGATCGACTTCCACGCGGGCGTCGCGGCCTTCTCCTCCAGGGCGGCGACGGCGATCGGACGCTGGGTGGCGGCGAGGACCGCAGCCAGGCCCTTCGGGACGTCGGCGGCGAACTGCTGCCGGTACTTGTCCTGCTTGATCGTCAGCTCGACCCCGGTGCCACCGCCAGGCAGCGGGTAGGACCACTGCTGGGTGTTCGGCCCCAGGGTGCTGCCGGGGTACTTGCCCGACAGATCGAGGGCGCTCTCGCCCTTGGCGGGCAAGAACGCCGCGATGTAGACGAGCGACTTCACCCACCTGTTCCCGGTGGCGGCCTGGCTGATCACGGCACCGCCGTAGGAGTGCCCGACCAGCACGATCGAGCCCTTGACGCCCTTGAGGACACTCTTGAGGTAGGCGGCGTCACTAGACAGGCCGCGCAGCGGGTTGGCCGTCGCGAGCACGGGGTAGCCGTCGCGCTTGAGCTCCTTGATGACGCCGTTCCAACTCGAGGCGTCGGCGAACGCCCCGTGCACCAGGACGATGGTGGGCTTCTTGATGGACGTCGCCTGCACGGGCGCGGTGGCGGCCATCAGCAGGCCACCCACCATGGCGGGCCCGGCGACGAAGGTCGCTGCGGTGCGCAGTGAGATGGGCATCGTTTCCTCCTGAAGTGATGTTCAGAGCCGCACAAGCGGCGTGTCGCCGGGACCTCTTCAGCACCGTCCGAGGGCCGGAGGATCACGGTGATCTCGGCGGCGTGCCGGGAATCCCCCACGGTGACGCCACCGAGCATCCTGATGCGCTCAGCGAGTGTGTCGACCGCTTCCAGCTGCTCTCCCGCATGTTTGTCCAGCAGTTCGTGCAGCAGGGAGAAGGTCGATCCGGCGACCATCCAGTGGTGTTTCTTGTAAAGGGAATAGAGCATTTGACTGTCGGCCAGAAGTCGGTTGAGACGCTGGCAGGAGTACAGGTCGGCCTCGCAGGGAAGGCCTATGGGGGCTGTTTGACTGTGCCGAACTCGAGCACCCGATTCCTTTCGAATTGTTCGCTGATGAGGGCAACGATAATCGTGGAATCGGTCTCGCTCTTTGCTCTCCCCGCCAGACTTTTGCCCGAGACCGAACCATTGATCTGTTTCGGTGAATGGGCAGAAAGTGAGCAGTTTCTGGCCTGTCGAATGGCCGGTTCGCAGCATCAAGGTGTTCGTATGATCATGAACATCGTCGTTATCGGCGCGGGCCCGACCGGCCTCGTCACCGCCGCACTGCTCGCCGGGCGGCCATAGGGTCACGGTGCTCGAGCGCGACCCGACCGAACCGCCGACCACGGGGAGGGAGGCCCGGGAGTCCTGGGAACGGCCGGGAGTCAGCCGGCTCCGGCGGCCCGTCCTGGAGTTCGCGGTGGCCATCGCTGCGGCCCGCATCCCCGGTGTCACCGTTCGGCGGGGCGACGGCATCGTCCGGTTCGTCCTAGGAAGTGAACAGATTTCTGGTGTGCCGCACCTCGTCGGAGTGGAGACCCGCGACGGTGAGGTGCTGCACGCGGACCTGATCGTGGATGCGAGCGGCCACAACTCAACGGTTCCCAGGATGCTCGCCGAGATCGGGCAGGTCCGCGATACCGAGGATCGGGCCGAGGCGGGATTCATCTACTACGCCAGGCACTACCGTGACAGCGGGCGCGGCCTGCCGGAGGCGGCGCAGTGGCCGCTCCTGCACCAGGAGACGCTGACCGCGGGCTGCCTGCCCGGCGACAACGGCACCTGGTCGCTGATCCTCGTGGCCTCCAGCCATGATCGCCAGCTCCGCGCGCTGCGTGAGGTGGACGCTTGGGAGCGTGCCATGGAGCTGTTTCCCGAGTACGCGTCCTGGACGCAGCACGGCTAACCGCTTACCGGCGTTCAGGTCATGTCGGCCGGCCAGGTCAGGCGGCGTGATCTGGTCGCAGATTCGATACCCGTGGTGACGGGCCTACTCGCGGTGGGCGACGCCTGGGCGACGACCAACACCACCTTCGGGCTGGGCCTGTCGATGGGCCTGACGCAGGCCGCGCTGCTTCGAGACACGATCGACACGGGTGACATAGCCGATCCTGCCAAGCTGAGCGTGGCTTTCGCCGAGGCGCTGGAATCCACCGTGGTCCCGTTCTACCAGGCGTTGCGCGACTGGGACACCCACCGGTTCGCCGAGACCGACGCCGTGCTCAGAGGCGAGCGGTACGAGACGGAGGACCCGGCCTGGCACCTCATCAAGGCTCTCGATACGGCCAAGCCGTCCCACCCCGACCTGCTGAGCGCCATCGCAGATGTCGGTTCGATGCTGGAGCCCGCCGCACAAGTCCTGACCAGGCCAGGACTGATCGATCTCATCATGACCCTCGGCTCGGACACCGCTGACAGTCCGGACCACGGCCGCTTCCGCCGCGAACTCCTGACCGCCATCAGCTGATATCGCGAACCCGGCCCCGTCCGACGGACATCGGACGGGACCTACGGCCTGCCTGCCGTGACCAGGTCCTCGGGCATCGTCCCGTAGATCTCGCGGTGCCAGAGGTCTTCGCAGATACGCTCGGTTCCAGCCAGCAGATGGCGGCGGTAGGTGCTGAAAGGCAGACCCAGACGCTCGGCCGCGACCTCCCGGGTGGGGGCACCGCACAAGTAGGTGGCGGCGACGGTCCGGTGGAACTTGGCGACCCGCGGATCTCCGCCCAGGGCGTCGATAGCCTGCACGAGGAGCTCCCGCAGGGCTTCGGCCGGATCACGCCAAGTGTTTCCCATGACGAGCCTGCTGCGCGTGAGGGGACTGGCGACCAGTTCGGCAGGCCGGGACAGGTGCCGCAAGGCCTGGCGGACCGCGCCGGTGAACTCCGGCTGCGACAGCACCGCCAGTTCAGGCACCCGTGTGGCGGAATCCTCATGCGGGCCGGTCGTCAGCAGCCGGTCCAGCCACGCTCGCGCGGGCACGGCCCGCCAGTCATGGGCGAACAGGGTGTACTCGGCGTCACCCACCCGCGCGTGCTCTCCGACATCGTGCATGTCGTGGTGCCGGAGGTAGTCACTCATGGGATCTCCGCTCCGCGTCACCATGAAGGACCAGGCCATGCGGTCGGCGCGCAGACAATAGCCCACGGCCCGCCACTGGATCAGGTCGTTCACCGGCGATATTCCGCGGTACTGCGCGCTCATCCAGGTCCGGCCGATGGACAGATGCTCACCCGCCCGCAGGGGCGCGACTGCCTCGGCGTTCGCCCAGGCAGTCGCGGTGACCGGGTCGGCGGCGAACATCTCGTCGTCGGGCCGCTCCACGTGGAGCCAGGAGCAGAAGGCGACCAGCTCGCCGGTCTCGGTCCGCCGGTACAGGCGGAATGCCTGTGGCTGGCGTTCGGCCCAGAAGGCGACTGCCTGCGCGGACTGCTCATTCTCCGCCTTGGTGGCCAGTTTCACCAGGTCCAAGGTGTCCTCGGGCCGGAAGGCGTCCTCGTAGACCTCGCCTCCGCCCCGCCAGGTATGGAACTCCGACGTGGTCCCGTTGTCCCGGTGCAGGTAGAACAGAGAGCCGACGGCACTGAGCACGCCCGTGTCGGCCGCCGACCGGATCTGGGCGGCCAGATGGTCGTGAATGCGGTCGTGCATGGCGGCGTATCCCTGCGGGTCCCGCCAGCGCAGGTCGGCTTCGAGCGTCTCCCGGACGACGTTGTGCGGGAAAACGCCGAGAGTGGTGGACTCGACGAACGGCAGGCGTCGCAGCCAGGCGAACATGGGTGCCGCATCCGTCGGCAGGACCGCGCGCAGCAACTCCTCGGTGGTCATGTAGGCATGGGCGCAGACCTCTAGGGCGTACCGGTGCATTGGGCTGGGTACGTCGCCGACGAGCTGGTCGAGGAGGGTGGCGACCACGTCTTGGGTAGGCGTCCAGCGAGAGCCGGCTTTGCCGTCCTTCATCGCCACCGCGCCGCCCAGGGTCAAGGCGAGCGGGTGGCCGCTGGCGAAGGCGAGCAGCGGTTCGCGCAGTTCGGCGGGCACTTCCCTGGCCTCCAGGAGCGCCGCGGCGTCCGCAGCCCCGAGATCGCCCAGGGGAATGGCCCCGAGTGCGTCCGCCCAGCCGGGGTCGGCCCACCACAGGAGATCGGGGGGATACCGGCTTGCCACGACGACCAGCGCGCCCTCCGGCAAGCGGGGAAGGAAGCTTTCGCGCAGCCAGCCCTCCAAGCCCTGGACGCGTTCGAAGGTGTCTATCAGCAGGACCGTGCGCTCATCGCGCAGCACCGGCCCTGCCTCGGCCTCGAACGCAGCCGCCGACGGCTCCAAGGTGCGTCCGTCCAGGACAGCAACCGGCCGCCGTGCCGTCGCGGCCCGCTGCGCGAAGCACCGCAGCAACGCTGACTTCCCGACCCCGCCGGGTCCGTGGACGTAAAGGATGCTTTGGCTGCCCGCCAGCGCCGAGTCGAACGCGGCGAGCTCCTCCTCCCGTCCCACGAAGGCCCGCTCGCGCGCCGTCCGCAGGTGGCGCTCCAACGGCATGGTGTCCTGCTCATTCCATGGCATGTGCTACCCCCCGGGTCTGTTCGTGCTGGGTTTCAGTGGCTGTGGATGGTGCGCCAGGTGGTCGGGGACATGCCGTAGGTCGCCCGGAAAGCACGGCTGAAGTGGGCGGCGTTGACGAAACCCCAGCGTTGGGCCACCACCGCGATGGGCAGGGCAGCACTCGTGCGGTGGGCCAGCTCCCGGCGGCACTCCTCGAGGCGGCGTCGCTGGATCCAGCGGCCGATGGTGATGCCCTCGGCCTCGAAGAGCCGGTAGAGGTAGCGCGTGGAGATATGGTGGGCTGCCGCGATCAAGTCGGGGGTCAGATCCTGCTCAGACAGGTGCTGCTCGACATAGCCGCGGATGCGGTGAACGACAGCCTGGCCAGACGTTTGCGCGGGATGGTCGGTGGCCGCGGTGACCAGAGTGGCGAGCAGGTCGGCGACCTGGCCCGCCAGGCGTTCGCCCACCCCCGGCGGACAGTCGGCAGCGGAGGCGGCCAGGGACTTGAGGAACAACGCGACCAGGGCGGCGTATCCGCTGTCGGCGCGGATCGTGGTCGCCACAATCTTGCGGACGTCGGCGTCGGGCAGATGAAGGACGCGGCGCGGGATCTGGAACAGATGCATGCGGACGGGCTCGGCGTGCTCAAGATCGTAGGGACGGCTGGTGTCGAAGACGACCAGGTCACCCGGTGACACCACCGCGATACGGCCGTCCTGGGAGAGCGTGGTCGTCCCCGAAACCTGGACGCCGACCACGACGAAGTCCCGCGGCGATCGGGAGATCAACCGTGAAGTCCGGCACGCCCGCTGCGCATCAGCCTCAACGGTGAGGACCCTCAGGTATCCGCATCGGATGGCGGCGATGCGGCCGGCGTAGGGACCATCGCGCCGGGGAGTGACCGTCATCGGGGCGAGGACGAACGCCGCAGCCCGGGTCCGGTAGGCGAGCCGCTGGGCTCCGGCACGGCCGCGGTGTTCAGGACCATGCTCGGCCAGGAATCCTGGACGGCCTCCAAAGAGGCCATTGCCACAGGTATGTGGGTGTCGATCTCGGTGGTCATGTGAGTCTCCTCAGCGATGGCCGGGAGCCCGGTTGTCGCGGGCTCCCGGCGGGTCGGCTGCCGTCGCACTCACAGTTCCATCCGGTGCCGGACGTTCGCGTCGGTGAAAACCACCGATCCCTTCAGCACGTCACCGATACGGTCGGTGAACGACTGTCGGCGTACGACTTCCAGTGCAGAGCCACGTACAAGTAAACGTACAGAGATGTGCCGAAGTGTTGCCCGGGTGACCGGCTGAAGATCGGAAAGCCTGCCAGGAGATGTTGATCATCCTGGAGGTGGCCGATTGATGTACCCCGAGTTCGGTGGAGTCCGCCGACGACGTGGACCGGTGGCTGGCGGCCAAGGCGAAGATCCTGAGCACGGAGACCCTGCGTAAGATCCACTCGGTTCTCAAGCGGTCCATCGCCCGTGCTCAGGCCCGCGACAAGGTCAAGCGCAACGTGGTGATGCTGTGCGAGATCCCCAAGGGGCAGGAGGGACGTCCCTCGAAGTCGCTGACGCTCGACCAGGCGGCGTCGGTGCTCAAGGCCGCTGAGGGGGCGATCCTGTACGCCTACGTCGTGGTGTCGCTCCTCATCGGCGCCAGGACCGAGGAGTTACGAGCGCTCACCTGGGCGCATGTGGACCTGGACGGCCAGCCGGACGCCGATCCCCCGCTCCCGCCGTCGATCATGGTGTGGCGCTCGGTACGAGTAGGGGGAGACACCAAGACCGAGAAGTCCCGGCGGACGCTCGCTATCCCCAGGCTGTGCGTGGACGCGCTGCGCGGGCACCGTAAGCGGCAGGTGCTCGCGCGGGAGAAGGCGGGCGACCTGTGGCAGGAGAACGACCTCGTCTTCGCGAGCGAACACGGGACCGAGTTGGACGCGGCCAACGTCCGCCGGGCCTTCCAGGTGATCCTCAAGAGGACCGATCTCAACGAGGACGAGTGGACGCCTCGGGAGATGCGGCACAGCTTCGTCTCGCTGCTCTCCGACCCCGGCATGGCTCTGGAGAACATCTCCCGCCTGGTCGGCCACAAGGGGACCATGGTGACGGAGAAGGTCTACCGCAAGCAGCTCCGCCCCGTGCTGCTCGATGGGGCCGAGGCGATGGACACGATCTTCCCCATTGAGGTCAAGGGAGCGTAGTCACTCACTCGGTCACCCGGAAGATCGAAAAAGGCCACTTCCCTTACCGGGAAATGGCCTCTGAGCTGGGTGGGGCTACCAGGACTTGAACCTGGGACCTCTTCCTTATCAGGGAAGCGCTCTAACCGTCTGAGCTATAGCCCCTCATCACACAGACGAACGGTCTCGCATCCACATGATGGAGGCGAATCCGTTCGCTCGAACAGGGAAAAGCTTACCCTGTTTCGGTACCTGCTCGCGCCATGTCCCCGGCCGTGAAAACGGCGGGGACATGGCGGGAACACACGGCGGACCGGTTACTCGGCCTCGCTGAAGGTGACCTCCACGCCGCCGACCAGGTCGGAGGCGACGTTGTAGATCACCGCACCGAGGGTGGAGAGGGCAGTGATCAACACGACGTTCACCGCGCCGATCAGGGCGGTGTAGCCCAGGATGCGGACCGGCTCGAACCAGGAGGCGATGTCGACGCCGCTGGTGGCCTTGCCGTCGGCCGTCGTCAGCTGGGTGACCGTCTGGATGATGTTGTCGAACACACCGAGGCCGGACAGCACCATGTAGAGCACCGCGACCGCGATGAACAGCACCACGAAGCAGACCAGGGACACGACGAAGCTGAACTTCATGGCCGACCACGGTTCGACCCTGCGCAGCACCAGGTGCGCCTTACGGGGCGACCTGGGGCCGCCGACGTCCGTGGCCTTCCTGCCGGGCGCGTCCGACGGGGCCTGGGGCGACGACAGGCTGCCGGGCGACCATGGGGCGCGGTTCTGCTGCCCGCCCGCCGGCGCGCGGTTCTGCTGCCCGCCCGGGGGACGGCCCTGCGGCCCTCCCGGGGGAGGCTGAGGCGGAGGGGGCGACTGCAGCGGTGGCGCGGAGGGCGGTGGAGATCCGCTTGGACGGATCCGCACCGTGGGGTCGGCCTGCTTGCCGTCCTCTGTCGTCGTCACTTTTTTCCTGCCCTTGCGATCGTCGGATACCGATTCATCGGTTTCCGGCGCGGGCGCGCTACCGTTAACCGGTGACGAGGCCGCCTCGACGTCCTTCGTTCCAGCGGTCTTGTCCATCTTCTCCGTCGCCTGATCGCGTGTCGATGAGGAGGCGGGGCGCGATCCCGAATTGCCCTGAGCACTCACGGATTCTCCCCTTCCCCATTCTCATCGGTCTCCACCTGCGTCTCGGCGCTTTCCTCGGCCATCAGGCTCTCCCCGGTCTCCAGCGCCTCTGCATTGCGGGCCAGCGCCACGACGCTGTCCCCCTCCGCGAGATTCATCAGCCGAACCCCCATCGTCTGGCGGCCAGACTGCTTGATCTCCCCGGCACTCGTCCGGATAACCCCTCCGGCGGACGTGATCGCGAAAACCTCGTCCTCGGGCCTGACCATGACCGCGCCAACCAGCTTGCCACGAGCGCTGACGATCTTGGCGGTCAGGACTCCCTTTCCGCCTCTTCCCTGAAGAGGGTACTGATCCACGGGAGTGCGCTTGGCGTATCCGCCCTCGGTCGCGATGAGCACGTTGTCGCCGTCGGCGATCCGGTTCATCGCCAGGAGCTCGTCGCCTTCGAGGAAGCGCATGCCGATCACGCCGCTGGTCGCCCTGCCCATCGGGCGCATGGCCTCGTCGGAGGCCGTGAAGCGGATGGACTGGGCGTCACGCGAGACGAGGAGGAGGTCGTCGTCCTCCGACACCAGCCTGGCAGCGATCACCTCATCATCTTCGCGCAAATTGATCGCGATGAGGCCACCCGTGCGCGGCGAGTCGTACTCGGAAAGGCGCGTCTTCTTCACCAGGCCACTGCGGGTGGCCAGCACGAGGTACGGGGCGACCTCGTAGTCGCGCAGGTCGAGAACCTCCATGACGATCTCGTCCGGCTGCATGGCCAGCAGGTTCGCCAGGTGCTGCCCGCGCGCGTCGCGGCCGGAGTCGGGCAGCTCGTACGCCTTGACCCGGTAGACGCGGCCCTTGTTCGTGAAGAACAGCAGCCAGTGGTGCGTCGTGGTGACGAAGAAGTGGTCGACGATGTCGTCCTGGCGCAGCTGCGCGCCCCGCACGCCCTTGCCGCCGCGCTTCTGCGCCCGGTAAAGATCTGTGTTGGTTCGCTTGGCGTAGCCGCCGCGGGTGATCGTGACGACCATGTCCTCCTCGGCCAGGAGGTCCTCGATCGACATGTCGCCCTCGTAGGCGATGATGTCGGTCTTGCGCTCGTCGCCCCAGCGCGCCGTGAGCTCGGAGAGCTCGTCCTGGATGATCGTGCGCTGCCGCTCGGGCGAGGCCAGGATCGCCTGGTACTCGGTGATCTGCGTCATCAGCGAGTCGTGCTCGTCGGTGATCTGCTGGCGCTCCAGGGCGGCCAGCTTGCGCAGCTGCATGTCGAGGATGGCCTGCGCCTGGATCTCGTCGATCTCCAGCAGCGTCATCAGGCCGCCCTGCGCCGCGGACGCCGAGGGCGACCGCCGGATCAGGGCGATGACCTCGTCCATCCGCTCCAGGGCCTTGAGCAGCGCGCGCAGGATGTGCGCCCGCTCCTCGGCCTTGCGCAGCAGGTATCGGGTCCTGCGGACCACGACCTCGATCTGGTGCGCCACGTAGTAGCGGACGAACTGGTCGAGCCTGAGCGTGCGCGGCACGCCGTCGACCAGGGCCAGCATGTTGGCGCCGAAGGTGGTCTGCAGCTGGGTGTGCTTGTAGAGGTTGTTCAGCACGACCTTGGCGACCGCGTCGCGCTTGAGCACGATCACCAGGCGCTGGCCGACGCGCGAGGAGCTCTCGTCGCGGACGTCGGCGATGCCGCTGATCCTGCCGTCCTTCACCGACTCGGCGATGGTCAGCGCGAGGTTGTCCGGGTTGACCTGGTACGGCAGCTCGGTGACGACGAGGCACTGGCGGCCCTTGGCGTCCTCCTCGACCTCGACGACCGCCCGCATGGTGATCGAGCCGCGGCCGGTGCGGTAGGCGTCGTCGATGCCGCGGCGGCCGACGATCAGCGCGCCGGTGGGGAAGTCGGGCCCCTTGACCCGGGCGATCAGCGCTTCGAGGAGCTCCTCCTCGGTGACGTCGGGGTTCTGCAGGGACCAGACGATGCCGCTGGCCACCTCCCGCAGGTTGTGCGGCGGGATGTTGGTGGCCATGCCGACCGCGATGCCCGTCGACCCGTTGACCAGCAGGTTGGGGAAGCGTGAGGGCAGGACCGTCGGCTCCTGGGAGCGTCCGTCGTAGTTGGGGATGAGATCGACGGTGTCCTTGTCGATGTCGCGCAGCATCTCCATGGCGATGGGCGTGAGTTTGCACTCGGTGTAGCGCATCGCCGCCGGCGGGTCGTTGCCCGGCGAGCCGAAGTTGCCCTGCCCGTCGACCAGCGGGTAGCGCAGTGACCAGGGCTGGGCCATCCGCACCACGGTGGCGTAGATCGGCGCGTCGCCGTGCGGGTGGTAGGAGCCCATGACGTCGCCGACGACGCGGGAGCACTTGAAGTAGCCGCGGTCGGGCCGGTAGCCGCCGTCGTACATGGCGTACAGCACGCGGCGGTGAACCGGCTTGAAGCCGTCACGGACGTCCGGTAGCGCGCGCGAGACGATGACCGACATCGCGTAGTCCATGTAGCTGCGCTGCATCTCGGACTGGATGTCGACCGGCTCGACGCGGTCGGTCGGAGGGCCGGGCGGAGTGTTGACTTCCGTCACAGGTCAAGATCCTTTTCTGGTACGGCTACCGCTACACGTCGAGGAAACGGACGTCCCGGGCGTTCCTGATGATGAAGGAGCGGCGGGCTTCGACGTCCTCGCCCATGAGCACGCTGAACAGCTCGTCGGCCTGGGCCGCGTCGTCGAGGGTCACCTGGAGCAGCAGGCGGGTGTCGGGGTTCATGGTCGTCTCCCAGAGCTGGGAGGCGTTCATCTCGCCCAGCCCCTTGAAGCGCTGCACGTTGTCGCGCGGCCTGGGGTCGGGCTTGCCCGCGTCGATGCCCGCCTGGATGACCGCGTCGCGCTCGCGGTCGGAGTAGGCGTAAGAGGCGTCCTCGCCCTTCCGGTCCCATTTGATCTTGTAGAGGGGCGGCTGGGAGAGGTAGACGTGCCCGGCCTCGATCAGGGGCCGCATGAAGCGGAACAGCAGGGTCAGCAGCAGCGTCGTGATGTGCTGGCCGTCGACGTCGGCGTCCGCCATCAGGATGAGCTTGTGGTAGCGGAGCTTGGCGATGTCGAACTCGTCGTGCACGCCCGTGCCCATGGCGGTGATCAGCGCCTGGACCTCGTTGTTCTGGAGGACCTTGTCGATCCGGGCCTTCTCGACGTTGAGGATCTTGCCGCGGATCGGGAGGATCGCCTGGAACTTGGAGTCGCGGCCGCCCTTGGCGGAGCCGCCCGCCGAGTCACCCTCGACGATGTACAGCTCGCACTTCTCCGGGTCGCTCCACTGGCAGTCGGCCAGCTTGCCCGGCAGCCCCGAGCCCGACTCCAGCAGCGACTTGCGCCGGGTCAGGTCGCGGGCCTGGCGGGCCGCGAGGCGGGCGCGGGAGGCCTGCAGGGACTTCGTGATGATGTCCTTGGCCTCGCCGGGGTTGCGCTCGAACCAGTCGCGCAGATGGTCGTTGCAGGCCTTCTGGACGAACGACTTGGCCTCGGTGTTGCCCAGCTTGGTCTTGGTCTGGCCCTCGAACTGCGGGTCGGTCAGCTTCACCGAGATGATCGCGGTGAGGCCCTCGCGGATGTCCTCTCCGGCGAGGTTGTCGTCCTTGCCCTCCTTGAGGAACTTCTGCTCGCGCGCGTAGCGGTTGACGATGGACGTCAGCGCCGCGCGGAAGCCCTCCTCGTGGGTGCCGCCCTCGGCTGTGTTGATCGTGTTTGCGAAGGTGTAGACCGACTCGCTGTAGGAGTTGTTCCACTGCATCGCGATCTCGACGGCGATGCCCTCGCCCTGCTCCTCGAAGTCGATCACCGAGAGGTGGGCCGGCTCCTTCTTGGAGTTGAGGTGCTTGACGAAGTCGGACAGGCCGCCCTCGTAGTAGAAGGTGACCTCATTGGGCTCCTCCCCGTCGGCGAACTCGGGGCGCTCGTCCCTGATCGAGATCGTCAGGCCCTTGTTGAGGAAGGCCATCTCCTGGAAGCGGCGCGCGAGGGTCTCGAAGTGCCAGGTCGTGGTCTCGAAGATGGTCTCGTCGGCCCAGAAGATGATCGAGGTGCCGGTCTCGTCGGTCTTCTCGCCCTTGGCCAGGGGGGCGGTGGGCCTGCTCTCGACATAACTCTGGCGCCAGTAGTGGCCGTCGGTGCGGATCTCCACGTCGAGCTTGCTGGACAGCGCGTTGACGACGGAGACGCCCACGCCGTGCAGGCCGCCGGAGACCGCGTACGACTTGTCGTCGAACTTGCCTCCCGCGTGCAGCACGGTCAGGACGACCTCGACCGCGGGACGGTTCTCGCCGGGGACGTTCCCGACGGGGATGCCACGGCCGTTGTCGACGACCCGCACGCCGTTGTCGGCGAGCAGGGTGACCTCGATCCGGTCGGCGTGTCCCGCCAGGGCCTCGTCGACGGAGTTGTCCACGACCTCCTGGACCAGGTGGTGCAGACCGCGCTCGCCGGTGGAGCCGATGTACATGCCGGGGCGCTTACGGACCGCCTCGAGCCCTTCGAGAACGGTGATTGAGCTAGCGTCGTAGGACAAGTGCGAAATCCTCCTGCCGCGGACACGCGGCGGGAGACAACGTTTAGCCCCGCCGTGCCCGTCACCGTCGTGAATGCCCCGATGCGTTCACCCAGGGGAGCCGGCATGCGCGCCGGGGGTGACACGCAAACGGACGTGTCCGGAATTCGATTTCATTCTAGCGGCTCAGAGCACATCATGTGGCATTGACGGCCTCTGGAATGGCCTGTCGCGCGACGATCATCGTCTTGAACATCCCCCTACGCGGAGGGGGTTCGCCGCGCCAGAAGAGCCACTGATCCGTTTTTGAGGGCCGGATCAGCCGTACGTGTCGCCCGGACCGCGGCTTCCGGTGACGCGCAGGCCGCCGCTGGAGCGGGGGCCGTTCTGCGGTCCGCGAACTTTTACCTTTTGCACCGTTCCGTCCCCGAGCTCCTCATTCAACCTCCTGACGAGCGTCCTCGCCAGCAGGCGCACCTGGGTGGCCCAGGCGGTGGAGTCGGCGACCACCACGACCTCGCCCTCGGCGAAGGTCTCGGGCTTGGTGTGGGCCGCCATGTCGGCGCCGACGATCTCGTGCCAGCGTCCGAAAACCCCGCCGATCGCGGCGGGCTGCTCCCAGCCGCGGTCGGACAGCAGGTCGGCGATGGCCCTGCCGAAGAGCTGGGGATCACCGGAGTCCCTGCGCGCCCCCGACGCCCTGCGCCGCGGCTCGCGGCGGGGGAGCTGACCTCGTCTGGCGGCGTCGGACTTGGCCTGGGCCAGCTTCTCCCTGGCCATCGCGGCCCCCTTGGCGGCCGCGCTCCTCGCGGAACCGGCGGCCGCCGCGCCCGTGTCCGTCCCGCTCGCCGAGGGCGCCGCGCCGTCAGGGACCGGCGGGCCCGGCACGGGACCGCCCCGCCCGGCCTCCTCGCCCCCCCGCCGCGCCGCGCCGCGCCGCCTCGCCTCCGGGGTCCGCGGTACGGGCACCGGGCCGCTCACGCCCCCTTCACCGTCACCGGACACGGGCCACCACGCCTCCCTCGGTCACGTCGAATCGCCCCCCGGCCAGCTCCGCCGGCACGTCGTCGGGGACCGCGGCGGTGATCAGCACCTGCTCGGCGGGGGCGACCATCTCGGCCAGGCGGCGCCTGCGCCTGTTGTCCAGCTCGGCGAAGACGTCGTCGAGGATCAGGACCGGATCGCCGCCGTCGGCCCTGAGCAGGTCGTAGGCGGCCAGTCTGAGCGCCAGCGCGAACGACCACGACTCGCCGTGGCTGGCGTAGCCGCGCGCCGGCAGCTCGCCCAGGCCGAGGAACAGGTCGTCGCGGTGCGGGCCGACGAGGGTGACGCCGCGTTCCAGCTCCGAGGCGCGGACCTCCAGCAGGCCGGCCCGCAGCCGCTCGGCCAGCTCGGCGCGATCGCTTCCGATGCCCGCGGGCAGGGTGCCGCGGTATTCCAGCCCCGCGGGGGCGGAGTCGGGCGCGAGGGAGGCGTACGAGGCGGCGACCAGCGGGCGCAGCGTCTCGACCAGCTCCAGCCTGGCCGCGAGCAGCTCGGCGCCGTGCGTGGCCAGGTGGGCGTCCCAGACCTCCAGGGTGCTCAACGGGTCTCCCGCCCCCGCCTCGGCGAACGCCGCGTCGCTCTCGGCCCGCCGCGTGCTCCGGCCCCGGCCCCGCCGGGCCTGCGCGGCGGTGCGCAGCAGGGCGCCGCGCTGCTTGAGCACCCGGTCGTAGTCGGCGCGCACCCCCGCGAACCTGGGCGTCCTGGCCACCAGGAGGTCGTCGAGGAACCGGCGCCGCTCGGAGGGGTCGCCCTTGACCATGGCGAGGTCCTCGGGGGCGAACAGGACCGTGCGCAGCAGGCCGACCACGTCGCGGGGACGGGAGACGGGCGCGCGGTTCAGCCTGGCCCGGTTGGCCCTGCCGGGGTTGATCTCCAGCTCGATCAGCGCGCGCCGCTCGTCGCGCACCACCGACGAGCGGACGATCGCCCGCGCCGCGCCCTGCCTGACCAGCGGCCCGTCGTTGGCGACCCGGTGGCTGGCCTGCGTCGCCACGTAACCCAGCGCCTCGACCAGGTTGGTCTTTCCCATGCCGTTGGGCCCGACGAAGGCCGTGACCCCCGGCTCCATGCCGAGGTCGACGGTTGCGTAGGAGCGGAAGTCGGTCAGGGAGAGATGGGCGACATGCACCCCAGGAAGATTAGTCGGCCCCGTCCGCCACCGGAGCCTCCCGCGTCCGTACGGCTCGCGCCCTGTGGAAAAGGTATGGCGCGAGCCGCGGGGACGGTGGGCTATCCGGCCGCCTCGACCGGCGGGGTGACGTCGGCGCCGGGGGAGTCGGCGCCCTTCTCGGCCGCGCCCGCCTTGGAGGTGACCGCGTGGCCGCCGAACTGGTTGCGCAGGGCCGCGACGACCTTCATGGCCGGCGAGTCGTCCTGGCGGGAGGCGAACCTGGCGTACAGGGCTGCGGTGATGACCGGCAGCGGGACCGCCAGCTCGACGGCCGCCTGCACCGCCCAGCGGCCCTCGCCCGAGTCCTGCGCGTAGCCCTCGAGCTCCGCCAGGGACGGGTCCTCGTCGAGCGCGCGGACCATCAGGTCGAGCAGCCAGGAGCGGATGACCGTGCCCTGCCGCCAGCTCTTGAAGGAGCCGGCCACGTCGGTCACGATGTCGGAGGCCTCGAGAAGCTCCCAGCCCTCGGCGAAGGCCTGCATCATGCCGTACTCGATGCCGTTGTGGACCATCTTGGCGAAGTGGCCCGCGCCGATCGTGCCGGCGTGGACGAAACCGTCCTCCCCCTCGGGCTTGAGGGTCTCGAAGATCGGCATCACCCGCTCGACGTGGGCCTTCTCGCCGCCGACCATGAGCGCGTAGCCGTTCTGCAACCCCCAGACGCCGCCGCTCACGCCGCAGTCGACGAAGCCGACGTCCTTGGCGGCGAGCTCGGCGCCGTGCCTCTGGTCGTCGACATAGTGCGAGTTGCCGCCGTCGACGAGGATGTCGCCGGGCGACAGCAGGCCGCCGAGCGCCTCGATCGTCGCCCGGGTCGGGTCGCCGGAGGGCACCATGACCCACACGGTGCGCGGCGCCTGGAGCCGCTGCACGAGCTCTTCCAGGCCGGAGACGTCACTGACCGCGGGATCGCGGTCGTACCCGATGACGTCGTGGCCTCCGCGGCGCAGCCGCTCGGCCATGTTGCCGCCCATCTTGCCCAGCCCGACCATGCCGATCTGCATACGAGCACCCCCTTCAGGGTTTCATCATTCACCTACGCCAGGCGTGCCCGCGCAAGCCTTACCAACTCGGCGTTCCCGCCGACAGGGTCACCCACAGGGCTGTGGAGGACGTCCTCCAGGCCGATGCGCGTGGCCAGTCCAGACTGCCCCGCCTCGTCCAGGAGAATCCACGTGGGGTCCCCCTCCCCGTGGAGCAGTCTCGGGCCCGGGACGCCGAGTTCGGCGAGGCGGTCCAGGACGGCGCGTGCCCGGGAGACGGCGGTGCCCGCGGGGCCGCCGAGGATCTCGACGAGCACCCGCGCGCACTCGAGGCCGGTCGCGGCGAGCGCCTCGGCGTCGTCCACCGACCAGACCCCCGCCTCCACGTCCACCCCGAGCCGCCGCAGATCATGCCACAGGGCGTCGAAGCCGGGCTCACAGAGGTTCACCGACGCGAAGTCGGGCAGGTCGCCGGCGGCGAGCGAGCTCCAGCCGCGGACGGCGTCGCGCCGCGCGTCCACGTCCCAGCCGGTTATCCACAGCCCTGTGCTCACCCCGACGGGGAGGCCGGGGCACGCCTCGCGCACGGCGCGCACGGCCGCCCCGATGTGGACGGCGCTGAGCGACTCGCTGCCCGCCTCGTCACGCGGATGCACGTGAACGGCGTCCGCACCCGCCCCACGAGCCTCACGGGCCGCCTGAGCGAGCTCCAGAGGGGTCAGGGGGAGGGCTGGGTGGTCGCCGGGCCTCCTGGCGCCGTTCAGGCACGCCTTGAGCCACGTCGCTCCCCCTCCGGCCCCGCCGCGCGCCTCCGCGCCCCCGTCCGTCGCCGTTCCCGCCGCCGGATCCGTCACCGGATCCACAGCCGGGTCCGCCGCGCCGGGTCGTCGCGGGACCCCCATCAGCTGGACAGGCGGATGGGCATGATCAGGTAGCGGTAGTCGGGAACACCGCCGTCGTCCGCGGGCTTGCCCCCGGTGAGGATGGCGGGCTTGGTGGACGTGGTCATCTGCAGGCGGGCCACGTCGGAGTCGATCGCGCCCAGGCCCTCCAGCAGGAACTGGTGGTTGAAGGCGATGTTGATGTCGTCGCCCTCGAAGTCGACGGGGAGCACCTCGACCGCCTGCGCCTCGTCGCCACTGCCCGCCTCCAGGACGACCTCGTCGCCGCGGAAGGCCAGCCGTACGGGCGTGTTGCGCTCGGCGACCAGGGCCACGCGCTTGACGGCCTCGACGAAGGCGGCCGTCGGCAGCTCCGCGCGGGCGGAGAACTCCGTCGGCAGCAGCGAGCGGTACTTGGGGAACTCGGGGTCGAGCAGCCGGGTGGTGGTGCGGCGCCCCGCGCTGGAGAAGCCGATCATGCCCTCACCGGTGCCGCCGGAGGAGCTCATCGCGATCTCGACCTCGGCGCCGGTGCCACCCAGTGCCTTGGCCGTGTCGGCGAGGGTCTTGCCCGGGATCATCGCGATCGCCGAGAAGTCGGGCTGGCCCGGCTGCCACTTCAGCTCCCGCACGGCGAGGCGGTAGCGGTCGGTCGCCGCGAGCGTGACCGTGTCGCCCTCGATCTCCACGCGTACGCCGGTGAGCATCGGCAGGGTGTCGTCCTTGCCCGCGGCCACGGCGACCTGGCCGACGGCCGAGGCGAACACGTCGCTGCCCACCTTGCCCGCGGCGGGGGGCATGGTCGGCAGGGAGGGGTAGTCCTCCACAGGCATGGTGAGAAGGGTGAACCTGGCGCTGCCACAGGTGACGACCGCCTTGGCGCCCTCCACCACGAAATCCACAGGCTGCGCGGGAAGCGCCCTGGTGATCTCGGCCAGAAGCCTGCCGGAGACGAGCACCACGCCCGCCTCGCCCGTCTGCAGTTCGAGGGTCACCTCGGCGGAGACCTCGTAGTCGAAGCCCGAGAGCTTGAGCTGCCCGTTCTCCGTGACCTCAAGACGCATGCCGGCCAGCACCGGCACGGAGGGGCGCGCCGGCAGGCTGCGCGCCGTCCATGCGACCGCCTCAGCGAGCACGTCTCGGTCGACCCGGAACATCACGTGGATCTGCCTCCTGTGTGTCGAGCGCCATCCGCTCGGTGCCTGGGGTTCAAGTGTTCACTGTCCCGCACCTGTGCTCCCTCGGAACCCCTCTTATGGCTCTTGGGTTTCCTAGTTAGAGATACAAGTGGCCTTCGTATTAGGGGCTGTGGATACTGTGGAAAGCCATTATTTCCGCAGGTCAAGTGCTGTTTTTTCATCCACTGGGGCTGTGGGCGGTGACTGTGGACAACTCTTGGGGCTGGGGAGAACCCCGGAGTACACACAGGCCGTCCCCAGATTCGGTGCCCTCTGTCCCCAAGTTTTCCACGAGGTTTCCCCAGGTTATCCACGGGGTAGGAGGTCGTTTTGTCCTTGTGGAAAACTCTCCCCACAGGGCGTCCCCAGGTTATCCACGAGTTGTCCCCAGGTTGTCCCCAAGTTCTCCCCAGAGTTGTCCACATGCTCCGAACAGCATTCGGACCAGCGGGTTTCCGGATGATCATGGTTGGACGCCCCGGAGCCTCCCGGGCCCCCGCGAACCGTTGATCCACAAGGTTTTCCACAGCCTGTGCATCACGGGGTGAGAAACCTCATCATCCATTGCGGGACTGCTGCTTGATCCTGGTGGTCAGCTCGTTGACCTGGTTGTAGATCGAGCGCCGCTCGGCCATCAGGGAGCGGATCTTCCGGTCGGCGTGCATGACGGTGGTGTGGTCACGGCCGCCGAACTGCTGGCCGATCTTCGGCAGCGACATGTCGGTCAGTTCCCTGCACAGATACATGGCGATCTGGCGGGCGGTCACCAGGACCCGCGAGCGCGACCCGCCGCACAGGTCGTCGATCGACAGCCCGAAGTAGGCGGCGGTGGAGGCCATGATCGTGGCGACGGTGATCTCGGAGCCCGCGTCCTCGGTGATCAGGTCCTTGAGCACGACCTCGGTGAGCTGCAGGTCCACCGACTGCCGGTTCAGGCTCGCGAACGCGGTCACCCTGATCAGGGCGCCCTCCAGCTCGCGGATGTTGGTGGAGATGCGGCTGGCGATGTATTCGAGAACCTCGGGCGGCGCGGCCAGGCCCTCCTGGATCGCCTTCTTGCGCAGGATCGCGATCCGGGTCTCCAGCTCGGGCGGCTGGACGTCGGTGATCAGGCCCCACTCGAACCGGTTGCGGAGCCGGTCCTCCAGCGTGACCAGCTGTTTCGGCGCCCGGTCGCTGGAGATGACGATCTGCTTGTTGGAGTTGTGCAGTGTGTTGAAGGTGTGGAAGAACTCCTCCTGCGTCTGCTCCTTGCCCTCCAGGAACTGGATGTCGTCCACCAGCAGGATGTCCACGGCCCGGTAGCGACCCCGGAAGTTGTCGGCCTTGTGGTCGCGGATGGAGTTGATGAAGTCGTTGGTGAACTCCTCGGAGCTCACGTATCTCACCCGCGCGCCGTCATAGAGGCTCTGGGCGTAGTGGCCGATCGCGTGCAGCAGGTGGGTCTTGCCCAGGCCCGAGTCACCGTAGATGAACAGCGGGTTGTACGCCTTGGCCGGCGCCTCGGCCACCGCGACCGCCGCGGCGTGGGCGAACCGGTTGCTGGAGCCGATCACGAAGGTGTCGAAGGTGTACTTCGGGTTCAGCCGGGCCGGCTCCCCCTGCGTACGGCTCCCGCGGCCGTCCCACCTGTTCTGCACGCCGCCGGCGCCGCCCGCGCCGGGCACGGGAGGCGCGCCGCGGTCGAAGGAGTCGGGCTCGGGCCGGGGCGGGGACGGCTGCGGGGTGTAGCCGCGGCCGTATCCGGGGCCCTGATCCCCCTGCGAGGGGCTCTGCGGGGGCTCAGCGGGGAGGTAGGGCTGGGGGGACTCCTCGCCCTGCTGGTACGGGTAGGAGAACGGCTGTGCCTGTGGATAGTCGGTGGACGGCTGCGCGGCCTGGTTGCCCCCCGGATAGGGGTGCTGGAGCCCGGAACCCCCGTGGTGCTGGCCCTGAGGGGGCTGTGCATAACCCTGCTGGGCCCCGCCACCCTGTGTATAACCCTGCGGCTGCGCCTGGGGATAAGCGTCCTGGCGCGGGGTGAGCCCGGACTCGGGGCCCGCCGCGCTGGGGTCGACCATGACCGCCACCCGCATCGGGCGGCCGAACTCCTGGGACAGCGCCTGGCTGATAAGCGGACGAAGCTTATTTTCCAGGACATCTCTGGCGAAATCCGTGGGCGCGGCGAGCACCACGGTGTCGTTCATCAGGCCGAAGGGCCGAGTCATGTTCAGCCAGACCCGCTGCTGGGACGGGACGTTCTCGTTCAGGGAGTTCTCAAGAGCCCTCGCCCAGACCGCGCTGAGGTCCGTTCCGTCCATGGTCCGGCTCCCCTCCTCCCGACGCGGCCCCGCTGGCCTACCGCGATCTGTTTATCCACATCGATGGCCGCCGGGCGCACCGGATTTCGTCGTTGTCCACATGCCGGGAGGCCCGTGGCCCCTTCGTGGGCGCCATACGCAATCCACATCGAATCCACAGGCTGTGCACAGCCCGTTACCTGCGGTCCGACGCGTCCTCGCAGCGGAGAGAGGGTCTGGAAGGGCCGACAGTAGCCCTGTCCACAGCTGTGTACAAGACGTTGTCCACAGCCTAGTGGCGCACGAGGGGGACGGAGTGCACATCCTGTGGACGGCGAGGCGCCGGTGGATAACGTGCCTGTGGAAACGTGGATAACCTGTATGGGCGTGCTTCGGGACACTCTTCGGTTTGACCTGGGACACGCCTGACCCGTAACGTACGACGGTCGGCTTGCCACGCGGCGGCTATTTCGCATGCCCCGCTTCCGGCAAGCCAGCCATTGTCGAGCGTCCCCATGTGCTGGGGATGCGTCTTGAGCCTGGAGCCCACTCGTGAGCAAGCGTACTTTCCAGCCGAACAACCGCCGTCGTGCGAAGACCCACGGCTTCCGGCTCCGCATGCGCACCCGCGCCGGCCGCGCCATCCTTGCCGCTCGCCGTCGCAAGGGCCGCGCCGAGATCTCCGCCTGACGCATCCGTTGCGCCCGGTTCGCCGGGCCTAGGCAGTAGCGCCCGTCGCCCGCCGGCATCGCTGCCGGCGGGCGACGGGCGTACCTGCCCAGGGTCGCCAAGATCTCTCGTGCTGCCGTCCGGGTCCCGCATGCGCCGGGGCGACGAGTTCGCCGGCGCGATCAGAAGGGGAAGCCGAGTAGGCCGCCCCACCCTGGTCGCGCACTTTGGCATGCGCTCCGACAGGGATGATCCCCCCCTGGTTGGATTCGTGGTGAGCCGCGCCGTAGGAGGCGCGGTCATCAGAAATCGGGTTAAACGTCAGTTGAGACACCTCATGCGAGACCGTCTCGACCGGCTTCCGAGAGGTAGCCTGCTGGTTGTACGCGCCAATCCACCGGCCGCGTCCGCGCGAAGCGAGCGCATTGCCGCCGAACTCGACGTCGCGCTGGATCGTTTACTCAGGCGGCTGGAGCCCCCTGGGGCTCGCATGGATGGGCGATGATGACGGCGCAGCAGACCGCTGGAATTTCTCCGGCTGCCAGGATCCTGATGGCTCCGATCCGGTTCTACCGGGCCTTCGTGAGCCCTCTGCTGGGTCCCCGTTGCCGCTTCCACCCCTCGTGCAGTGCCTACGGCCTCGAAGCCGTGGCCGTTCACGGCGCGCTGCGCGGCACATGGTTGACGATCCGGAGAATCGGGCGTTGCCACCCATTCCATCCCGGAGGCTTTGACCCGGTGCCCCCGCGCCCGGGCCGGTCCGACGAAACGCAAGGGAGCTAGCTCGGTGGAGCTGTCCTGGCTGAACTGGCTGTACACAGCCGTCGCCCAAGTAATCACCTGGATTCACCAGGGCTACAGCACCTTCATCCCGAAGGACAACGGGCTCAACTGGGCGCTGACCATCATCACGCTCACCGTGCTGATGCGGCTGTTGATCTTCCCGCTCTTCCTCAAGCAGATGCGCTCGTCGAAGAAGATGCAGGAGCTGGCGCCCAAGGTCCAGGAGATCCGCAAGCGGTACAAGAACGACAAGCAGCGCATGAACCAGGAGGTCATGGCGCTGTACCAGGGACAGGGGGCCAACCCGCTGGGTGGCTGCCTGCCGATCCTGGCGCAGTTCCCGATCTTCATCTCGATGTTCACCGTGCTGCAGGCCATGGCCGCGGGCCAGGCCAAGTTCGGGATGTCGCAGGACCTCGTCAACAGCGCCCGGGCCGCGCACATCTTCGGCGCGCCCATCCCCGCGACGTTCTTCACGAGCTCGGCCGACATCCTCAAGCTGGACGCCGACCCGATCATCACCAAGATCGTGCTCGCGATCTTCGTGGCGGTCAGCTCGCTGACGACCTTCCTCACCGTCCGGCAGAGCGTGACCCGCTCCATCGCTCAGATGCCGGACAACCCGATGGCGCAGCAGCAGAAGATCCTGATGTACGTCTCGCCGCTGTTCGCCATCTTCTCGCTGAACTTCCCCCTCGGCCTGATCCTCTACTGGGTCACCACGAATCTCTGGACCCTCGGCCAGCAGCACTGGTTCTACAGCCGCAACCCCACCCCGGTGGTCGACGCCAAGGGCAACATCACGACCCCCGAGCCGAAGCCGAGCCTGCTGAGCAAGGTCAAGAAGACCACCCCCGAGCCTGAGGCGCCGCCCGCACCGGAGGCCAAGGTGATCCGACAGCAGCCCACCCGCCAGCCCCGCAGCAAGCGGACCGGTAGCAAGAAGTCCTGACGTCTCATCCCGACAGCACGAAGGAGTGGCCGGACGTGACCGAGGCCGAGGCCGAGAAGGAGCCCGTGAAGACGGCTCCCGATCTCGCCGCTTTGGAGCAGGAAGGCGAGATCGCGGCGGACTACGTCGAGGGTCTGCTCGACATCGCCGACATCGACGGTGACATCGACATGGATGTCGAAGGTGATCGTGCCGTGGTGTCGGTCGTCGATATCAAGGGCGGCGACCTGGTCGGCCCCAACGGCGAGGTGCTGGAGGCCATCCAGGAGCTGACCCGCCTCGCGGTCCACCGCCAGACGGGCGAGCGGTCGCGCCTGATGCTCGACATCGGCGGCTACCGCGACCGCCGCAGGAGCGAGCTGAGCGAGCTCGGCACCAAGATCGCGGCGGACGTCAAGCGGAACGGCGAGCCCAAGTCGCTGCAGCCGATGACCCCGTTCGAGCGGAAGATCGTGCATGACGCCGTCGCCGCGGCGGGCCTGCGGAGCGAGTCCGAGGGCGAGGAGCCCCGTCGTTTCGTGGTGGTCCTTCCCGCTTAGCACCCCTTAGCGCGACGGCACGGGCCGACAGAGGCCGCCGCCCCGGTTCCCCGGGGACGGCGGCCTTTTCGCGGCCCGCGCGGTATGGCCGCCGCTTGAGCCCTCCGCTTCTGAGCTTCCGCGCCCCCGCGCCTCCCGCGTTCCTGAGCTCTTGAGCCTCCGCGCCCCTGACCCCCCCCGCGTTCCTGGGCCCTTGAGCCTCCTCGTCTCTGAGCTCCCGCGCTCCTCCTGAGCTTTTGAGTCCCTTGGGCTTTTGAGTCCTTTGAGTCCCCGCGCTCCTGAGCTCTTCGGACACCTGCGGCCCGCCCTTGCCCTTGGCCCCTTGCCCGTGGCCCCTTTGCCCCTTGGCTCGGTGGCCCCTTGGGTCGAGCCCACGCCCTGGAATCCCGTGGTCCACCCGTGCCCTGAGACCACCTGGTCCACCCGCGACGGTTGGAATCCCGGCCCGTCCATGTCCTGGCATTCTGTGGTTCTCACCACACGATGCCGTCGGCGTGCCGTACGACGCGGCCGTCCGCGCCGTACGGTGTCGTGGCTCCACGCCGTATGACGGCGCCGTCGCCCCCGTGCTGTACGACTGCGCCGAGGCGGGCCGTTAGCCTTGAGACCGGCCTGACCCCGATATTTCCGAGGGAAGAGTGAGCGTCGAGTGAGTGACCAGATCCCCGAACCGCCCGAGGTCGCGCGCGAGGTGTTCACCGGCGACGCCTGGGCGAGAGCGGAGGCCTTCGCGGAGCTGCTGGCCGGTCCCGGGGTGGTGCGCGGGCTGCTCGGCCCGCGGGAGGTACCGCGCATCTGGGACCGCCACCTGCTCAACTGCGCGGTGATCGCCGAGGTCGTGCCCGCCGACGTGCGCCTGGTCGACATCGGTTCCGGTGCCGGCCTGCCCGGTCTCGTCCTGGCGATCGTCCGGCCCGACATCACCGTCACCCTCCTGGAGCCGCTCCTTCGCCGGACGGTCTTCCTGGAGGAGTGCGCGGAGTCGTTGAAACTCGGCAACGTCGAGGTGTTGCGCGGCCGGGCCGAGGAGTTCGCGGGCAGGCGGGAGTTCGACGTCGCCTCGGCCCGTGCGGTGGCGCCGCTGGACCGCCTGCTGAAATGGTCGCTGCCCCTCCTGCGCGAGGGCGGTGAGCTGCTGGCCATGAAGGGCGAGCGTGCCGCGGAGGAGTTGGCGGACGCCGAGGCGCAATTACGGTCGAGTGGGGTGCAAACCGCCGAGCTTACATCGGTTGGGCACGGTAAGGTCGAGCCGCCCGCAACTCTCATCCGGGTGGTCGCCGGTCGAGCTCCCGAAGGAGCGCGGAAGGCCTCTCGCCGGAAGGATCGCGCCTCGCGAGGCAGATGAACGCGAGGCCACCAGATAAACCGAGCAAAGCGAGTACGAGGCCAGTGAACGACCGTTCGAGTGCGATCGCCAGCGCGAGGAGCGGTCTCGGCTGGCCCGAGGTTCCCGCCGTTTTGCCCCATGGACGCCTTTCCGGTCTGGGCTGGCCGGCACCGGCTCCCGGTGCCGTAGTCAGGCCGGTTGAAAGGAAGACGACCGTGACCCAGACCCCCCTTAATCCCGGCGACTCGCCGCTGGTACGAGAGGCACTCAGCTCAGTGGTTTCACGTGAAACATCGGCCCAGAAGACCGCCGCCGCTCCCGGAGGCTCCGCCGGGGTCCGGGATGGAGACTGGCCTCGCCCTCCGAAGACCCGGATCTTCACCGTCCACCACGTCGGTCAACCTGGCGGCGGCGCTGTCCATGCACGGTCAGCGGGTGCTCGTGGTCGACCTCGACCCCCAGGGCAACGCTTCGACGGCCCTGGCCGTCGAGCACCGTGGTGACGTACCGGACATGTACAAGGTGCTCGTGGAGGACCTGCCGCTCGCGGAGGTCGTGAAGGAGGTCCCGGACATGCCGGGCCTCTACTGTGCCCCCGCCACGATCGACCTGGCCGGTGCCGAGATCGAGCTGGTCTCCATGGTCGCCCGCGAGGCCCGCCTGCAGCGCGCGCTGATCGCGTACGACGCCGTCGAGTTCGACTACATCCTCATCGACTGCCCTCCCTCGCTCGGCCTGCTGACGGTCAACGCGCTGATGGCCGCGAACGAGCTGCTGATCCCCATCCAGTGCGAGTACTACGCGCTGGAAGGCCTTGGCCAGCTGTTGAGGAACGTGGATCTGGTCCGCGCCCATCTGAACCCCACGCTTGACCTCTCCACCATCCTCATGACGATGTACGACGGGCGCACGCGTCTCGCCTCCCAGGTCGCCGACGAGGTCCGCTCCCACTTCGGCGCCACGGTGTTGAGCACGCTGATCCCCCGGAGCGTGCGCGTCTCCGAGGCTCCGAGTTACGGTCAGTCGGTCATGACGTACGACCCGGGCTCCAGCGGCGCGATGGCCTACATGGACGCCGCCCGCGAGATCGCCTACCGCGGTGCGGCCGTATGAGCACCGGGAATCCTGTGGCCGCGGCCACAGGTATGTCAGTGAGTGCGACACCTTGAGTCTCGGGAGGGGCCAGTGAGTAAGCAGCCGAGAGGGTTGGGCAGGGGGCTGGGGGCGCTCATCCCGACGGGGCCGGCCGTCGTCACGGAGACGCCCGTGTCGATGACCGTGACCATGGTCGCCCCCGAGCCGGTGGTGCCGGAACAGCCCGGCCCCCAGCCGGTCGCGGGTGCCTATTTCCTTGAGATCCCCGTCAACGACATCACGCCCAACCCGCGTCAGCCCCGCGACATCTTCGACGAGGAGGCTCTGCAGGAGCTGGCCACCTCGATCGGCGAGGTCGGCCTGCTCCAGCCGATCGTGGTGCGCGCCGCGGGCGAGGGACGCTACGAGCTGATCATGGGCGAGCGTCGCTGGCGCGCTTCCCAGCTCGCCGGGCTCTCCGAGATCCCCGCGATCGTGCGGGAGACCCAGGAGGACAAGCTCCTGCTCGACGCGCTCATCGAGAACCTCCAACGCGAGCAGCTCAACGCCCTGGAGGAGGCGGCGGCCTACCAGCAGCTGCTCGACGACTTCGGCGCGACCCACGAGCAGCTCGCCACCCGCATCGGCCGTTCCCGCTCGCACGTGACCAACACGGTGCGCCTGCTGAAGCTGCCGCCCGCGGTGCAGAGCAGGGTCGCGGCCGGAACGATCAGCGCGGGCCACGCCCGGGCCCTGCTCCGCCTGGACGACCCCGCCGCCCAGGAGCATCTGGCCAGCCGGATCACGGCTGAGTTGCTTTCGGTCCGCGCGGTCGAGGAGATCGTCGCCATGGGCGACGCCAAGGCGGCCCCGGCACCGGCTCCGCGCGCTCCCCGGGTGAAGCCCGACGAGGAGCCCGCCCTCAGGCATCTGGCCGACCGTCTCTCCGACCGCTTCGAGACCCGGGTGAAGGTCGACTTCGGCCGTCGCAAGGGACGCATCGTGGTGGAGTTCGCGACCATTGACGATCTGGAGCGCATCATCGGCACGATGGCGCCGGGGTCGTTGCAGGCGATGGAGGGATGATCTCACCGGCTCAGGAAGCCCGTGGACGCGAGCCTCGTGGCGCACCCACCGAGCCGGTGAATCTCCTCTGAGGCCCCTTCCGGGATGGCTGCCTTCGGGGATGACCCCGGCGGACGGCCTTCCCGGACGGTTCCCCGATACGCGAACGGCCTCCCCTGTTTCACGTGAAACAGGGGAGGCCGTTCGCGTATCCGGGACTCGCGTATCCGGGACTCGCGTATCCGGGACTCGCGTATCCGGGACTCGCGTATCCGGGACTCGCGTATCCGGGACTCGCGTATCCGGGACTCGCGTATCCGGGACTCGCGTATCCGGGACTCGCGTATCTCGGGGCCAGTCCTCGCTCTCTCGTTTCTCCAACCGCCCCCGGGCTCTGCCTTTCCGTGCCCCGGCCTCGCGCCTTCCCGCTCTCCCGAGTCCCGCTTTCGCGGCGTCTGATGCTTTCCCGCGCCGTGCTTCCCCGCGTCCGCCTCCGCGCCATTCGCCCTCCCCACCCCCTTGCCTCACCTCCGCCTTCCGCCTTCCGCCTTCCGCCTTCCGCCTTCCGCCTTCCGCCTTCCGCCTTCCGCTTTCGGCGTTCGGCGTTCCGCGCATCCTTCTCCCGTCCGCCTCCCTGTGCTCGCGTACGTCGTTGTGATGATCGACGGGAGTCCGCTCTCCCGGCACGTCTCGCACGCACGCATGCGTGACCTCAGGGCCGCACGGCCGATGTTGACGCGACCGCCGCGAGGAGAGCGCCGCGCCCCCGGCGGTGGGGCTCTGTGTGGTGCCGGAGCCGGCCGCCTTCCGCGTCCGTCTCACTGTGCGGCTCGGCTGTCGCCGTGGCGAAGGCGGCATCGTTTCACGTGAAACATGGATCGGCATTACGCCCGGACCGGGCCTCCGCAAAGAGCCTTCGACAAGGGGGCGGGGCGATGACAGGAGAGGGTGAGACGAGAAGGAGCTTTCGCCGACGGAACGGCCGGGATCTCGATGTGCGCGGAGAGGGCGGTGGCCGACGGGGACGGCCGCTGCTGTTTCACGTGAAACAGCCACCGCTTCCAGGCGACGACCGTTTCACGTGAAACATCAGCGCCTCCGCATGAACAGCTGCTTCACGTGAGACAGATGCCACTCAGAAGCCGGTGGCCTCCTGGACGGCGAGACGGATGTCGGCGACGAAAGTGTCGACGTGCTCAGGGGTGGTGTCGAAGGCGGTCACCCAGCGGACCACGTTCTCGGCCGCGTCCCAGATGTGGAAGAGATAGCGCTGCTGCAGTTCCGCGATGGCCTTCTCCGGGAGGGCGGGGAAAACGGCGTTGGACTGCACCGGGTAGCGCAGGGAGACGCCCGGGAGGTCGGCGATGCCGTCGGCCAGGCGGTGGGCCATGGCGTTGGCGTGGGCGGCGTTCTCGCGCCAGAGGTCGTCGGTGAGGAGGGCGGTCAGCTGGGCGGAGACGAAGCGCATCTTGGAGGCGAGCTGCATCCCCTGCTTGCGCAGGAACGACGCCGGGGCGTCCAGCTCCGGGCGGAGGATCACGAGCGCCTCGGCACCCATGGCGCCGTTCTTGGTGCCTCCGAAGCTGAGCAGGTCCACGCCCGCGTCCGTGGTGAGGGAGCGGAGCGAGCAGCCGAGCTCTGCCGCCGCGTTGGCCAGCCGGGCGCCGTCCATGTGCAGGAAGAGGCCGTGCGCGTGCGCGAACTCCGCTATCTCGGCGATCTCGTCGGCGGTGTAGCAGGTGCCGCACTCGGTCACCTGGGAGATGGAGACGACCTTGGGCTGGGAGTGGTGCTCATCCCCCAGCACGGACAGCTGACCGCGGATGTCGTCCACGGAGATCTTGCCGTCCTCCGTGGGGAGGGCGACCAGCTTGGTGCCCAGCACGCGTTCGGCGGCACCGCACTCGCTGGTGTGGATGTGGGCGGTGGCCGGGCAGAGCACCGCGTCGTACGCCCGGAGCACGAGTCCGAGGCCCACGACGTTGGCGCCGGTGCCGTTGAACATCGGGTAGGCGGTCGCGCGGGCGCCGAACTCGGCGCGGAAGGCGTCCTTCGTCGCGGTGGTCCAGGCATCCCCGCCGTAGGCGAGGGCGTCTCCGGTGTTCGCTTCGAGGATGGCGGCGAGAACCGCGGGGTGCACGCCCGAGTGGTTGTCGCTGCCGAAGCTCTTGGGAAATGGGGTGGAGGTCAGCACACGGCCAGCGTAGGGGGAACCTCCGCCCGCCCATCGACCCGGTCCGCCCGCGGGTCGCTCATGAGTCCGGCCCGGTCGCCCGTGAGCCCGGCCCGTTCACCGGGCTCGCCCCGCTCGTCGGCCCGGCGCCTGTACGGGAAAAGCCTGTCCCGTTCACCGGGCTCGCCCCGCTCGTCGGCCCGGCGCCCGTACGGGAAGGCCTACCCCGTTCACCGGACTCGCCCGCTCGGCGCCCGTACGGGAACCTGCATCGCCCGCCGGTGTGGCGGCCCGCACCGGGGGACCGGGCGGGGTCAGGCGCCGCGGGTGGCGGCCTGCTCCAGGAGGACCCGGCAGAGGGTCCCGAGGTCGTCCCCGGCGGCCTCCGCGGCCATGGGGAGGAGGGACGTCTCGGTCATCCCCGGCGCGACGTTCACTTCGAGGAAGTAGGGCAGGCCGTCCGCGTCGACGATCAGGTCGGTGCGGGACACGTCCCTGAGGCCGAGGGCGGTGTGCGCGGTCACGGCCATCTCGGCGCAGGCCGCCGACGCCTCGGGCGAGAGGCGTGCCGGGGCGAAGAACTCGGTGTGCCCGGCGGTGTAGCGGGCCGCGTAGTCGTACACGCCCTGGTTTGCGACGATCTCCACCGGGGGCAACGCCACGGGCCCGCTCCCGAGGTCGACCACGGAGACGGCGACCTCGACGCCCTCGATGCAGCGCTCGATCAGCGCGGTGTCGCCGTAGGCGAAGCAGCCGACCATGGCGGCGGGGAACTCCTCGGCGCTGCGGACGACCGACGCGCCGAGCGCCGAGCCGCCACGGGACGGCTTGACGAACAGGGGAAGGCCGAGGCGGTCCACGATGCGGGCCAGCACCGCGGAGGCGCCGAGGTCGTGGAAGGTCTCCTTGGGCAGCGTCACCGACTCGGGGGTGCGCAGCCCGACGGAGCGGACGACGGTCTTGGCGGTGGGCTTGTCGTAGGCGACCCGGCAGGCGTCGGGACCGGCGCCGACGTACGGGATGGAGAGGAGTTCGAGGACCGAGCGGATGGCGCCGTCCTCGCCCGCTCCGCCGTGGAGGGTGACGAAGACCGCGTCCGGGGGGTCCGCGAGCATGGCGGGAACCAGTGACGCGTCGGTGTCCCGGGTCTCCACGGAGACGCCCGCTCCCCGCAGCACCTCGCTCACCCGCCGTCCCGAACGCAGCGAGACCTCGCGCTCGTAGGAGAGCCCGCCCGCCAGGACGAGCACATGGCCCAGGTCACTCATCCGACATACCTCTCGTCAAGGCCCGCTCCGAGCCTGTCCTGTCGCTCTCGTCACGCGCGATCCGGCTGTCCCGGCGGACCGGATCGATCACCACGCACCGGCGCAGGAAGTCACCGTACGGCACCGGAGGGGAGGAGCTCATGCCGGAGGTGCCTCGTGGCACGGGGCACCTCCGGGGGCGAGGTTACGCGAGGTCGGGGCCCGGGGTGTCGATCCCGGCGCGTTCGGTGGGCGAGCCGGTCCCGAAGGTGTCGCGAAGGCGGAGCTCCTGCCCGATCACCCCGGCCAGGCGCCGGACGCCCTCGCGGATGCGGTCGGGCTCGGGGTAGCAGTAGGAGAGCCGCATGTGCCGCGCGCCGCCGCCGTCGGCGAAGAAACCGGTGCCCGGTACGAAGGCCACCCGCTCGGCCACCGCGCGGGGCAGGAGTGCCTTGGAGTCGAGCCCCTCGGGGAGGGTGGCCCAGACGAAGAACCCGCCGCCGGGGCGGGTCCAGGTGACGCCGTCGGGCATCAGGGCCTCCAGAGAGGTGAGCATGGTGTCGCGGCGCTCGCGGTAGAGCTCCCTGAACGACTTGATCTGCTCACGCCAGGGCTGGGTGGCGAGATACTGGCCGACGGCCAGCTGGGTGAAGGAGGAGTGAGACAGGACCGCGGACTCCATCGCCAGCACCAGTTTCTCGCGGATGGCGTGCGGGGCGAGGGCCCAGCCGACCCGGAAACCGGGGGCGAGGGTCTTGGAGAACGAGCCGAGATAGACGATGCCGTCGGCGTTGTCGGCGCGCAGCGCCCGCATGGGGTCGCCGTCGAAGCCGAGCATGCCGTACGGGTTGTCCTCGACGATCAGCACGTCGGCCCGCTGGCAGATCTCCAGGACCTGCTGCCTGCGCGCGACGCTGAGCGTCACGCCCGCGGGGTTCTGGAAGGTGGGGATCGTGTAGAGGAACTTGATCCGGTTGCCCGCGCTCTTCAGGGCGTAGATGGTCTGGGCCAGCGACTCGGGGATGATCCCCTCGTTGTCCATCGCGACATGGATGACCTTGGCCTGGTAGGCGGAGAACGTGCCCAGGGCTCCGACGTAGGAGGGCCCCTCGGCGAGCACGACGTCACCCGGGTCGATGAAGATCCGGGTGATCAGGTCGAGGGCCTGCTGGGAGCCGACGGTCACGACGACGTCGTCCGAGTTGGCCTCGATCCCCTCCATTCGCATGACGTCGCAGATCTGCTCGCGCAGGTGCGGGTCGCCCTGCCCCGAGCCGTACTGGAGCGCGACGGGGCCGCGCTTGGCGATCAGGTCGGCGACCAGCTCCCCCACCACGTCCAGGGGAAGCGCGGTGACGTACGGCATGCCGCCGGCGAGCGAGACCACCTCGGGCCTCGACGCGACGGAGAAGAGAGCTCGAACCTCGGAGGCGACCATCCCGGTTGCCCGTGCCGCGTAACGGTCGACGTAGGCGTCGATGCGCGACCCTTGGGTCGGGGCGATGGTCTGACCGTGATCTATGTCCTGGGGCACGGTCCACCTCCTCGGTTGTTTGGAGCGCGAAGCGCTCATATTAGAGAAACCAGGTTACGTCAGGGGTTGCAGTCGTCTGCGTGTGGGGACGGGACCTCCTGAAACCAGGACGCCCACTGGGCTACGATGCCAGCTGGAGACGCCGTTTTCGCGCGTTTTTCGCCATGGCTTGCACTCGTCTCGCCAGGATTGGGGCCAACAGGTGTCGCGTCGGCTGGCAAACGTCACTCTCGACAATCTCGACGACCTGCCGCGCCGCTGCCGCCGGTGCGTCTTCTGGGAGCTCGATCCCGTCAACGCGGACCGCGCGGTGAAGGCCGGAGATCCGGGGCTGGAGAAGGAGGCCTGGATCTCCTCCACCCTGCTGGAGTGGGGAAGCTGCGGCAAGATCGTCTATGTGGACGGGGTGGCGGCCGGCTTCGTGCTCTACGCGCCGCCCCACTACGTGCCGCGCTCGGTGGCCTTCCCGACCTCCCCGGTCAGCGCGGACGCGGTGCTGCTGATGACCGCGCACATCATCCCGGAGTTCTCCGGGGGCGGCCTGGGCCGGATGCTGGTCCAGGGCGTGGCCAAGGACCTGACCCGGCGCGGGGTACGGGCGATCGAGGCGTTCGGCGACCTGAAGTGGGAGCAGCCGGGCGCGTGCCTGATGCCCGCCGACTACCTGCTCTCGGTGGGTTTCAAGACGGTCCGCCCGCACCTGCGCTTTCCCCGCCTCCGCCTGGAGCTCAAGAACGCGATCTCGTGGCGTGAGGACGTCGAGGTGGCACTGGAGCGGCTACTCGGGTCCATGAGTCCCGAGAGGGCGCTGCGGCCCGTCTGAGCCCTTCTGGAGCCCGTACGGCACCTCCTGGAACCCCAGGACGTCCTCCCCGGGCCCGAACGCGCTCCGCGAGACCCGCGAGCCCGCCTCCGCGATCTCGCGAGCCTGTTTCCGGACCTTCGCGAGCCGGCCCGGCGCACGGTGTGAGGACCCCGCGCATGTGAAAGCCCCCCGCGGTGAGACGGGGGGCTTTCAGTGGGTGGGTGTGCCGCTCGGAAGCGGGTGATACGGATGGACGCCGTGGGGGGCGGCCGACCGCAGGGGGCCTAAATGATGCCCTCAAGCTCGCGAAGCAGCATGGCCTTCGGCTTGGCGCCGATGATCTGCTTCACAACCTCTCCGTTCTTATAGACGTTCAGAGTAGGAATCTGGAGTACGCCATAGTTTGTGGCCGTTGTCGGATTCTCGTCGACGTTCAGCTTGACGATGGTCAGCTTCTCGGCGTTCTCGCCGGCGATCTCCTCCAGGATGGGCGCGACCTGGCGGCACGGGCCGCACCACTCGGCCCAGAAGTCGACGATCACGGGCTTGTCGCTCTTGAGGACGTCGGCGTCGAAGCTGGCGTCGGTCACGTGCTTGATGGTGCCCAAGGTTCCTGCTCTCCCTCTTGCCTGAGGATCTGTCGCCTGAGGACTTGCCTGAGGACTGTTCCTGCCGCTTGTCGCGCGCCCGCCGTCACCTGCCGGTCGTTGCGCGCCGGTTGTCACGTACCCGGTCGTCGCGCGCCGGTCGTCAGGCGGTTTCGTGCTCGGCCAGCCAGCGCTCGGAGTCGAGGGAGGCGGCCGAACCGGTGCCCGCGGCGGTGATGGCCTGACGGTAGGTGTGGTCGACGACGTCACCCGCGGCGAAGACCCCGTCCAGATTGGTGCGCGTCGAGGGCGAGTCGACCTTGACGTAGCCCTCGTCGTCCAGCTCCACCTGACCCTTGACCAGCTCGGTACGCGGATCATGGCCGATCGCGACGAACAGGCCCGTGGCCGCCAGCTCGCTGAGCGCGCCGCTCTTGAGGTTGCGCAGCCGCACCCCGCTCACCTTGCTCTCGCCCAGCACCTCGACGACCTCGCTGTCCCAGACGAAGCGGATCTTCTCGTTCGCGAACGCCCGGTCCCGCATGATCTTGCTGGCGCGCAGTTCGTCACGACGGTGCACCACCGTCACCGAGGCCGCGAACCGGGTCAGGAAGATCGCCTCCTCCATCGCCGTGTCGCCCCCGCCCACGACCACGATGTCCTGGCCCCGGAAGAAGAACCCGTCACAGGTGGCACACCACGACACCCCGCGACCCGACAGGCGCTTCTCGTTGGGCACCCCCAGCTCGCGATAGCCCGACCCCATGGCCAGGATGACCGACCTGGCGTAGTAGGTGTCGGTCGCGGTCTTGACGACCTTCGGAGTGGCGGCCAGGTCGACCTCCACCACGTCGTCGGCGACCAGCTCGGCGCCGAAGCGCTCGGCCTGCTTGCGCATCCCGTCCATCAGGTCCGGCCCCATGATCCCGCCGGGAAAACCAGGGAAGTTCTCCACCTCGGTGGTGTTCATCAGGGCGCCACCGGCGGTGACCGACCCCTCGAACACCAGCGGGTTGAGGTCGGCGCGCGCGGAGTACACGGCCGAGGTGTAACCGGCGGGACCCGACCCGATGATGATCACATTTCGGACGTCCATCTGTGCTCGCGCCTCTCCCTCTGTTGATGCCACCGGCGTCAACAGATCCTAGGCGCCGGTGATTCCCGTCCGGCACGGTGGCGGGCCGCCGGTGGAACGCGAAAGCCCGGCATGGACGAATCCATGCCGGGCGCTCACGGAAAGGGACGAGGGTTCCGGGGTGGATTACACGCCGATCATCCCGGCTGTCTTCCCACCGGTCGCCCCGGGTGACCTGTCGAGGTCACCCGGGGCCACTCCTCCCGGTCACTCCCAGCTTGCGAGGCCGGGTTTGCGCACGTTGTCACACTGCGGGCCCACGACGTGGACGCGCACCGTGTTCTTGGCCTGGTTCTCCCAGAAGAGCAGGATGTTGGCTTCCTGCCCGTTGTAGAACCCCTGGTCCACGGCGAAGGGCGACGTGCCCACCTGCGCCGAGACCTGCCGGACACACTTGTCGATCCCCGAGTTGTCGGTCGTTCCGACTATGGTCCCGGGACCGATGTAGTCGAGCAGCGAGCCGCGGAGCTCGGCGTCGGTGTAGTTCCAGTTGCTGTCGGTCAGCGCGTACTGGACCGTGTCCGCCGGTGCGGGCTGCGCGATCGCCGGCAGGCGATCCGGGCCGGACGCCGTCAGCGTCCCGGTCGCCAGCGCAGTCGCGCCGATCACCGCCGCCGCCACACCCGCCGCGGCGGCGGGCATCGCCCACCGGCGCCGCCGGTTCGCGCCGCGACGCCTGGCCGGGACCACCGGGACCACTGTGCCGTCGTCGCCGACGACCCCCAGCCGCACGGCCGGCTCGAGCTCAGGCTCCTGTTCGGGGAGCGGGACCCGCTGAGGGGTCCTCTCCCATGGCGCCGGTTGTGCGGGAGAGGACGTCTCCCACGGCGCGTCGCGCATTATGTCGTCCCAGGCCGGTGCTTCCACCAGGCCCACTCCACCTCCACGGAAGCTCTCGGCCTCGGCGGCCAGCGCGCGGTCGATCCTCAGCGCGACTCCCATCGGCATCGCCGGTGTGGGGGTCGCCGCCAGGACCTCACGGACCGCTGCGAGGTCGGCGAGGCTCTCGCCACAGGGATCGCAGATCGCGAGATGCTCGCGTACCCGCATGGCCGTGGCGGCGTCGAGGAGCCCCTCGGCCAGTTCGGCCAAGATCTCCAGGTCGTAGTGCGTATCACCCGTCACGAAGTTCTGCTCCCTTCGCGGATGAGACGCGAGACAGGTCTGATCGGTTCCGTAAATGGGAAAGAATCGGGGCGAGTTTCGCCCGTCCGCGCGCGCAACGGCTCTTCACCGTGCCGCTCGGCACCTCCAGCACCTGGGCCGCGTCCTCGACCGAGTAGCCCATCATGTCCACGAGCACCAGCGCGGCGCGCTGGTCGGAGGGCAGCAGCTTCAGGGCCGCGGACACCTCCATGGACACCTCGCGCTCGGCCGTCTGGTCGAGCACCGGGGTCTCGCGCTCCGCGGCCTCGACGAGCTCGTCGTCGGCCACCGGGCGCACCGATTTCCTGCGCATGCGGTCGAGGCAGGCGTTGACCACGATGCGGTGCAGCCACGTGGTCACGGCCGCCTCGCCGCGAAAGCTCCCGGCCTTGCGGTAGGCCGAGACGAAGGCGTCCTGAACGGCGTCGGCCGCCTCGTCGGGGTCGCCCAGCGTGCGCAGGGCGACCGCCCACATGCGGTCTCGATGTCGCTTGACTATTTCACTGAAGGCGTGCGGATCTCCGGCGATGTGCCGGGTGAGCAGGTCGGCGTCGGACACGGGGGCCTTCGCCGTCTGCTCGTCCGCCGCTGGCGGGGTCTCGGGTGGGGAATTCACAAGGAGAGTCCTGCTATACCGATCCGGGGAGAACACCTCTACGGGATAGATGGTGCCACGGATTCTCCGATGATCTGCAAGAAGCCATGTAAAACAGATCAAATCGCAGCGGTGTCACTTGGCCGCGAGGACCTTCATGTCCAACACCTGGCCTCGGAACTTCCCCTCGTAGGTGGGCATCTTGGTGAACCAGACGAGCACGTAGCGGCCCTTCTTCGGGGTCTCCGCGGTGAACGTCTTCTTGCCGGAGACTCCGTTGATCTTCTGGAGGACGGCCAGGTCGTCGAGCTGCGCGGAGTCGCCCACCCTGAGCTCCACGGTGCCTCCAGAAGTGCCGCCGAACTCGACCGTCACCTGCTTGACCGGGACGCTCTCGCCCATGTCCAGCAGAAGGCCCACGCCCGCCTTGAGCCGGCCGAAGTCAGCGGAGTCGTACGACTCGGAGTGCCAGTCGGTGGACTCCTTGCCGTCGGTCGCGTTGATGGCCAGCTCGCCGCGCTCCTCGTTGTCGCCCAGCGGGTCGAAGCCGGTGACCGAGGAGGGCTTCACCTCGCGGGTGCCGACGGCCGCGGTCGGCGTGGGCGTGGTGCTCTGCTCGCCCTGCGCCGGGGTGCCGGCGTTGCCGATGCTGCGGCCGAGGGTCCAGGCGCCCAGGCCGACGGCCGCCATCACCAGCAGCACGACGACGGTCATGGCGACCTTGTTGACCATGCCGCCGCCCTGGTGGGACATCGGGCGGTGCTGGTGCTGGTGCTGGGTCTGATGCTGGGGAGGGGGCGTGTGGCGCTGGGGCGCCGCGGTGTCGATGCCCTCGGAACGGGAGGACGCCACCGGCAGGGGCGTCATGGGCATCGGCGTCGGCATCGGCAGGGGACTGGGCCGCGACACCGAGGCCAGGGCCTCGGCGACCTCGGCGGGCGTGGTCAGCGGGTCGAGCCCGCGCCTGGTCTCCGGCAGCATCGCCCGGCAGACGATGGCGTCCAGATAGCCGGGAACGCCCGCGGTGACCTGGCGCGGCGTGCAGAAGTGCCCGTCGTCCATGGGCGCGACGGGCAGGCCGCCGCTGTCCTGCTCGTCACCCGGCCAGTGGCCGGTCAGCCCGGCGTACAGCAGGCGGCCGAGGCCCTCGGCGTCCTCGCGGGCGGGGTCGTCGCTCGTCACGTCGTCCAGGACCGCGTCGACTCCCAGGCCGAGCAGCTTGACCGTGCTGCCCGCCGTCCACACCAGGTGCTCGGGGGTCAGGCAGAGATGGGCGAGGTTCGCCTCGTGCGCGTGGGCCAGGGCCTCCGCGGCCTCGGCGACCATCGCGGCGGCCCGCTCGGGGTCGAGTGGCCCGCCCGCGATCATGTCGCTGAAGGACTCGCCGCTCACCCACTCGCTGACGACGTAGGAGTGGCCGTCGTCCTCGGTCGCGTCGAAGACCTGGGTGAGCCGGGGGTCGGTCAGCCGGCTGGCCACCCTGGCCGCCGTGACGACCTCGTTCAGGCGGGGAAAGTCGGGATCGAAGGTGTGGACGGCGACGGGCCTGGCGAGCACCTCGTCGATGGCCTTCCACAGGGTGGCTCCGCCCGACTCGTGGACACGATCTTCTAGTCTGAAGCGCTCGGCCAGCTTGGTGCCGGGCTCGACGGCGGGGGAACTCACGAGGACCCCGTACCTGAGAACACGACAGCACCATGCCCGGTCAGCACATCAAGACACATCACATGATGCTGGGTGGATCCGCCCACGCCCTCCTGCTTCCATTAGCCGCATGTCACCACACGCGTCGCACCATGGTAGTCCCGCACCGGTTCCGCCCGTGTTCGCCTTGTCAGACGTTTGAGACAAGTCTTTGGGTTACCGGCCTACCCGTCCTGCCACCATTCCAACGATCGAACTCACCTCGGGGATGCGCATCCGGTGGGCGATCGCCAAGTAAAGAACCATACCGAGTCCGCCGCCCGCCGCCAGCATGATGGCGGCGCTCAGCGCGTCCAGCTCCGTGAGCTCCTGTGTGAGCCACAGCACGCCGAGCGCGAGCGCCGCGGCGGGGAGCGCGGCCAGGTACATCCTGGACAGCCCGGCGGCCACCCTGCGCCCCGCCAGGCCCCCCACGCGGCGCGCGGCCAGGATCCAGGCGAACGCGGCGCCGACCACGAAGGCGACGGTGAACGCGGCGGCCAGGCCCATCACGATGTACCGGGCGGGCAGGGTGAAGTAGGCCACGAGGCTGAGCGTGGCGTTCACCGTCACGTTGCCGAGGGCGAGGAACACCGGGGTGCGGGTGTCGCCGAAGGAGTAGAAGACGCGCAGCAGCAGCTGGAAGATCGAGAACGGCACCAGCGCCAGCCCGAAGACCTGGAGCACGTTGCCGATGTAGACCGCCGAGTCGACGGTCATGTTGCCCCACGAGAAGATCAGCACGGTCACCGCGGGGCCCAGAACCATCAGCAGCAGCCCGGCGGGCACCAGCAGCACCGACACCAGCCGCACCCCCGAGGCGAACTCCTCGCGGACCGTGTCGAGCTGCCCGTCGGCCACCCCCCGGCTCATCCTGGGCAGCATCGCGGTGATCACCGAGACCGCGATGATCCCGTACGGGAGCTGGAAGAACTGGTAGGCGTAGGCGTAGGCCGAGTTGCCGGCGCCGGGGGCGCGCTCGCCCGCGCCCGAGGCGAGCTTGGTGGTGATCAGGAAGCCCAGCTGGCTGATCCCGACGTAGGCGAAGGTCCAGGAGGCGGTGCGGCCCATCTCGCCGAGACCGGCGTTGCGCAGGTCGAACCTGGGCCGGAAGCGGAAGCCGACCCGGTGCAGCGAGACGATCAGCACCGCGCACTGCGCCACGATGCCGGCGGTGGTGCCGAGCCCGAGCAGCAGCAGGTCGCCGTCCGTCACGGTGTCGATGTCGGTGCCCGCGCCGCCCAGCTTCACGTAGTAGGCGACCGCGACGCCGATCATCACGATGTTGTTCAGCACCGGCGCCCACATGGGCGCGGCGAACCTGTCGCGGGTGTTGAGGATCGCGCCCGCGATCGCGCCGATGCCGAAGAAGGCGATCTGCGGCAGGATGTAGCGCGCCAGGACGACCGCCACCTCGGTCTTCTCCGCGCTCCAGTCGGTGCTGTAGAGGCTGATCAGCGGCTCGGCCAGCGCCACCGCGACCAGCGCCATCAGCGTCAGCGAGACGACCCCCAGGGTCATCAGGCGCTGCTCGTAGGCCCGGCCGCCGTCGGGGTCGGACTTCTGCCGCCTGATGATCATCGGAACCACGACGCTGCTCAGGATCCCGCCGATGAGCAGGTCGAACAGGATGAGCGGGATCGTGTACGCCACGTTGTAGGCGTCACCCAGCGCGAAGGTTCCGATGGCCGCCGCGAGCACCGCCGTCCGGACGAAGCCGGTGACACGGGAGACCATCGTCCCCGCCGCCATGATCGCGCTCGCGCGCAGGACCCTGCTCATGCGCTTTCCTTCGCTAGGTGCTCGGAGCGCCAGGCGCTCAGGACTCGGTGCCGGCGGGCTCGCGCTCGCGCCGCGGCGGCGGGGCGGCCGCGGGGCGGCGGCCTCCCCGGCGGCGCAGGACGCGCAGGACGACGGCCGCCAGCATCACCACGAGCGCCGCCCCCACGATCACCAGGGCGACCCCGGTGTAGCCGGTGGTCCGCACGGTCAGCTCGATCGGCTTGCCGTACTTGCGGCCGTCGTCGGTGGTGAGCTGGACCGTCACGGTCGTCTGGCCGCTGGCCGTCGAGGTCATCGGGATCCGGATGGTCTGGTTCTGGCCGCCGCGGATCTCCAGCTTGTCGTCGTACGGCTCGATCTTGAGCAGGTCGGGCTGGTCGGAGGTCACCCTGAGCCGGACCGCGATCTGGCTGCCCTCGCCGCTCAGCTCGTTGCGCACGCTGATCGGCACGTCGCCGTTGCTGCCGGCCAGGGTGCGCAGCCGCGACTGCTCGCTGCCGGTGATGTTGACCATGGCGATCCGGCCGTCGACCGCCTCGGCGACCTGCTGGACGTACGGCGTGGCGTTGCCGGTCCTGCCCCGCCACGCCGAGGAGGTCAGGCGCAGCAGCGCCAGGTCGAAGACGTCGAGGTCCTGGGCGGTGGTGATCGCGGCGGTCAGGTCGGCGCGGGCGCCGACCCTCCTGACGCTCGTCAGGTACTGCTTGGAGAGTTCGAGCTTGCGGTCCTGGTCGGTGTAGGTCAGGCCGGCCCGCGGGACCGGGGCGCCCTTGCCGCGCTTGATCGCGTCGAGCGTGGCGGGTGCCAGCCAGGGCAGGGTGGCGGCCGTCTCGACCAGGTCGGTCACGTACCTGGGATCGGGATCCCATCGGCGGTGCGGGACGGCGATCACCGTCCGGGCGGAGGTGACCGGCTCCGAGCTGATCATCGCCGTCTCCGCGATGAACCGCTGGCGGTTGATCAGCGCCGCGCCGGGGGCGGAGGTGTCGGCGCCGACGGTCTCGCTCAGCACCGCGTCGGCGACCAGGGCGGTGAGCGGGCCGTTCACGCTCTCCAGGGTCGCCGAGGCGTCGGGGGTGGTGACCGGGGGCGTCACCGGCGGCAGGTTCAGCACGTTCAGCAGCACGGTGTTGACGCCGCCGGTGGCCAGCAGGTCCAGCCCGTCGTAGTCGATCAGGCCGCCCACCGGCCAGTTCACGCTGGTGACGACGTCGCGGCCGAGGGTCTCCCTGGCGACGATCCCGGCCGCGGCGATCCCGGTCGCCGTGGCGTCGTCGACGCCGTTGTGGGCGAGGGCCGCCACGTCGGGGTCGCCGTACGGGGTGGCCACCACCGGGTGGTCGGCGACGGCGTCGCGGAAGTCGCTCAGCCACCGGGCGGCCTCGGGGGTCGCGGGGCGCTGCTGGGTGCGGTCCTTGGACCTGACCGCGTGCGGTTCGCCCATGGTCCGCGCGTCGTCGAGCAGGGCGGGGTCGACGATCCAGGTGAGGCCCTTGGCGGACGACGTGTCCTGGGCGATCTTGAGCAGGTCGCCCAGGCGCTTGCCGGGGGCCATGGCCGCGGGCAGGCCCTCGTCGGCGAAGGTGGAGTCGCCGGACCGGCGCGGCTGGTCGACGATGGGCAGCACCATGGCGAGTCGGGTGCGGGCCACCTTGGTCTCCCTGGGCATGTAGGTCACCATGGTGCGCAGGCTGCCGGCCTGCTGCCCGAAGGCGTCGAGCACCTCGACCATGACCGGGTAGACGCCGAAGCCGGAGAACTTCAGCTCCTGCGGGGTGAAGGCGAACTCCCACGGCAGTTTGCCCGAGGCCGCGATCGGCGCCTGGACGAAACTCTCGCAGCACCACGAGCTCGGGAGGGTCTGCCCCGCCAGGTAGGCCTCCATGTCGGCGCGCCGGGCGAACGGCTGGGGCGAGTAGTGCATCCGGATGCGCAGGCCGTTCAGGGGCTCGGTGCCCGAGTTGACCAGGGAGCCGGACAGCTTGATCTCGGTGGTCGGATCACGGGGGGCGTCGGGGCCGATCGCCTCCATGACGACCTGGAGGCCCGCCCGGCTCACCGAGATCGTCCGGGCGTTCGCCGTACCCGGAACGACCACGGCCGCGGGAACGAGCAGCGTGGTGGCGAGCAGGGCGAGCAGCGCGGCTTTGTGGATCACGTGCCGGCCAGGGGTCGAGTACGGCGCACGCCGGTAATGCTATGGCCTAACCGGCGAGGGGAAAGGTCGCCGGCTCTCTGCGGGAGCCCTGCCGGGTCAGGTCGACCACCTTTCCCGACACCAGTTTGAGCAGATGGTCGGCGCGGATCAGGAGTGCCATCCGGCGCTCCCCGGTGGGCACGTACACGGATGTGGCGGTACGGGTGAGCCGCTCGTCCACCAGCACGGTGAGCGTGGCGGGCAGCAGCAGCGGGCAGACCAGTCCCGCGGCGTAGTCGGTGGCGGAGTTGACGGTGAAGGCCGAGGCCGGCCTGACCCGCCGGGCCCCCAGGATGCCGCCGATCACCCCGGGACGCGGCGGGGAGCCGACGGAGGTGACGACCGCCACGGGCTCGCGGCCGATCCGCGTCGTGACCTCGAAGACCGTGACTCCCACGCAGATCTCGGGACTCGCCGACAGCACCTCGGGGAGTTCGTCCGAGCATGTCATCGCGCGCGGAAGGCGTACGATCTCATGATGGACCTGGTGTGCGAGGAGCCAGCGGTGGATCGCGAGCGCATCCTTCATGTGTGTGCTCCTTGCCTCGACGCACAGTCCCCGAGGTTTCCTGACCGACCGTAACCTGGTGATCGCTTCAGGTGTATCCCCGCAGGGGAACATGTTCCGTAACCGAAGGACCTACCCGGCTTGTCCCTTTCAAATCTGACCCAGAGCCAGCGCCACGGCATGAGCGAGCTGTTCCGGAAAATCGCACCCGTGGCGGACGAGCTCGGCGAGCTTTTCGCCGCCAGGGGTTACCAGATCGCCCTCGTCGGTGGCTCCGTACGCGACGTCTTCCTCAGCAGGATCGGCAACGATCTCGACCTGACCACGGACGCGAGGCCCGAGACGGTCCTGGAGCTCGTCCGCGACTGGGCCGACTCCATCTGGACGATCGGCATCGACTTCGGCACCGTCGGCGTCCGCAAGGGCGGGTGGCTGCTGGAGATCACCACCTATCGCAGCGAGTCGTACGATCCCAAGTCGCGCAAGCCCGACGTGGCCTACGGCGACACGCTGGAGGGCGACCTGGCCCGGCGCGACTTCGCGGTCAACGCGATGGCGCTGCGCCTGCCGTCCCGCGAGTTCGTCGACCCGCACGGCGGCCTCGACGACCTGCACGCCAAGGTGCTGCGCACCCCCGGCCCCCCCGAGCGCTCCTTCGGCGACGACCCGCTGCGGATGCTCCGCGCCGCCAGGTTCGCCAGCCAGCTCGGCTTCGCCGTCGACGCGGCGGCGCTCGCCGCGATGGCCGCGATGGTCGACAGGATCGACATCGTCTCCGCCGAGCGCATCCGCGACGAGCTGGACAAGCTCATCGGCGGCGACCACCCTCGCGAGGGCCTGCGGCTCCTCGTCGAGTCCGGGCTCGCCGACCACGTGCTGCCCGAGCTGCCCAAGCTCCGCCTGGAGATCGACGAGCACCACCGGCACAAGGACGTCTACGAGCACTCGCTGATCGTGCTGGAGCAGGCGATCGACCTGGAGGAGAGCGGCCCCGACCGGATCCTGCGCTGGGCCGCGCTCCTGCACGACGTGGGCAAGCCGAAGACCCGCCGCCACGAGCCCGGCGGCCGGGTCTCCTTCCACCACCACGAGGTGGTCGGGGCCCAGCTCGCCAAGAAGCGCATGGCGGAGCTGAAGTTCCCCAAGGACGTGGTGGCCGACGTCTCCCGTCTGGTGGAGCTGCACCTGCGCTTCCACGGGTACGGCACGGGCGAGTGGACCGACTCGGCCGTACGCCGCTACGTCCGCGACGCCGGACACCTGCTGGAGCTCCTGCACAAGCTGACCCGCGCCGACTGCACGACCCGCAACCGGCGCAAGGCCCAGGCCCTGTCGCAGACCTACGACCAGCTGGAGGAGCGCATCGCCCGGCTGGCCGAGGAGGAGGAGCTCGGCAAGATCCGCCCCGAGCTCGACGGCAACGAGATCCAGGAGCTCCTCGGCGTCCCGCCGGGCCCCCTCGTCGGCCGCGCCTACAGGTTCCTGCTGGAGATGCGGCTCGACCGGGGCGTCATCGGCAAGGAGGCCGCCGCGGACGCCCTCCGCGAGTGGGTGCGGACCGGCGGGGCCGATGGGGCCGACGGGGCGGGCGGTGTGGGCGTCCCCGGCGAGAAGGCGGGCGGCGAGGTGGACCCTGACCGGCGCCCCTGACCTCGACGATCTCGACGGCGCTGGCCTCGTCGGTCTCGGTGGCCTTGACGAGACCGCCGAGACCGCTGAGATCACCCTGCTCGACCGCCGGCACGTGTGGCACCCCTACGCGGCCACGCCCCAGCCGGTGGAGCCGTACGTGGTCTCCCGCGCGGACGGGGTGCGGCTGACGCTCGCCGACGGGCGCGAGCTGGTCGACGGCATGTCCTCCTGGTGGGCGGCCGTCCACGGCTACAACCACCCCCGGCTCAACCGGGCGATGAAGGACCAGCTGGAGAACATGGCACACGTCATGTTCGGCGGGCTCACCCACGAGCCGGCCGTGCGGCTGGCCGCCACGCTCGCCGCCATGACCGGGCTGCCGAAGGTGTTCCTCGCCGACTCGGGGTCGGTCGCCGTCGAGGTCGCGATCAAGATGGCGTTCCAGCTCACCGGCAGGGGACGGCTGCTCACGGTCAGGGGCGGCTACCACGGCGACACCTTCGGGGCGATGTCGGTCTGCGACCCGGTCAACGGCATGCACCACCTGTTCTCCGGCGTGCTGCCCCGGCACGTGTTCGCCGACCGGCCGCCGCGCGAGTACGACGAGGGCTACGCGGCCCGGCTGGCGGACCTGGTCGCCCGGCACGCCCACGAGCTGGCCGCGATCATCGTGGAGCCGGTCGTCCAGGGGGCGGGCGGCATGCACTTCTACCACCCCGCCTACCTGCGGCTGCTCCGCGAGCTGGCCGACGAGCACGGCGTCCTGCTGATCGCCGACGAGATCGCCACCGGGTTCGGCAGGACCGGGGAGCTGTTCGGCTGCGACCACGCCGGGATCAGGCCCGACATCATGTGCCTGGGCAAGGCCCTGACCGGCGGCTACATGTCACTGGCCGCGACGCTGTGCACCGAGCGGGTGGCCAGGGGGGTGGGCGTGCTGATGCACGGGCCGACCTTCATGGGCAACCCGCTGGCCGCGGCCGTCGCGAGCGCCTCCCTGGAGCTCCTTCGGGAGCGCCCGTGGCGCGAGGAGGTGGGCCGGATCCAGGCCGGGCTCCTCGCGGGCCTGGCCGGGGCCTCGGAGGCACCCGGGGTGCGGGACGTGCGGGTCCTCGGCGCGATCGGGGTGATCGAGGCCCGCGAACCCGTCGACGTCCCCGCGGTCCAGGCCCTCGTCATGCGGCACGGCGTCTGGCTCCGCCCGTTCGGACGGCTGATCTACGCGATGCCGCCCTACTCGATCGGCGACGAGGACCTGGGGCGGGTCACGACGGCGATGACCGCAGCGGCTCGATCGCTCGGGCCGGAGTGATGACCCGGTAGAGCACCGCGCCCCCGACGTACCCGGCGGCGATGACCGCCAGCACGAGGACCGACTTGCCGTCCGGCGGCAGCAGCGCCGCCGCCAGGGCCGCGGCCAGCACGTAGCTGCCGTTGAAGAGCATGTCGTAGATGGAGAAGGCCCGGCCGAGGTAGGCGTCCTTGACGTCCCGCTGGACGGCGGTGTCGGCGCAGATCTTGATGCTCTGCCCGGCGATGCCGAGCACGAAGCCCGCGGCCGCGAACCCCCACTGCTGGAACGTCACGCAGAGCGCCAGCGTCAGCAGCCCGGCGGTGACCAGCATGGCCGGGACCCACCGCTCCAGGCCGAAGCGCTCGGTGGCCCAGGGGGTGACCAGGATGGCCAGGAAGTAGCCGACCCCCGAGGTGGCGACCACGACGGAGACCGCGTTCAGCGCGTCCTCGGCGTTCTCGGCGAAGTAGTAGCGCGACAGCAGCACGAGCATCGCCGTGCACATGCCGTACATGAACCGGTGGGTGGCCATCGCGCCCATCGCCGCAGTGGCGGCCCGGTGCCGCACGAGGTGCCGCGCGCCGTCGGCCAGGCCGGCCAGCACGTGGCGCACGGCCTCGCGGGCCTGCGGCCGGTCGGGGTCGTGGGCGGGGCCGAGCAGCCGCCTGTCCATGGTCATGGAGATGAGCGCGCTGAGCCCGAAGACGAGGCCGGAGACGACCAGCAGCACCGCGGTGCCCGGGTGGCCGGAGCCGAAGACGGCCCGGAGGAGGTAGCCGGCGCCTATGCCCACGAAGGTGAGCACGGTGCCGGAGGTCGGGGTGACCGCGTTGGCCACCATCAGCCGGTCGGGCGGCACGACGTGCGGGAGCGAGGCGCCCAGCGCGGCCAGGAAGAAGCGGTTCACCCCGAGCACGCCGAGCGCGGCGGCGTAGAAGATCGCGTCGGGGGCGTCCGCGGCGACGAGCACCGCCGCCGCGAGCAGCAGCGTCCCCCGGACCAGCGGCGCGACGACCAGGATCTGCCGTCGCGACCAGCGGTCGATGAACACCCCGGCGAAGGGGCCCAGGATCGAGTACGGCAGCAGGAGCACGGCCAGCCCGGCGGCGATCTCCACCGCGCTGGTGCTCTTCTCCGGGCTGAAGAACGCGAATCCGGCCACGGCGAACTGGAAGATCCCGTCGGAGAACTGCGAGACCAGACGGGTCCCGTACAGCCTCCGGAAGTCCCGACCTTCCAGGACCACGCGTAGATCGGATACGAATGACACGCGCTCAGCCTATGTGCGTTCACCTCGGGCGGGCATCGGGAACATCCCTGATTGTGGGTTTGAGCATTTCCGACCTTTGCCTACGTATCGTCTAGGGGGCGCGGTAAGCCGACATGATCACGTACCCTCGGTCGAGTGACACCTGATGAACACGTTGTGCTCGTCGACACCGAGGGAAACGCGATCGGCACGGCGGCCAAGGCCACGGTGCACGGTCTCGACACGCCCCTCCACCTGGCCTTCTCCAGTTACGTGTTCGACGAGCAGGGGCGGGTCCTCCTCTCCCGCCGCGCCCTCCACAAGATCACTTGGCCGGGGGTGTGGACCAACAGCTGCTGCGGCCACCCCCTGCCCGGCGAGCCCCTCCCCGGGGCGGTGACCCGCAGGCTCTCCCACGAGCTGGGTCTCGCGGCCGGTCAGGTCGATCTCCTTCTGCCGCGCTTCTCCTACCGCGCGGTCATGGACAACGGCACCGTCGAGCGGGAGCTGTGCCCGGTCTACCGGGTGCTGGTGACCTCGGAGGCCGCGCCCAACCCCGACGAGGTCGACGACGTGCGCTGGATGCCGTGGAAGGAGTTCACCGACGGGGTGCTGGGCGACCGTCTGGCGATCTCCCCGTGGTGCCGCGAGCAGGTCCCCCAGCTGGTCGAGCTCGGCGCCGATCCGCTCGCCTGGCGGGCCGCCGATCCCGCCGACCTCCCGCCCGCCGCCCGCTGACGCGGCGGCCCATCCGTCCCGGCGGTCGCGTTCAACGGCGAGAGCCCCCGGCCCACACGGGCCGGGGGCTCTCGCCGTCTGCCGCTCGACGCGGGCAGGTCAGCGCTCGACCTCGCCGCGGATGAACTTCTCCACGTAGTCGCGTGCCTCGTCGTCGGAGTACTGCTCCGGCGGTGACTTCATGAAGTACGAGGAGGCGGACAGGATCGGCCCGGCGATGCCCCGGTCAAGAGCGATCTTGGCGGCGCGCACCGCGTCGATGATGATGCCCGCGGAGTTGGGGGAGTCCCAGACCTCCAGCTTGTACTCCAGGTTGAGGGGAGTGTCGCCGAAGGACCTGCCCTCCAGGCGCACGTACGCCCACTTGCGGTCGTCGAGCCACGGCACGTGGTCCGACGGGCCGATGTGCACGTCGGCCTTCTGCATCTCGTGCGGGATCTGCGAGGTGACCGACTGGGTCTTGGAGATCTTCTTGGACTGCAGGCGCTTGCGCTCCAGCATGTTCATGAAGTCCATGTTGCCGCCGAAGTTCAGCTGGTAGGTGCGGAGCAGCTCGACACCGCGGTCCTCGAACAGCTTGGCCATCACGCGGTGCGTGATGGTCGCCCCGACCTGCGACTTGATGTCGTCACCGACGATCGGGACCCCGGCGTCGACGAACTTCTGGGCCCACGCGGGGTCGGAGGCGATGAACACCGGCAGCGCGTTGACGAACGCGACCTTCGCGTCGAGGGCGCACTGGGCGTAGAAGCGGTCGGCCTCCTCCGAGCCCACCGGAAGGTAGGAGACGAGGACGTCGACCTGGTTGTCCTTGAGGACCTGGACGACGTCGACCGGGGTCTCGTCGGACTCCTCGACCATCTCCCGGTAATACTCGCCGAGACCGTCGAAGGTGGGGCCGCGCTGCACCGTGACACCGAGCGGCGGCACGTCGCAGATCTTGATCGTGTTGTTCTCCGAGGCCACGATCGCCTCGGACAGGTCGCGTCCGACCTTCTTGGCGTCCACGTCGAACGCCGCGACGAACTCCACGTCGCCGACGTGGTAGTCGCCGAACTTGACGTGCATCAGGCCCGGCACCCGGGCACCGGGGTCGGCGTCCCGGTAGTAGTGCACGCCCTGAATGAGCGACGTGGCACAGTTGCCTACACCGACAATGGCTACGCGCACCGAACCCATGGCACTCGCTCCCCTTTGTTCTTCTCAGTGGTCAGTTTTCTTCCGGGGTGGCGTGCCGCCCCGTCGTGCCCGTCCCTGGCGAGGGCGCCCTGGACGGCTCCTCTCGCGCGGGTCGCCCCTCCGCCTCCGGCGGCGACGCTCGCCGTTCGGTGGCGATCAGCTCATTCAACCAGCGCACTTCGCGTTCGACCGACTCCAGGCCGTGACGTTGGAGCTCGAGGGTGTAGCTGTCCAACCGCTCGCGCGTACGGGCGAGTGCCGTGCGCACACCGTCGAGACGTTCCTCGAGCCGGCTGCGGCGGCCTTCGAGAATCCGCAGGCGCACCTCGGCCTCGGTGTGCCTGAAGAAGGCGAAGTGCACGCCGAAGCTCTCGTCCTCCCAGGCGGACGGACCGGCCTGGGTGAGGAGTTCCTGCAGGCGTTCCTTGCCCTCCGCGGTCAGTTTGTAGACGATCTTCGAACGGCGGCCGGGGAGCACGATGGCGCTGTCGGCGGCCGTGGCGGCCGCGGCGGCGTCGCCGTCTTCGACGATCAGCCCGTCGGTGAGCAACTGACGGAGGCACGGGTAGAGCGAGCCGTAGGAGAACGCCCGGAACATGCCGAGCAGGGCGTTGAGCCGTTTGCGCAGCTCATAGCCGTGTAGCGGGGTCTCGTGCAACGACCCGAGCACGGCCAGCTCCAGTACGCCGCCTCGTCCGCCGGCCACTGGAAACCACCACCTCTCGCGTCGATGTATCGAACCGATACATCGACAGGATACGTCCATTCAACATAAGGCTGCAATCAGCGACTTTCCCAAGAGGTTGGGAGCAAACGCTAAAAAGCCGTAGTCTGGCGCGTATGTGGTCACAGCAGGCGGTGGTGGGACACGGCCCTCGCGCGGCGTGGACCGCTTTTCAATACCGGGAATCCCGCGTCAGCGCGGGAGAGGTCTGCCAAGGTTGTTGCTGGAACCACCTGACGATCTCGTCCGTCCCCGGGAATGGAGATCCACCCGAATAGGCCGGCTACCAGCGAGCCAAGGCGGTGAGATCTCCGTTGATCAGGAGGTAGTCTCGCCCGCCTGCACGCCGTCGTAGACCCCGATGACCAAACGAGGACGCGTGAGTTACAGCCACAGCAATGACCCGGAGTCTGACGGGCGCCAGGACGGCGCCGATGGGTCGGCTCGCCAGGGGCGGCGCCGTCGCTCAGGTTCAGGAGCCGCTCCCCGTGCAGTTCCCTCCCCACAAAACTCCCAAACCGCCGCGAGTTGGGATTCTCCCCGTCAGGCACCGCAGGCCCGGCCCCCGCAGGCGGCGGGACCCGATCCCCGGACCGCGATGATGCCCCAGCACGGCGGGATGCCCTACCCCGGCGGCGCGTCCCAGCAGCCCGGCGGACCGCCCCGGCGCGACGCGGGCGCCCCCGGCGGCATGCCTCCACGCGGCCCCGGCGCTCCCGGTGCTCCTGCCGGCCCTGGCGCTCCCGGTGGGATGCCCCAGCGTGGTCCCGGCGCTCCCGGCGAGGCGCGCCGCCGCGACACCGACCCGGCCGGCCGCCGCGCCGAGGCCGCCTTCGAGGACACCCAGGCGATGCTCGCCGCCCAGGCGGGCGGCGGGCGTTCCACCGGCTCGAAGCCGGGCGAGGGCGGGCGCAGGCGCCGCGGGCGTGGCGCGAGCGGTCCCGCCGCGGGCGGACCCGGCGGCCCCGGAGGGCCCGAAGGCCCCGGGGGAGGCGGTCCCGAGGACGACGACGAGCCCCAGGCCAAGAGGTGGACGCGCTTCCTGCCCAACTGGAAGATCGTCATGGCCAGCTTCGTGGTCCTCAGCGCGGGTGTCTTCGGCATGATCGCGGTCGCCTACGCCAACACGCCCATTCCCTCGTCCACGCAGGCCAGCGCGGACGACCGGGGCAGCGTCATCTACTACCGCGACAAGAAGACCGCGATCGCGCGGCTCGGCGTCCAGCGCGTCCCGGTGAAGCTCGCGCAGATCCCCAAGCACGTCCAGGACGCGGTGATCGCCCTGGAGAACCAGACCTTCCGCACCGACAGCGGCATCGACCTCGCGGGCATGGCCCGCTCGCTCTGGAGCACCGTCAGCGGCACCCAGCTCCAGGGCGCCTCGACCATCACCCAGCAGATGGCGCGCGGCTACTACGAGGGCCTCAGCCAGGAAGTCTCGATCCAGCGCAAGATCAAGGAGATCTTCGTCTCGGTCAAGATGAGCAAGACGATGGAGAAGGACAAGATCCTCGAGGAGTACTTCAACCTCATCTACTTCGGCCGCGGCGCGCACGGCATCCAGGCGGCCGCGAAGACGTTCTTCAACAAGAACGTCGGCCAGCTGACCCCGCAGGAGGGCGCCTACCTGGCCGCCCGGGTCCAGAACCCGAGCGCCTTCGACGTCCAGGAGAAGGCCGGCGACTACTCCGCGATCAAGTGGCGGTTCAACGCCGCGATCAAGAACATGGGTGAGCTCGATCCCGCCGCGTACGGCAAGTACGCGGGAAGCTCCTTCGACGACCTGAAGTTCAAGAAGATCACGGTCGCGAACACCTTCAAGGGTCTCAAGGGCTACATGCTCAACATCGTCTTCCGGGAACTCAAGGCGCGGAACATCACGCAGGAGGACCTGGAGACCGAGGGCTACAAGGTCTACACCACCTTCGACGAGAACATGATGAAGGAGGCGCAGAAGGCGGTGAAGGCCCGCACCGCCGGCCTGGAGCGGACCATCCACGCCAGGGTGGCCTCGGTGGATCCGAAGAACGGCCGGGTGCTCGCCTTCTACAGCGGCGACGACTTCGTCAACGACTACAACAACCGCGCGTTCGACTCCACCAAGCAGGCGGCGTCGGCGTTCAAGCCCTACGTGCTCGCGGCCTGGCTGGAGAGCGGCAGGTCGCTCGACAGCATGGTCGACGGCATGCGGACGATCAAGATGCCGGGCACCACCCCGATCAGCAACTCGGGGAACGCGGCGTTCGGGCCGATCAACATGGTCAAGGCCATGGCCAACTCGGTCAACACCGTCTTCGTGCAGATGGGCAAGGAAGTCAACCTCGAAGAGGTGGCGAGGATCGCCAAGGAGGCGGGGGTCGGCGAGACGGCCAAGTACAACCCCGTCTACAAGGGCAAGAACGCGGTCGACTACGCGGTCGAGGAGCAGAAGTACCAGGTCACCATTGGAAGCGCCTCGGTCACCGCGGTCGAGCAGGCCGCCGGTTACGGGATCTTCGCCAACGAGGGCAAGCACTTCAACTGGCACACCGTCACCAAGGTGACGGAGGTCGACGGCACTCTCGTACTGGACGAGCAGATCCACGAGAACCAGGTCATCACCCCCGAGTCCGCCGCCGACGCGACCGTCGCGCTCCAGGCCGTCGTCAAGGGCGGCACCGGTGGCGCCGCCAACCTCGGCACCCGGCCGGTGGCCGGCAAGACCGGCACGAACAACGGCTACAAGGACGCCTGGTTCGTCGGCTTCACCCCGCAGATCGTCACCGCGGTCGGCATGTCCAAGGACGTGCCCTACAACAAGGCCGGGACGCGCAGACTCAAGATCGACAAGTACGGCCTGCCGAACCGGAAGCTCGACGACTCCAAGATCCTCTGGAAGGAGGAGCCCATGCCCTCCTTCATCGGAGGCGGCGGCACCCCGACCCAGATCTGGCACGACTACATGCAGGCCGTGACCGCCAAGGACGAGGTCCTGCAGTTCCCGCCGAGGGCCAACACCGGGACGCTGAGCAACCTGGCCACGCCCACCCCGACGCCCACCCCGACTCCGACGATGGAGGACACCAACCCCTTCCCCGACGAGAACGGCGACGACGGCGGCTGGCCGAACGAGGACGGCGGCGAGACGGACCGGCCCGAGGGCGAGGAGTGCCTGCCCTGGGACGGCTCGTGCGGCGTCGGCGACGACGACGGCTCGGGCGACGAGCCGCCCGGTGAGATCCAGCAGAACGGCGCCCCCGGCGCGGTCGGCGCGCCCGGCGCCCCGGCCGCGGCCCCCGTGCCGACACCCACGGCGAGCGGACGGCGTCCCTGATGAAGAACCTCCTGTCGCGGCGGGACGCGCTGCCCGAGTTCGGCGCCCGGGCCATCCCCTACGTTCCCCTGGCCCTGTTCGCGGGGCTGGGGGCGGTTCTGGCCTGGTTCTGGAAGTGGCCGTGCCGCGTCGACGGGGCGTGGAACCACGGGACCCTGCAGTTCACGAACTTCTGTTACACCGACATCTATCCCCTGTGGTGGAACGAGAAGCTCAACGAGGGCAAGATCCCCTATTTCGACTATCCGGTCGAGTACCCCGTCGGCATCGGCGGGATCATGGAGTTCTTCCGCCGGATCGTCACCCCCATGAGCGACCCGGGGACGGCGTTCTACGACCTCACCGTCATCCTCATGGCGCTCTGCCTGGTCGTCGGCGTGCTGCTGATGGCCACGCTGGCCGGTCCCGCCAGGCGCTGGGACGCGCTCTGGTACGCCCTGGCCCCCGCGCTGATCCTCACCGCGTACATCAACTGGGACCTGGCGGCCAACGCCCTCGCGCTGGGCGCGCTGCTGGCCTGGTCGAAGCGGAAGCAGTGGCTCGCGGGCATCCTGCTCGGCCTGGCGATCGCCACCAAGTTCTACCCGCTGATGTTCCTCGGCCCGCTGTTCCTGCTGACGCTGCGCACCGGCAGATGGGTGCCGTTCCTCAAGACGATCAGCGGTGTCGCGGGCGCCTGGCTCGTCGTCAACGTGCCGATCATGTACTTCGCCTTCGACGGCTGGAAGAGGTTCTACGTCTTCAGCCAGGAGCGGCCGGCCGACTGGGGCTCCATCTGGTACTTCTTCAACCAGAAGCAGTGGCCGATCCTGGGTGACTCCGAACTCCTCGACAAGCTGGGCGTCGTCTCGCTCGCCGCGTTCTGCCTGGCGATCGCCGTGATCACCCTGACGGCCAAGACCCGTCCCCGCCTGATGCAGCTGTGCTTCCTCACCCTGGCGGCGTTCATGCTGACCAACAAGGTGTGGTCTCCGCAGTACGTGCTCTGGTTGATCCCCTTCGCGGCGCTGGCCAGGCCCGGCTGGAAGCCGATCGCGCTCTGGCAGCTCGCCGAGTGCTGGTACTTCTTCGCGATCTGGCTCTATCTCGTCGGCATCCAGCCGGGCAACGAGGCCCTGGGCATCGCGGGCGACACCTACTTCACCGCCGTGTGGGGCCGCGTGATCACCATCCTGATCATGATGGCCTTCGTCGTACGGGACATCTTCGTCCCGGACAAGGACGTGATCCGCCAGGACGGGACCGACGACCAGGCGGGCGGCGTCTTCGACGGGGCGCCCGACCGCTTCCGGCTCGCCCTCTCCTAGCGCCGGGGCGGGGATGGGGTCGTGCGGCGAGGCTCGCGTCCTGCGGGGCCGCCGAGGTGACGGGGAGCAGGGTGGATGCGTCCAACGAGCGTCCGAGTCTGGCGGTCCGGCGCGGTGATCCGGGACAATCCGAACTTGTGATCACTCCTCCCGCTCCTCCGCGCGACACCGCGACGGAGGGGCTGCTGCTCTGGCTGGCCTCCCGGCTGGGGATCGTCGCCCTGGTCGTCGTCGGTGCCCAGGCGCTGATGGAGGGAGACGCCGTACCGAAGCCGTTCCTGGAACGCTGGCGTAACTGGGACGTGGGTCTCCTCATCACCATCGCCGAGCACGGCTACGACGGCGCCCCGGGCAGCGAGCCCGACAAGGGGTTGCCCGCCTTCTTCCCCGGAATGCCGCTGATGCTCCGCGCGGTGCACCTCCTGATCGACGACTGGACGCTCGCCGGGCTGCTGATCTCCCTGGTGGCCGGTGCCGTCGCGATGGCGGCGCTCGCCAGGCTGGCCGAGTTCGAGGGGCCGCCGGGGACCGGCCGGCGCGCGGTGCTGGCGCTGCTGCTCTGGCCGATGGCGGTTTTCCTGTTCGCGGGCTACAGCGAGTCGCTCTTCTTGGCCTTCGCCGTCCCCGCCTGGCTGGCGGCGCGCCAGGCCCGCTGGCCGCTGGCCGCGGCCCTGGCGGCGGGCGCCTCCTGCGTGCGCATCACCGGCCTGTTCCTGGCCCTCGCGCTGATCGTGGAGTTCTTCGCCCGCAGGCAGCCCGTACGGCGGGCGGGATGGCTTCTGCTCCCCTTCGTGCCGCTGGCGCTCTACTCCGCCTACCAGTACTCCCGTACCGGCGACTGGATGGCCTGGAAGACCGCGCAGGAGGCCGGCTGGGGGCGTCACATGGTGTGGCCCTGGGAGTCGCTGATCACGACCTGGAGCGCGGCCCTGGGCGAGGGGCGGTCCGCCTGGGCGTTCCGGCTGGAGATCGCGGGGGCGATCGTCGGGGTGGTGCTCGTGCTGGTCCTGCTCTACCTGCGGAGGTGGAGCGAGTTCGTCTACGTGGGGCTCCAGGTGGGCGCGCTGCTGTGCTCCGCCTACTATCTGTCGGTCCCGCGCTCGGCACTGCTGTGGTGGCCGCTCTTCATCCTGATCGCCAGGGCGAGCAGCGGGCCCGCGCCGTGGCAACGATGGATCATCATCGTGTACGCGCTGGTGGTGGGCCCGTTGATGGCACTCAACACATTGATCTTCACCGACGGCGCCTGGGTGGGCTGAGCCGCGGGAGATCTCGCCTTACCCACTCTTCGGAAAAAGTAATCCCATGAAGTTATCCACAGGCTGTGGACCAATTCCCGCCGGGCGGAGGGCACGTCCGACCCCGGAGCCCTGACCTTGGGCTTCGTCCCAGGGCCTTGGTCTGGAGCCTCGTCGTGGCGCTTCGCCCCAAAGCTTCCTTCCAGCGTTTCCTTCCAGCGCTTCGTTCTAGAGTTTCGTCCTGAGGAAGGCGATGTCCTCGGCCTGGCCGTCGAAGGGCGTCTCCACCACGATCGGCGCGTTCGCGCTCCGGCACACGCCCAGGATGAGCTCGGGGTCGATCTGGCCCGCGCCGAGGCTCGCGTGCCGGTCGGCGCCGGAGTCGAAGGCGTCGCGCGAGTCGTTGCAGTGGATCAGGTCGATCCTGCCGGTGATCGCCATGACCCGCTCGACCACGTCCACCAGGTCCTCACCGCCCGCGTGGGCGTGGCAGGTGTCGAGGCAGAAGCCCACGTCGAAGCCGTCGAGCGCCTCCCACAACCGGGCGATGCGCTCAAGCTTGCGCGCCATCGCGTTGCCGCCGCCCGCGGTGTTCTCGATGAGGACGGGGACCTCGTGCTCCTCCAGGCGCTCGAACACCTTGCGCCAGTTGTCGAAGCCCTTCTGCGGGTCGTCTCCGGCGCCGACGTGCCCGCCGTGGACGATCAGCCCCCGGGCGCCCAGCTCGGCCGCGGCCGCGAGGTGCGCGCTCAGCAGCTTGCGGCTGGGGATGCGCACCCGGTTGTTGGCGGTCGCCACGTTGATCACGTAGGGGGCGTGGACGTAGACCTCCACGTCCGAGTCCTTGATCTCCCGGGTCTTCTCGCCGATGACCGGGGCCTTCCACCCCTTCGGGTCACCGAGGAAGAACTGCACGACCTGGGCGTCGCGTGCCCTGGCATGCGCCAGCGGGTCGTCCTGGTCGACATGAGCTCCGATAAGCGGCATGTATCCGAGAGTAGCCGTTTCAACGCCGAGGGCCGGGGCAGTCGCAGGTCGCGCCCCACCGCCCGCCCCCACGGGCCAACCCCAAGGAGTTCCAAGTGGCTGCTCGCTATCGCAGAGGGATCAGTCTCATCGGCCTCATCTACATCCTGATCGGCATCTACGTCGCCTGGGTGTACGACTACATCACCCCCGCGCTCCTGAAGGACATCGCCGAGGCCCTGCTCGCGATCTTCCTGTGGTTCCTCATCCTGCTGGGTGTGGACCTGCGCCTGGCCGGCTAGTCGTTCCCCGGCCCGCCCGGCCTTCACGGCCCGGCCCTCGCCGGTGTGGCCCTCGTCAGGTTCGGGACCCTACGGGAGGAAACCCCCGTTGCGGATGCCGAAGGCCACACCGACGAACGAGGCCACGATGCCCACGATGTTCAGCGCGCGCTCCGGCGTCGTCGCGGAGACGTACTGGGAGTAGAGGCCCCCGCAGAACCCCAGCACCCCGAGCCACGACGCGACGGGGTGCGCCGAGGGGACGAGCCCGGCCACGAAGGCGATCAGCCCGCAGAGGATCGTGCAGACGCTCAGCACGTTCTCCAGGGGATGGCGCCGCCCGTCGCTGTTCAGCCTGAACCGGAAACGCCTGCTCTGGCTGTGTTCGGGCACATGAGGCATCTTCACCGCCCCCTTCCCCCGTGAGGACGTGTCCTCGTGAGGACGCACCCGTCTCTCCTGTGGGGGAACGTGCCCGACGAGGTGACGGCCCAACCCTTGACGGGCTGGTAGGCTGGCACGGCTACGTCGAATGGGTGTGTCATGGCCCACCCTCCACCCCGGGCGCCGAAATGGGAGCCCGAGGTGCAGCACGTCAGCGTCCTCCTGTCACGGCACGGTGTCGTGACCGCAAGAGTCCAGAGGAGGTTGGAAGTCAGCATGCGCCGTTACGAAGTGATGGTCATTCTTGACCCCTCGCTCGATGAGCGTACGGTCGCCCCTTCCCTCGACCAGTTCCTCACGGTCGTCCGCAATGACGGCGGCACCGTGGAGAAGGTCGACGTGTGGGGTCGCCGCAGGCTGTCCTACGACATCGCGAAGAAGCCCGAAGGCATCTACGCCGTCATCGACCTGAGCGCCGAGCCGGCCACGGTCAAGGAGCTCGACCGGCAGATGAACCTCAACGAGGGAATCCTGCGCACCAAGGTCCTGCGCCCGGACGTGCACTAATCTCCGGCATTTTGTCGGACGGCAGCCGTACTCTGAGCCGATAACCAGCGAAGGCCGCAGGAAGGGCAGCGCTAGCCATGGCAGCAGGCGACACCACGATCACCATCGTCGGCAACCTCGTCGACGATCCGGAGCTGCGCTTCACCCCCACGGGGCAAGCGGTGGCCCGGTTTCGCATCGCGTCCACTCCGAGGTTCCTCGACAAGACGACCAACGAGTGGAAAGACGGCGAAGGCCTGTTCCTGACCTGCAACGTATGGCGGCAGGCGGCGGAGAACGCCGCCGAGAGCCTCCAGCGCGGCATGCGGGTCATCGTTCAGGGACGGCTCCGCCAGAGGTCTTACGAGACCAAGGAAGGCGAGAAGCGCACCGTCTACGAGGTTGAGGTCGACGAGGTCGGCCCCTCCCTGAGAAACGCGACCGCCAAGGTCAACAAGACCGCCCGTCAGGGTGGTGGCGGCGGTGGTGGCGGCTTCGGCGGCGGCCCCGCCAACGACCCGTGGGCCTCCGCGGCGCCGGCCGCACCGCAAGGTGGCGGCTTTTCCGGCGGCGGCGGTGGCAACAACTACGGCGGCGGCGGTCAGCAGCAGCAGGGTGGCGGCGGCTTCGGCGGCGGCGACTTCAGCGACGAACCGCCTTTCTAGGGAAGCTCCTCCGGGACGGCCGCGATCGCGTCCCGACATCCCAGTCCATATCCGCAGCGACCATTCCCGCCTGACGGCGGGGCTCTGAAAGGAGCACCACGATGGCCAAGCCGGCACTGCGCAAGCCTAAGAAGAAGGTTTGCCTGTTCTGCCACGACAAGATCTCCTACGTCGACTACAAGGACACGGCGCTGCTTCGGAAGTTCATCTCCGACCGCGGCAAGATCCGTGCCCGCCGGGTGACGGGTAACTGCACCCAGCACCAGCGTGACGTGGCGACCGCTATCAAGAACGCTCGTGAGATGGCGCTCCTGCCGTACATGAGCACCGCGCGCTAAGGAGGTCCGGACAGATGAAGCTCATTCTCACCAGTGAGGTCACCGGCCTCGGCGCCCCCGGCGACATCGTCGAGGTCAAGAGTGGCTACGGCCGCAACTACCTGCTTCCCCGTGGTTTCGCGATCCTCTGGACGCGCGGCGGCGAGAAGCAGATTTCTTCGATCAAGAAGGCCCGCGACGCTCGCGAGATTCGCGACCTTGGCACCGCCAAGGAAGTCGCCGGCCAGCTGCAGGCCCTGAAGGTGGTCCTGAAGACGAAGGCCGGCGAGTCCGGCCGCCTCTTCGGCTCCATCACCACGGGTGACGTCGCCGAGGCCGTCAAGGCCGCCGGTGGCCCCCTGCTCGACCGCCGTCGCATCGAGATCGCCTCCGCGATCAAGAGCCTCGGCTCCCACCGGGTCAGCGTCAAGCTGCACCCGGAGGTCTCCGCGTCCCTCGATGTCGAGGTCGTCGCGGCCTGACAGGCCCCGTGAGACAAGGGCCCCTTCCCGTTCGCGGGGAGGGGCCCTTGTCCTTTTCCCGGGATCTTTCGAGTGCCCTCCCAGGACCTGAGCCGCCTTCCGGCGGGTCGAGAGGCTCGTTAACCCCCCTTTCCCGCCGGGGAAAGTTCATATTTTGATACTCCGTTACCCCAGGTCACTGCTAGTACATACAATTCGGAAATCGTTGCTTCGCCCTGGAGGTCTTGTGATGGCCCGTCCCTTGACGCTGTTCGCGCTCGGCACCCTCGCGGCGGCCGCGGTGGCCTGTGCGCCGGCCTCGGAAACGACGACCCAGGCGGGCCCCGCGTCCTCAGGCGCCTCCGGCGGCGCCTCCACGGCTCCCAACGCCTGCGCCAAGGACAGCACCGCGCTGAAGACCCCGGGCAAGCTGACCATCGGCACCGACAAGCCCGCCTACGAGCCGTGGTTCGGTGACGACGACCCGGCCAGCGGCAAGGGCTTCGAGAGCGCGGTCGCCTACGCGATCGCGGGCCAGCTGGGCTTCACCAGGGATGACGTCACCTGGGCCACGGTGAAGTTCGACTCCGCGTTCGCGCCGGGCGCCAAGCAGTTCGACTTCGACGTCAACCAGGTCTCGGTGACGCCCGACCGGGCCAAGGTCGTCGACTTCAGCAAGGGCTACTACACGGTCAAGCAGGCCGTGGTCGCGCTGGACGGTTCCAAGGTCGCCTCCGCCACGGACCTGGCGGGCCTGAAGGACGCCAAGATCGGTGTGCAGGTCGGCACCACCTCGCTGCAGGCGGTCAAGGACGTCATCAAGCCCTCGTCCGAGATCAACGTCTACAACGAGCAGATCGACGCCGTCAACGCGCTGAAGAACAAGCAGGTCGACGCCGTGGTGGTGGACCTGCCCACCGCCTTCTACGTGACCGCCGCGCAGGTCGAGAACTCCAAGATCGTCGGTCAGTTCGGCACGGCCTCCGGAGAGCCCGAGGTTTTCGGCGCGGTCTTCGAGAAGGGAAGCCCGCTGGTGAGCTGCGTCAACGAGGCCATCGACAAGCTGACCGCCTCCGGTGAGCTGGCGAAGATCGAGACCGAGTGGCTGGGTTCCGCCGCGGGCGCACCGGAGCTGAAGTGACCCTGGAGTTCCCTCCGACGTCACCCACGCCCACGCCCATGCCCGGAGCCACAGCCGAGGTCGGGGCCGGAGGCGGGGTTCCGTACGGTCCGCGCCACGGCGGCGTTCGATGAAGAACGACGATCGCCTGCGGGTTCCGGACGGCTGGGCGAAGAGCGAGCGGCAGCTTGAGCGGGAGCGGCTCCGCAGGAGGTCGTCGGTCCGTTCTGGCTCCGTCGCGACGGTCTCGACGATCATCGTGATCGTCCTGCTGCTCTGGCTCTTCACCACCTCTCCCGGCTGGCCTCGGGTGCGGGAGACGTTCTTCGATTCCGGGGAGTTCACCAAGGCGCTGCCGGACGTGCTGAGCGGGTTCCTGCTCAACATCAAGATCTTTCTGATCGCCGAGCCGCTGATCCTCGTCGTGGGAATGCTCGTCGCGCTGGTCCGCAACCTCACGGCGCCGGTGTTCTTCCCGCTGCGCGCCCTCGCGGTGATCTACACCGACGTCTTCCGCGGCGTGCCCACGATCCTTGTCATCTATCTCGTCGGCTTCGGCCTGCCCGCGCTCGGCCTGCAGGGTACGCCGACGGACCTCGCCACGCTGGGCATCATCGCGCTCACCCTCTCGTACGGCGCGTACGTGGCGGAGGTCTTCCGGGCGGGCATCGAGTCGGTGCACCCCAGCCAGCGGGCCGCCGCCCGGTCCCTCGGGCTGAGCCACGGCCAGACCATGCGCTACGTGGTCGTGCCCCAGGCCGTGCGCAGGGTGGTGCCGCCGCTGCTCAACGACTTCGTCTCGCTGCAGAAGGACACCGCGCTCGTCGCCACGATCGGTCCCCTGGAGGCGCTGAGGCAGGCGCAGATCCACGTCGCCAGCACCTTCAACTACACCCCCTACCTGGCGGCGGCGCTGCTGTTCATCCTGCTCACCATCCCCATGGCCCGCTTCACCGACTACCTGGCGGCCCGCTCGCAGAGGCGGCGGGGCCAGTGAGCGGGCGGACTCGGGCGTACGGCGGCGGCGTCCCACCGCGCGGCGAGACGGCGGCGGCACGAAAGGAGAGGGCATGAGCCTGCTGGCCGTCGAGGGCCTGTGGAAGAACTACCGCGGCCACAGCGTGCTGCGCGGGATCGACCTGGAGGTCGAGCCGCACGAGGTGGTCTGCCTGATCGGCGCCTCCGGCTCAGGCAAGTCCACCCTGTTGCGCTGCCTCAACCTGCTGGAGACCGCCGACGACGGCACGATCACCCTGGACGGTGAGGAGATCACCGACGCCAGGGTCGATCCCGACGACGTGCGCAAGCGCATGGGCATCGTGTTCCAGGCGTTCAACCTGTTCCCGCACATGAGCGTGCTGGACAACATCACGCTGGCCCCGCGCAAGGTGCACGGGGTGGGCGGGAAACAGGCCGAGTCGCAGGCCCGCGACCTGCTGGCCAGGTTCGGCCTGGCGGACAAGGCGGACGCCTACCCCGACCAGCTCTCCGGCGGCCAGCAGCAGCGTGCCGCCATCATCAGGGCCCTGGCGACCAAGCCCCGCCTGATGCTGCTGGACGAGGTCACCTCGGCCCTGGACCCGGCGCTGGTCAAGGAGGTGCTCGGGATCATCCGGGAGCTCAAGGAGGGGGGCATGACCATGATCCTGACCACCCACGAGATGGGTTTCTGCCGAGAGATCGCCGACACCGTCTGCTTCCTCGACGGCGGCGTGCTCCTGGAACGCGGCACCCCCGAGCAGATCTTCACCGATCCTCGCGAGCCCCGCACCAGGGAGTTCGTGCAGAGCGTGATCGACGCCCGGCGCCTCTGACACCCTCACACTTCCGGGCGTCCGCGGCTCACCGGACGGCCGCGGGGGCCTCAGCGGGAACTCAGCGCCGGTGCCTGCCGCGGGGCCCGCCTCCGGGACCGCCGGGAGGGCCAGGCGGGTGGGGCGGGTCCGGCGGAGGGCCGTAGTACTGCCCCGGGGCGGGGCGGGCGGGCTCCTTGGGGACAGGCCGTGCCACCGTGGCGAGCACGCTGTTGCGCCTCCCGTACATCAGGTAGACCAGCACGCCGAAGGCCATCCAGATGATGAAGTACAGCCAGGTGATGAGCTGGAGGTTCACCATGAGCCACAGGCAGGCGAGGACCGAGGCGATCGGCACGCCGGGAGACAGCGGGGTGCGGAAGCCTCGCGGCAGGTCCGGCATCGTCTGCCGCATCCTGACCACCCCGCCGGCCACGGCGATGAACACGAACAGGGCACCGATCACGACCAGCGGTTCGAGCGTCAGCACGTCCACGAACTCGGCCAGCAGGATCGCGAGGAAGCCGATGATCAGCGTGACCCTCGTCGGGCTGTGGTAGCTGCGGTTGATCTTGGAGAGTGAGCGGGGGATCAGCCCGTCGCGCGCCATGGAGAACAGCACGCGGGTCAGGCCGACGAGCAGCACCAGAACGACGGTGGTGAGACCGAGCACCGCCCCGATGTTGATGACGTGCACCATGAAGCCCTCGCCCGCGTCGCGGAAGGCGCTGGCGAGTGGCGCACTCGCGTCCATCTTGTCGTACGGGATCATCCCGACCATGACCACCGCGACCGCGATGTAGATGACCGTGGTGAGCACCAGGCCGCGGATGATGCCCTTCGGGATCGTGCGCGGGGCGTCCTCGGCCTCCTCCGCGGCGGTGGCCACGACGTCGAAGCCGATGTACGCGAAGGTGATGGCCGCCGAGGCGGCGAAGATGCCGAACCAGCCGAACGCGCCCGTCTGGCCGAAGAGGATGCCGAGCAACGGGGAGTGCAGGGTGTCCTCGGCCTGCCCGGCGGGCGTCGCCGGCGCGGGGATGGCCGCGAGGTTGCGCTGGTCGAAGTGGAGGGCGCCGACCACGATGACCGCGCCGATGGCCAGCAGCTTGGCGACCACGATGACCCACAGGGTACGCAGTCCGACGCGGGCGCCCAGGGCCACCACGGCGGTGAGGGCCGCGAGGATGAACAGCGTGAACAGGTCGAAGCCGGTGCTCTGGCCGACCATGCCCGCGACCGCCTGGGGAAGGTTCACGCCGAGGTCGGTGAGCATCTGGGCGGCGTAGTGCGACCAGGCGCGGGCCACCACCGCCGCGGCCAGGAGGAGTTCCATGACCAGCGCCCAGCCCACGACCCAGGCCCAGACCTCGCCGAAAATGACGTAGGTGAAGGTGTAGGCGCTTCCCGAGGTCGGCATGGCGGAGGACAGCTCCGCGAAGCAGAACGCCACGAGCAGGCTGGTGATGCCCGCGATCATGAAGGAGAGGATCACGCCCGGTCCGGCCATGCTCGCCGCCTGGCGGCCGGCGAGACTGAAGATGCCCGCGCCGATCATGACGCCGACGCCGAGGACGATGAGGTCCGCCCCTCGATAGGCCGTGGGGAGGCCGTGGCGCGCACCGGTCCACCGGTCGGTGGCATGGCTGGGTGGCATGCGGCGAACGATCGAGGAGGAGCGACCTTCGGGCACGATGTGACCAATCGTGGTGGGCTGATAACCCTATATTGTGGGACTCGTTTCACAGTGCCGCAGGGGAGTTCCGCTGGACAAGGGCTATCCGATCACGTGGTGGACACCACAGTGTCACGCCCGGATCACCTGCCCGATGGATACCGCCCGTCACATGTGAAACGCCCGCCGTGCCGGCGGACGCCCGGCCGGGTCAGCCGCCGACCACCAGCCACGCCCTGCCGTACGCCCGCGTTGTCAGGGTGATCAGCCGGGCCGCCATCCACAATCCGAGCGCCAGCCAGAGTGCCACCAGGCCGCCGTCCCGGAGGTCCACCAGGAACGCGGCGGGTAGGTAGGCGAGCGTCGTCCACACCCCCGCCCAGGCGAGGTAGCGCCGGTCTCCGGCGCCGATCAGCACGCCGTCCAGCACGAACACCACCCCGGCGACGGGCTGCAGGACGGCCACCACCCAGAGCAGGTCGAGCAACTCGGCGGAGACGACAGGGCCGGCGTCGAACAGCGCGGGCACGAACGGCCTGGCCACCACCACGAGGAGGCCGAGCAGCACGCCCGAGCCGACTCCCCAGACCACCATCCTCCCGGTCGCGCCGCGGGCCCCCGCCACGTCGCCGGCGCCCAGCGCGCGGCCGGTGATCGCCTGCCCGGCGATGGCGATCGCGTCCAGGGCGAACGCCAGCAGGGTCCAGATCCTGATGGCGATGGTGTGCGCCTCGATCTGCTGCTCGCCCATGCGGGTGGCCGCGGCGGTCGCGACGGCCAGCACCACCTGAAGGCACGCCGTACGGATGATCAGGGCGATCCCGGCCGAGCCCGCCGCCCGTACGCCCGCTAGGTCGGGGCGGAACGGCGCGCGGTGGCGGACGAGGATCAGGAGGAGATAGACGGCGGCGGCGAGAGACTGGGCCAGCACCGTGCCCCAGGCCGAGCCCGCGATCCCCCAGCCGAGTCCCAGGACGAACACGACGTTGAGCACCGCGTTCAGCGCGAAGGCCCCCACCGACACCAGCAGCGGGGTCGCGGTGTCCTGCATGCCGCGCAGCACGCCCGTGCCCGCGAGCACCAGCAGCATGGCGGGGACGCCCAGCAGGCTGATCCGCAGGTAGGTCACCGCCTGCCGGGCGAGCTCGCCCTCGGCGCCGAGCAGGTGAACCAGCGAGGGCGCCAGGGGCCAGACGACCACGATGATCGCCACTCCCACCCCGGCGGCCAGCCAGAGGCCGTCCACCCCCTGCCGCAGAGCCCGCCCGGTCTCGCCCGCCCCGATCTGCCGGGCCACCGCCGCGGTCGTGCCGTACGCCAGGAACACGCACAATCCCACCAGGAAGCTCAGCACCGTGCTCGCCACCCCCAGGGCGCCGAGCGCGGGGGCGGGCAGGCGGCCGACGACGACGGTGTCGGTCAGCAGGAACAGCGGTTCGGCCACCAGGGCGCCGAACGCGGGCAGCGCCAGCCGCAGGATCTGCCTGTCGTGGTCGCGACCGGATCCACCGGGCCGCCCGGGTCCGCCGGACGAGCCGGACGGGCCGGATGAGCCGGGCGGGGCGGACCGGTCCGGCCGAACCGGCCGATCGGATCGGCCGGACCGAGCGGATCGAGGGGTAAGAGGCACTCATCCATTGTGCCTCTTACCTCAAAGTGGATCTTCGGCGGGATGAACCCGTCAGGGCATACGATCTGGGGCGACTTTCGGCGTGTCGTCCCAACTTTCTTTTCTCCACAGGCAGTGGATTACGTTTTCCCTGGTCAGAGAGGTATCCACAGCTGTGGACAAGAGTTATCCACAAGACTGTCCCCAGGGTGCCCACACCTCTGGGGAAGAAGTGCACAGCTTATCCACACCTCTGTCGACAGGCCGCGTTGCCAGCTGGGCCTGGAGCCGCGAAACTGTCACACCGGTCGGCTACAAATAGAGATAACGTAACTGTGTTCGAAAGAGGGGGTGTGTGGTGAGCATCGCGGAGCCGCCGGTCTTCGAGCCGAGATTCGAGCGCACCCCACCGAACAACATCGAGGCCGAGCAGTCGGTCCTGGGCGGCATGCTGCTGTCCAAGGACGCCATCGCCGACGTGGTCGAGATCCTGCGGTCCGACGACTTCTACCGTCCGGCCCACCAGATCATCTACGACATCATCACCGACCTCTACGGCCGCGGCGACCCCGCCGACGCCGTCACCATCCTCGACGAGCTGCAAAAACGCGGCGAGGTCGCCAGGATCGGCGGCGGCGCCTACCTCCACACGCTGACCGCCGTCGTCCCGACCGCGGCCAACGCCGGTTACTACGCGAGGATCGTCCGGGAGCAGGCCATCCTCCGCCGCCTGATCGAGGCCGGCACCCGCATCGTCTCCTACGGCTACGGCGGCCAGGACGAGGAGGTCGACGATCTCGTCGACCGCGCCCAGGCGGAGATCTACAAGGTCACCGAGCGCCGCACCTCCGAGGACTACATCCCCCTGGCCGACATCATGCCGGGTGCCCTCGACGAGCTGGAGGCCATCGGCGGCCGGAGCGGCCAGATGGTCGGGGTCCCCACCGGCTTCCAGGACCTCGACTCCCTCACCAACGGCCTGCACCCCGGCCAGATGATCGTGGTGGCGGCCCGTCCCGCCATCGGCAAGGCACTCGCGCTCGACACGCCGCTGCCCACTCCTGGCGGCTGGACGACCATGGGTGAGGTCGAGCCGGGTGACCATCTGATCGGTGCGGACGGCAAGCCGACACGGGTGGTCGCGGCGACCGAGGTGATGCGCGGACGGCCTTGTTACGAGGTGGAGTTCAGCGACGGCACCGTGATCGTCGCGGATGCTCAGCACCAATGGCGGACGACCACGCGTGCGCGTCGTCGCCAAGACGCCGAGAACAGGCGGACCCTTTACTGGCCCCTTGAGTCCATCGAGCACGTCAGGAGCGCGTACGAGACGTCGATGGCGGAGCCGGACCGGCTCATCACGCATCGGGAGGCCCTGTCGGTTCTGGGTGACGAGTTCCGCAACGTTCTCCACACCGTGCAGAAAGAGATCGGCGTGTCGGGCAAGGTGCCCACGCTCGTCGCGGGCCCGGTTCGCCGTTACACGTGGAACGCCCCGGCATACTCGCGCAAGGAGCTCCTGGGAGCGTTGTACGCGCGGGTGTCCCAGCCGATGAACGCCTCCACGACCGCTGTCCACAGGGACGTCGTGACGACCGAGGAGATCGCCCGCACATTGCGCTGCACCTCGGCGGACAGGCGGCCGAACCACGCGGTGGCCGTCGCCGCGGCGTTCGACCTGCCCGAGCGAGATCTACCGTTGCCCGCCTACGCGCTCGGAGTATGGCTTGGTGACGGCCACACCGACGGTGCCCGGTTCACCACCATCGACTCAGAGATCGTTCTCAACTTGGAAACCGAAGGGCTGCGGGTCACCCGTACGAGCTCCGATCTGCTCTACTCGCTCGGTCTGCCACATCCGCCACCCGTGGCGGAGAGGCCCTGCGCTGTCTGCGGTGCTCTGTTCGTGCCCCAGACATCCCAGGTACGCACGTGTGGCCGCTCCTGCGGAGGAAGGGCTCGCCTGGTGTCGAGCCCGGTTCCTGCACCCGCGTGCCCCGACTGCGGTGGTCCGTCCAGCGGTCTGAGGCAGTGCCAGACATGCCGAAACCGTCATGGCACGGTGCAGGCCATCCTGCGCACCCTCGGTGTCCTCGGCGACAAGCACATTCCCCAGATCTACCTGCGAGCCTCCGAGAAGCAGCGGCGTGCCCTGCTCGCCGGTCTCCTCGACACCGATGGATACGTCAGCCGCAACGGCCAGATCCAGCTGGGGGTCACCAACAGGAGACTTGCCGAAGACGCCTACGAACTGGTCCTGAGTCTCGGTTACCGGGCGACGATGAAGACGCGGGCGGTCAAAGGCAGAAGCGTCGACTCCTCCACCTGCTACATGATCAACTTTACGGCGGCGGACAAGGTGTTCCGTCTGTCCCGCAAGGCTGTCCGGCAGGTGACCGTGGCCCATCCGTCGACGCTTGTCCGCTACATCGTCGATGTGCGGCCGGTCCCCTCGACGCCGGTGAGATGCGTGGAAGTCGACAGTGCCGACCATATGTACCTTGCTGGAAGAACCGGTATTCCAACGCATAACAGCACACTTGGCCTGGATTTCGCGAGATCTGCCGCTATCAAGCACGGCATGACGACTGTGGTGTTCTCGCTGGAAATGTCCCGCAACGAGATCACGATGCGCCTGCTGTCCGCCGAGGCGCGGGTGGCGCTGCACGCCATGCGATCGGGCACGATGACCGACGACGACTGGGCCAAGTTGGCCCGGCGGATGGGCGAGGTGGCCGAGGCCCCGCTGTTCATCGACGACTCGCCCAACATGTCGATGATGGAGATCAGGGCCAAGTGCCGCCGCCTCAAGCAGCGCAACGACCTGCGCTTCGTCATCATCGACTACCTGCAGCTGATGTCCTCGCCCAAGAAGACCGAGAGCCGCCAGAACGAGGTCTCCGAGATCTCTCGGGCCATCAAGCTCCTCGCCAAGGAGCTGGAGGTTCCGGTGATCGCGATTTCCCAGCTCAACCGTGGCCCCGAGCAGCGGACGGACAAGAGGCCCATGGTCAGCGACCTTCGCGAGTCCGGAAGCATCGAGCAGGACGCCGACATGGTCATCCTTCTCCACCGCGAAGACGCCTACGAGCGTGAGTCGCCCAGGGCGGGCGAGGCCGACCTGATCGTGGCCAAGCACCGTAACGGCCCCACCGCCACGGTCACCGTGGCCTTCCAGGGCCACTACAGCCGTTTCGTCGACATGGCTCCTCACTAGGCCTCGCGGTGTAGGGTCCGCGTTTCTACGTCCCTTTCCGCGTCTCGGTGTCCCATGGGTGGCCCTTGGGACACAGTTCGCGGACTCGCACGTCTACATGGTCGCGCTATCGGGTGATGTTCTTGGCGTTGTTGTGACGGTGGGGTCGTTGGAGCGTCATGGTGAGGGCATCTACCAGGGTCTCTGTGAGGGAGTCGAGGTGCCCATGTCGGACGCCGATGTCGTAGCTTCGGCCGAGGTTCGCGCGAAGTCGTCGAGCGGGACCGTGGCGGTGGCGTGCCGGTTTGGCGATGCGCCCGTGGAGGAGGTGCTCGCGGCCAAGCCCTGGCGCACGTTCCGATGGCACCACGGCTAGAAGCACTATTCGGGTGCGTTCTGGTCTGCTACCGAGGGCTCACATGTGATCTACGAGTCTCGGCTTGAGCTGGCGCGGCTTCTGCTGGCCGACTTCGACCGGTCGGCCTCTCGGATCGTGGCGCAGCCGTTTTTGATGACGGCCCAGGTAGAGGGTACTGAGCGTCGGCACATCCCCGACTTCCTGCTGATGACCGAGTCTGGTCCGTTGGTGGTGGATGTGAAGCCAGCGCGGCGGCTGGCGCGTCCAGAGGTCGCGTTCACCTTCGCCTGGAGCAGGCGGGTGATTGAGTCGCGCGGCTGGAGATTTGAAGTGTGGAGCGAGCCGGCTCCAGTCGAGGTCGACAACGTCCGGCTTCTCGCCGGGTATCGCAGGCACTGGCTGTTCTCCCCCGATCTGTTGGCCGCGTTGGAGGCGAGCGTGGCAGACGGGGCAACGCTGCGGGAGGCCTTCGCCGCGGTGCCCGGCTTCGATCGGAGGCTGGTGCGGGCGGCCGTCCTACACCTGCTTTGGACGGGGCGGTTCAAGGTTGACCTGAGCGCCAGGCTGTGGGCCGGCAGCGTTTTAAGGCGGGCGGCGTGAGCCCCGGCCGGGTTCGCCTTGGCGTTGGGTCTCGGTTCGTCTACGACGGGGAGGCCGTCGAGGTCGTCGAGTTCGCGGCGACCGGCGTTGGCAACGAGGCGGTGCTCAAAGACAGCAAAGGCCGGATGCTGCGGGTCGCGGTCAGGGAGCTGTTGTTCTTCGACCGGGCAGCGATCATTCCCGAGGAGCCTGGAGCCTGTTCGGGGGATCTCGATGATGTCGCCTCGGTGGTGCTCTCACGGCTCGACCGTGCTGGGCAGGAGCGTGTCGCGGACCTTGCAGGGCATGTTCGGGAGGTCCGGTTCGGCTACCAGTCGGGAAGCGCTGAACTGGCAGCGCCCGGTGAGCCGAGGCCTGAATACGATCCCGGCTTGCCGAAGATGGCCAGATACGAGGCCAAGGCGCTGGAGCTGGGCGTTTCAGTGCGCACCGTCAAGCGGTGGGTGGCCGCAGTCGAGGAACACGGAGCGGCCGGGCTTGCACCCAAGGCCCGCGGAACGACGATCCTGGACCGGTGTGACCCGCGTTGGGTCGAGATGGCGCTGGAGGTGATGGTCGAGTACACCGACCAGTCCAGGCCGCAGCGCAACGAGGTGATCGAACGGACTCGGGCACGCTTGGTGGCCCGCTTCGGCGACGGTGCGGTGGACCTCCCCGGCAAATCCAAGGCATACAAGGCCTTGGAAGAGCTTGAGCGCAAGCATCCGACGTTCCGGTTGAGCACCAAACGGAACCGGGATATCGCTGGGCGGCCCCGTGAGGTGTTCGGGCGTCTGCGGCCGACCCGGCCGGGTGAGTACCTGCTGATGGACACTACTCGTCTGGACGTGTTCGGCCTCGATCCGGTGACTCTACGGTGGATCAGCTGCGAGCTGAGTGTGTCGATGGACTGGTACACCCGCTGCGTCGTGGGGATCCGGCTGACGCCGGTTTCCACGAAGGCGGTGGACGCGGCTTCGGTGCTTTTCCAGTCCTACCGGCCGCTGCCGGTCGCGGAGCACTGGCCGCGCGAGGCGGTCTGGCCGGAGCACGGCGTCCCCCGCTCGGTGTTGATCGACCCGTCCGCGATCGATGGGCCGATGGCGAGGGCGGCAGGGCCGGCTCTGGTGCCCGAGGCCGTGGTGATCGACCACGGGAAGATCTACGTCTCGGAACATCTGCGCAGCGTCTGCGCCCGGATGGGCGTCTCGATCCAGCCGGTCCGGCTCCGGACGGGCCGGGACAAGGGACCCGTCGAGCGATTCTTCAGGACGCTGAGGGAAGGGCTGCTGCACGCCCTTCCCGGCTACAAGGGCCCGGATCTGTTCTCTCGGGGCGAGGCGCCTGAACGGGAAGCGTTCTACTACATCGACGAGTTGCTGGACCGGATCCGGCAGTGGATCGCGGCGACCTATCACCTCACTCCCCACTCGAGTCTGGTTGATCCAGCGGTGCCGGGACTGCGCATGTCACCAGCGCAGATGTTCGAGCACGGGGTGGCCAGGGCCGGATACATCGAGGCGCCCCGGGACAGATTCCTGGCGCTGGAGTTCCTGAAGACCAAGTGGCGCACCATCCAGCCCTACGGGGTGGAGATCGACGGCCGCCGCTACAACGGGCCGGGCCTCTACCGCGACGGTCGGCCGAGCCCGTATCTGGGCGGCAAGTGGCCGATCCAGATCAACCCGGACGACATCGACCACACCTACTTCCGTGACCTGGATCGGATCTGGCACCAGCTGGATTGGGAGCACGCGGCCAGCCGCGGCTTCCCGTTGAGCGAGGACGCTCTGGAGTACGGCCGCAGGCTCGCCGCTGCGAAGTACCCGTACTCCAGCGACCGCCTGGCCGTGGCCGAGCTACTCGAACGCTGGCAACTGGGCCTGGGCACAACGCTGGCCGAGCGGCGCATCGCGCTGCGGGCGGCCAGGGATCAGATGGCGTTCGCCATCGACCTGGACAAACAGGCCCCGCGCAAGCTTGTGCGAGGGCCCGCCGACATCGGCGGGGACGACGACGTCGCGGACGCCGAAGACTTCGAGGACGGCGTGCTTGGCGAAGATGCCGAACTCGACGAGAAGTCCTTTTACGCCGATGCCCTGGAGGACCTGTGATCCTGTCTGAGGTCCAGGTGCCGCGGGAGGATGATCCCGCGTGGAGAACCCTGGCACTCGACGACCTGACCCTGACCAGGAAGGAAGGCTTCGCGGCGTTCGCCGAGGCGCCGGATTTCCCCCCACCTCCAGACATGACCAGGTCCGACCTTAAGGCTTTGGGGCCGGAGGCAAAAGCCGAGCACGATTTGTGGCGCCGCAGGTTTCTCGCCAACCTGCGTCCGATCAAGACCACACAGGCAAGCCAGCTCGTCGAGGATCTGACCGACATCCTCCAAGCCGGTCTGGACCAGCCGAACTGGGAGGCCAAGGGGATGGCCGCCGTCGACGCGTTCCCCGGCCTGGGCAAGACCACGGTCGGACTGTCGTTCGCCAAGCGCGTCCACAACGACCTGATCCGCCAGCACGGCCGTTTCACCGCAGCCGGGCACGAGCGATGGCCGGTGATCCGGGTCGGGATGATGGGCGACACCACGATCAAGGACTTCAACTGGGCGATGCTGGAGTTCTTCGCCCACGCCGGACGCAACAGCGGGACCGCGAACTCGTTCCTATCTCGCGCCCTGGATTGCGCCCTGTCCTGCGAGTCACGGCTCTTGCTGGTCGATGACCTTCAGTTCCTCCGATTCCGGTCGATCCGCGGGACCGAGCTGGCCAACCAGTTCAAGACGATCGCCAATGAGTTCCCGCTGATGATCCTTTTCATCGGGCACGGCCTGAAGGACAAGGGCCTTTACGACGATCCGCAGCTCGAACGCCGCATCACCCCGCTCGCTCTGGATCCATTCACGATCGACGACGAAGCCGGACGCACACAATGGCGCAACTTCCTGCTCTCCCTGGAACAGCGTCTGGTACTGGCCGAAAAGCATCCCGGCATGCTCGCCGACGACCTGTCCGACCACCTCTACGCCCGCTGCAGCGGGCACATCGGCTCCCTGATGACGCTCATCAAACGAGCGTGCCTGAGGGCGATCCGAGCCGGGGAAGAGCGCTTGACCCTTGAGCTGATGACCACGGTCAAACTCGACCGGGCCGCGCAAGGACAGCAGTCGCAGTGGGAAGCTCTGCTGGCTGCTGGTAAGAACACCAGCAGGCCGAAGCGGTCTGCGAGGCGGCGAGGGTGACCACGGTGCGGACGCTGCCGATCCGGATGGCGCCGCTTCCCGGAGAATCCCTGAACTCCTGGTTGGAGGCACTCGCGCACCGGACGCAAACCAGCTACGGCGATGTGCTCTCCAGCCTCGGCCTCTTGACGAAGGCCAGGGGCGGGGACCACGACCGTCACAGGCCCACCGACTGGACCATCGCCCTGAGCGAGCGCGAAGCCGCCAGCATCGCCTTCGCCACCGGCCTGGACAGACAGCGTGTTCATGCCATGACGCTGGCGCACTTCGACGGGCGAGCGCTGTCGATCGATCATGAGAAGCGGCAGGTCAACCGGCATCGGCTCTGGGGGCGGGGTGCCGGGTCGCGATACTGCCCCGGCTGCCTCGCAGACAACGCCGGACGATGGAAATTGGAGTGGCGCCTGGGCTGGTCGTTCGCATGCACCCGCCACTCCCTCCTACTCGTGGACACCTGCCTAGGATGCCGGCGCCTCACACGAGCACGCCCCTTCTCACGCCACAGCCTGCCGATCCCGGGACGCTGCGGCGCGCGCCCGCCACGGGGCACTGACCTCACCGCTCCTCGCGGATGTGACCAGGACCTCACCCAGGCTGAGGTTCTCCGTCTGCCCACCGGCCATCCTGTGATTGAGGCCCAGCATCTGATCATGAAAATGATCGAGACCGGCCGCGCGGAATTCGGCCAGTATTCTCGACATCCCCAGCCTTCCGCCGTGGCGCTCTCCGAACTACGCGCAGTCGCCAGCCGGATGCTGACCCACCTGGGCGCTGACGACTTGGCGGCAAGGGTTCCTGCCGACACCCTCGGCATCTACCTCACCCCCCAGCCAAGCAACGAACTGGAGCGACGAGCGGCTGCAAAGGGCCGTCCAGGGGCTATGGCGCCGCCGACCGCGGTGATGACCGCAGTCGCGGTCATCACCGCGATGCAGGTGCTCGGCGAGGAACATTTGGACTCAGCCGCCCACGCGCTGCGCACGGTGATCGGCAAGACTCGCGACGGATCCGAGAAGACCACGACCACCACCATCCGGAGCTGGGGTCGCGGCACCGGCACCGTCCTACAGACCGTGCAACTGGCCGCACTCGGACCGCTTCTTCGCCCGAGCGATCAACTGCGATTCCAAACCGTCGCGCTTCCCTCCTCGCCGTCCGCCACCGCCCGGCAGATCCGCCGGCGCTCACACAAACTCCCTGCCACGCTGTGGCCGTCGTGGGCCGTGCGGCTGAGCCCCTCCAGCGGCGCCTACCAGCGAATCCTGGCACCCGTGCTGGCCGCAGCGGCGCTTTTGGTCGGGACCAAACTTGAACTCGACGAGGCCGCATCGATGCTCGGGTCGATCAGCGACGGCAACTCGCTATCGCGCGTCCTGCAGATGCTGTACGACCGGCAGTGCTGGGAACCCGTTGCCGCGGCTTTGGTTCACCTCGTGCACTACCTGGACGAGAACGACATCCCCATCGACTACCAGCGACGCCGCACCCTGGACTACTCGAACCTGCTACCCGCCAAACAGTGGGTGGAGATCTGCCGCCAAAGCGGCCAATCTCCAGAAATCGGGCGACGTGCTCGCATCGCGCGATGCGTCCTGTTCAACCAGATCAGCGGCATGCCCCTTGACCTCGCGCCTGACTTCCCCACCACTGACGTGAACTGCTTCCGCGCGGAAGCCGAGCGCTTCACAGAGGTGTGGTCTCCGCAACTCGCGAACGCACTCAGGCAAGTCGCGCGCGACTTCGTCAGCGGATGCGGACTACAGAGCGAACCGGTGGCCTGGTGCCCGCCACTCGGAATACTCGACGGTCTCGACCTGCCCGGCACTGACCCGTCGACCATCAACATCGATCGCCTGCACGAGCTGACTCGCGGACGCCGTTACCCAGCCGGATCAGCCGCCCAGACGCTCGGCGTCAGTATCGAGGCCGTGCGTCTCCTCCTTGAGGAACACCCGATCCCGGCCCCACCGCTCAGCACCGCCCAAGCCCGCGCCCTCGGCCAGGTGAGCCACGCCGCCCGCCAAGTGCTCACCGAAGAGGAACTTCGCCGCCGCTACCTCGACGAGCATCAGTCTGCGCGCACCATCGCGATCGACGTCGGAGTATCGAAATCCACCGTGACCAGGCTCGCAGCGGAGTACGGCATCGAACTGCGGAAGGTCGGGCGCTACTTCAAACAGCACAACATCATCGACCGGGCCTGGCTCTACGAGCAGTACGTCACACGCCGCAGGACCCTGGCAGACATCGCACGCGAGAAGGGCACCAGCACCACCTACATCATCAACCGAGCCCAGGACCTGGGCGTCCCGCTCCGCCCAAGCGGTGGCGCCAGCACCCGCAAAGCAATGGACTCCAAGGCCGCTTTCACAGGTGCTGTCTTTCCGCCGGACGCCGAGGAAATGACACCAAGCGCGGAACGATCAAGATGACACGGAACGCGGAACCGCCAAAACGCCCAGCTCACAGGAGCAGCATGTGACACCGAAGCGTGGAACCTACACCTGTGGGATTTGCGATTCCGTGGGCAAGTGCGGCTGATCATGAGCATTGTCCGAGCAGATCCGCGTGATCATGAGCTTTGATAACGCTCCGTGATGTCGGGCTTACGGGACTTTTGTGATCCGTGGAGTGGGACGTGTCGTAGATCCGTACGCTCCGTATATGTTGTTCGGCGGTCATCCGCGGGGCCGGGCTCGTGGGGCGCAGCAGCGGCATGAAGCAGTCCAACCGCCGAAACGGCTTCTGGATTCTCTGAATTCGCTGCCATCAAGCCGCCTCGTCTGTGGAATCGGGAGTGGGAGCCAGCCGCACGCTGCCGGACTGGGCCTTCTCGTCGGGGAAGACCCACTTCCGGAGCGCCCAGAAGCGGAAGACCATGGCGATCAGCGTGCCGATGA
>NZ_JBPJUQ010000051.1:0-81042 GCF_051192615.1 Streptosporangium sp. G11
CGGCTACGGGTGCTGCTCACCGCCACCGGCACCTCCTCCGTCGGCCTGCTGGAGGTCAAGGCCTACGGGACCTGACCTCCGCCCCGCGGGGGGCGTGCCGGGACGGCACGCCCCCCGCGGTCCAGGCGTGGGGACGCGCCCCTGGGCGCGTCCCCTCCGGTTCGGGCAGGGGCGCGCCGCCACGGCGCCGCCCCTCCGGCCCGCCGCCCCCCGGCCCGGGACCGGCGCGGACGACGACACGACGGGAGGTGCCGCATGACACCGGAGCACGCCGGCCGGGCGCGGGCCAGATCGGTGGTGATGAGTGACGTGGCGGCGCTGGCCGGGGTGTCGACCATGACGGTGTCACGTACGCTCAGCGTCCCCGAGCGGGTGAGCCCCGACACCCGGGCGCGCGTCCTGGCGGCGGTGGAGAGACTCGGCTACCGGCCCAACCAGATCGCCCGCCAGCTGGTCACCGGCCGCTCCGGCGTGCTGGGGGTGGTCGGCCTCGACCTCACCCTGCACGGCCCGGCCACCACGCTGTACGCCGTCGAGCGGGCCGCCAGGCGGCACGGGTACGCGGTCAGCATCGCCTGCCTCGACTCGGCCGACCCCGGCTCGATCGGCGAGGGGGTGCGGAGGCTGCGCGCCCAGAAGGTCGACGGCGTCATCGTCGTGGTGCCGCACGAGGCGGCCGCCGACGGCGTGCGCGACCTCCCGCCCGGCCCTCCCCTGATCGCGGTGGACGCGGGACCGGGCATGCCCGTCCCGGTCGTCATGACCGACCAGGCCGGCGGCGCGGCCGGCGCCACCGGGCACCTGCTGGACCTGGGTCACGAGACGGTGTGGCACATCTCCGGCCCGGCCGACTGGACGGCCGCGCGGGGACGCGTCCAGGGGTGGCGTTCGGCCCTGGAGGCCGGGGGACGGCCGGTGCCCGACGTCCTGTCCGGCGACTGGAGCCCGCGGTCCGGCCACCGGCTGGGCAGGCACCTGGCCGACGACCCGCGCGTCACGGCGATCTTCGTGGCCAACGACCAGATGGCCCTGGGGGTGCTGCGCGCGCTGCGCGAGGCGGGACGGCGCGTCCCCGAGGACGTCAGCGTGGTCGGTTTCGACGACATCCCCGAGACCGGCTATCTGCGGCCGTCGCTGACCACGGTCCGCCAGGACTTCCGCGCCCTCGGCGACCACGCCTGCCACCTGCTGCTCCGGGGGATCGAGGAGAGCGCTGAAGGCGCCGAGGGCGCCGAGGGAACCGTCAGGGTCATCGGAACGGAGCTGGTCGTCAGAGAAAGCACCGGGAGGGCACCGTGAGCCCTTAGGGAGGTGAACCAGAAGGGAAACACAGCGGTCCGTCCGGCGTCGTTGAAAATGTATTTTTCAGCCGGTGAACCGCCGCCTTAAACGTGCCCTTTTTCATTGTTGTCGCAGCTCAGACAGCCTTAGTCAAGCAAGGGCTTGACAGGTTTCACGTTATGGAAAACACTCGGGAAACCCAGATGGAAACACATCTCCCAGCCCTCGTCCGGAGGGCTTAAAGATGCTTTTCCAAAACGAAATGTTAACGCAAACAAATGTCGCGCGAAACTCCCCCGACCCCCCAGGAGCGCCGTATGAGACGACGATGGACCGCCATCCTCGCCGCGATCGTCGCGATCGCACTCGTCCCCTCCACCACCGTGCCCGCCAGGGCCGCGACCCCGATCACGACCGCGATCTACACGGCCGACCCGGCCGCGCTGGTCGTGGGAAACACCCTCTACCTCTACACCGGCCATGACGAGGCCCCCGCCGGAGGCACCAACTTCGTCATGCGCGACTGGCACGTCTACACCTCCACCGACGCCGCCACCTTCACCGACCAGGGGGCGAAGCTGTCGCTCTCCAGCTTCCCGTGGGCCGGCGGCGACGCCTGGGCCAGCGAGGTCGAACCGCGCAACGGCAAGTACTACTGGTACACGTCGATCAACGGCAACGGCCCCGGGTGGATGAACATCGGCGTCGCGGTCGGCGACTCCCCGCTCGGCCCGTTCACCGACGCCAAGGGCGGGCCGCTGATCAGCGACAGCACCCCGAACTCCTCGCCGCTCAACATAGACCCGACCGTCTTCACCGACGACGACGGCCAGGCGTACATCTACTGGGGCTCCTACTACGGCGTCCGCGCCGCCAAACTCAAGCCCGACATGATCAACCTGGACGGCCCGGTCGTCACCCCCTCGGGAGTGAGCAACTTCTGGGAGGCCCCCTGGATGTTCAAGCGGAACGGCACCTACTATCTCGCCTACGCCGCCAACGACTCCGGCTGCTCCCAGCCCGGCTACGCCTGCATCCGCTACGCCACGGCGAGTAACCCGATGGGCCCGTGGACCCAGCGCGGCGTCGTGCTCGACCAGGTCACCTCGACCACCAACCACCCGGCGATCATCGAGTTCAACGGCCAGTGGTACATGGTCTACCACAACGCCGGAGCCCCGGGCGGCGGTAACTTCCGCCGCTCGGTCACCCTGGACAAGCTGTACTGGAACGCCGACGGCACCATGCAGAAGGTCGTGCAGACCACGACCCCGATCGGCGGCGGGGGCGGCCAGCCTCCGGCCGGCACCAACCACGCGCTGACGGCGACCGCGTCCACCTCCTACGTCTCCCCGTGGGAGACACTCGGCGCGATCAAGGACGGGTTCCTCCCCTCCGGCTCGGCCGACCACAGCCACGGCGCCTACGGCAACTGGAGCCACCAGGGCACCGAGTGGATCGAGTACCAGTGGCCGTCCGCGCGCACCCTGAGCAAGGTCGCGACCTACTGGTTCGACGACGACCAGGGCATCGACCTGCCCGCGTCCTGCCAGGTCCAGTACTGGAACGGCAGCGCCTACGTGAACGTGCCCGGCCAGTCCGCCTGCGGCGTCGGCGCGAACACCTACAACGTCACCACCTTCGGCCAGATCTCCACGACCCGGCTGCGGCTGAACATCACCTCAAGGACGGGTTACTCCACCGGCGTCCTGGAGTGGATGGCGCTCTAGCACCACGTCGAGGCCCACCGACCTGACCGGCGGGCCCACCGGGATCGGGGGCCACCGGCACCGCGGCCTTCGATCGTCCCGGCGACGCGACAACGACGACACACGGAGGTTCCCGATGAAACGATGGTGGGCGGCAGCGGTTCCCGCCCTGGTGCTCGGCCTGCTCCTTTCTCCCGGCGGCACGGTGCCCGCCGCGGCGGCGGCGGACCCCAACCTGGCTCCGTCGGCGACCGCGTCGGCCTCCTACACCTCCGCCTGGGAGAGCGTCGCGGCGGTCAACGACGGGATCGACCCGCCCTCGTCCAACGACACCGTCAACCGGCGCTGGGGCACCTGGCCCAACACCGGCGAGCAGTGGGCGCTGCTCACCTGGTCGTCCGCTCGAACGCTGACCTCGGCCGACGTCTACTTCTTCGACGACAACGGCGGCGTGCGCGTCCCGGCGTCGTGGAGACTGCAGTCGTGGAACGGCAGCGCCTACGTCGACCTGGCCGGCGCGAGCGCCTACAACCGGGCACTCAACCAGTACAACCACGTCACCTTCACCTCCGTCACCACGACCAGGCTGCGGGTGCTGCTCACCGGCACCTCCTCGGTCGGCCTGCTGGAGGTCAAGGCCAACGGCACCGTCCCCAGCGGCGGCACGGGCTGGAACCCGCCGTCGAACCTGGTCACCCCGCTCAACCAGGTGTGGCAGCACTACGAGAGCACCTACCCGCAGCTGAACACCTTCAGGAACTACGGGTGGGACCAGGTCATGGCCAACGGCGGCAGCCTCAACTACTGCGTGCGCTGGGAGTCGAGCGCGCCGGTCTCCGCCGCGCTGCGCGACCAGATCCACGCCGCCCTGACCCGCCAGGTCAAGAAGTGGACCGGCCTGATGACCGGCCACAACAACTGGCCCTACACCGACGTCCCCGTCAAGGTCGTCGGCTGGGCCGTGCGCGATCGCGCCACGCTGCAGTGGAGCGACAACTCCGTCGACATCTACGTCAACAACATCCGCGAGGGCGCCCCGCAGTGCGCCGAACCGTGCGGGCGCTTCTTCAACCAGAACGGCCAGTACCCCAACTGTCCCGGCGGGGCCGCGCGCCACTACGACATGTCCCTGTGGCTCACCGCCGGGATGGGCGGCGGCGCGGGCGGCGACTGGGGCCAGCGCGTGGGCAGCGAGTACTTCGTCGGCGCGCTCGGCTCCGACAACATCCACATCCTGCTGCACGAGATCGGGCACAGCTTCGGGCTGGACGACTTCTACGACTGGACACCCTCCGGGGTCGGCGGATTCCTCATGAAGGCCGGCAGCGCGAGCCAGATCACCGACTTCGACGCCTGGATGTTCCGCGACTGGTGGCGCCACCTCAAGGGCCGCTACGGCTACTGACGCTCCCCCGGCACGACCGGGGGGAGGCCGCGCCCCCGGCCTTCCCCCGGCCCCCGCGGCGAATCGAGGGGATCGCGTCGGCGATCCCCTCGAAGGGGTTCCGGACGAGAAGTACGGCCGGGCGCGACATCCCGCACGGCACGGGGGTGGAGCCGGTGATCCGGTGGTCGTCGAACCGGAAGTCGCCGTCGCGCGCCGGGTGCCGGATCGGCCCACCGTAAATGATCTTGAAAATCGGGCCGGGGCCTTTACAATGTAGATTCATTGCCGGACCGTGGTCACGAGGACGGCCGGATCCCCGGAAAGGACACGCCGGTCACCGCCCGACGGTGCTCTCCCTGACCATGAGCCGGTAGCCCGCGCCCACCTCCTTCGGGGGGCGGTCGGCGGGGCCGTCGATCCGCTGCTTGAGCAGGTCGACCGCGATCCGGGCCAGCTGGGCCTTGTCGGGAGCGACCGTGGTCAGGGTCGGGGTGCTGAAACGGCCGTCCTCGATGTCGTCGAGGCCGGCCAGCGCGACGTCCTCGGGCACCCGCAGGCCGGCGGAGAGGATGGTCCGCATGGCACCCAGTGCCAGCAGGTCGTTGAAGCAGAAGACCGCGTCGGGCGGTTCGGCGCGCGCCAGCAGCGCGGCCATCGCCGCCGCCCCCTGGTCCCTGCGGTAGCGCTCGACCGTGGCGACCGTCTCGGGCAGTCCGTGGGCGGCCATGGCCTCGCGGTACCCGGCGAGGCGGAGCGGGGCGGTGCCGCTGGCGGCGTTGTCCTCGGCGCCGAGCGCGGCGACGCGGGTGCGGCCGAGCCCGATCAGGTGCTCGGTGACGTCGCGCGCCGCCCGCACGTTGTCGATGGCCACGTGGTCGGCGGGGCCGTCGTGGATCCGCTCGCCCAGCAGCACGAGCGCGGTGGCGTCGGTGCGCGCCGCGAGCTCGTCGGCGCCGATGGCGATGGGGCTGAGGATCACCCCGTCCACCCGGTGGTCGCGGACCCCGTCGAGGATGCGCCGCTCCCGCTCCAGGCTTCCGTCGGTCTGCTCGATGACCACCAGCCACCTCAGCTCGGCCGCGGCGTCGATGACGAATCTGGACAGTTCGGCGAAGTAGGGGGCGTCGAGCTCGGGCAGCGCCAGGGCGATCACGCCGGCGCGTCCCTGACGCAGGCTTCTGGCCGACAGGTTGGGCCGGTACTCCAGCTGGGAGAGCGCCTCCTCGACCTTGGCCCGTGTCACGGGCGACACGCGGGCGTACCCGTTGACGACGTTGGAGACGGTCTTCACCGACACCCCCGCCAGGCGCGCGATGTCGCGCAGGCTCGCTCCCACCCGCTCCCCCATTCTCGCCGCGGTCTCCGCCGCCCGGCCCGACCGATACTCCACGGATCGCACGAGATCCGATCCCGACGATCGTAACGCCCCGGTATCGACTTCCGAAGCACCTGTTTACAACGTTGAAACAACGTTGTAGAAACCCTCTACCACGAAATGTCGCGTTAACAGAGAGGTCGTGTCTTGGCGACCACCGCCCGTCTCACCCTGGACCCCGCCTTCCGGATCGGCCCGGTTGAGCCCCGGCTCTTCGGTTCCTTCGTCGAGCACATGGGCCGCTGCGTCTACACCGGCGTCTTCGAGCCCGGCCACCCGCTGGCCGACGCCGACGGCCTGCGCACCGACGTGCTGGAGCTGACCCGCGAGCTCGGGGTGACGCTGGTCCGCTACCCGGGGGGCAACTTCGTCTCCAACTACCGCTGGGAGGACGGCGTCGGCCCGGCCGAGGAGCGGCCGGCACGGCTGGACCTCGCCTGGCGGAGCCTGGAGGGCAACGGCTTCGGGCTCAACGAGTTCATGGCCTGGGCCGCCAAGGCCGGCGTCGAGCCGATGATGGCGCTCAACCTCGGCACCAGGGGGGTGGCCGAGGCGCTGGAACTGGTCGAGTACACCAACTACCCCGGCGGCACGCGCCTGTCGGACCTGCGCCGCTCGCACGGCGTCGACAAGCCTCACGACGTGCGGCTGTGGTGCCTGGGCAACGAGCTGGACGGCCCGTGGCAGATGGGTCACAAGACCGCCGCCGAGTACGGCCGGCTCGCCGCCGAGACCGCGCGGGCGCTCAAGCGCTTCGACGGCGGCCTGTCGCTGGTGGCCTGCGGCAGCTCCAACAGCGGCATGCCGACGTTCGGCGCCTGGGAGGCCGAGGTGCTGGAGGCGACGTACGAGATGGTCGACTACATCTCGCTGCACGCCTACTACGACCCCTCCGACGGCGACGCCGACTCCTTCCTCGCCAGCGGCGCCGACATGGAGCACATGATCCGCTCGATCACGGCCACCGCCGACCACGTGGGCGCGAAGCTACGCAGCAAGAAGCGGATCAAGCTCTCCTTCGACGAGTGGAACGTCTGGTACCAGAGCCGCTTCCCCGGAGAGTCGTCGCTGGACTGGGAGGAGCGCCCGCGGCTGATCGAGGACACCTACGACGTGACCGACGCGGTGGTGGTCGGCAGCCTGCTCATCACGCTGCTGCGCAACACCGACCGGGTCGGCGTCGCCTGCCAGGCGCAGCTGGCCAACGTGATCGCCCCGATCAGGACCGAGCCGGGTGGCCCGGCGTGGCGGCAGAGCATCTTCCACCCGTTCGCGCTGACCGCCCGGCACGCCCGCGGCCAGGTGCTGCGGGTGGAGCCGGAATGCGAGGTGATCCCGACCTCCAAATACGGGGAGGCGCCCGCGATCTGGGCGACCGCCACGCACGACGAGGCGACCGGCGAGCTGACGCTGTTCGTGGTCAACCGCGACCGGCACGGCCCGTGCGCGCTGGAGCTCACGCTGCCGGAGGGCCTGCGGCCCGTGGAGCACCTGGAGCTCACCGACGACGACCTGTCGGCGGTCAACTCCGCCGGCGCGCCCGGACGCGTCGTCCCCCGGCCGGGCGACGGCCCGCGCCTGCGGGGCCGCAGCGCCTCCCTGAACCTCTCCCCCGTCTCGTGGAACATCGTCCGCTTCGCGCCTTCCCCCCAGGAGTAGGAACATGACCAGTCCCCTGTCCCGCCGTTCGTTCATGGGCCTGACCGGCGCCGCCGGCCTCACCGCCGCCCTGGCCGCCTGCGGAGGCGGTACCAAGATCGGATCCGGTGCCGCCGCCCCGGCCTCGAACGCGCCGACCTTCGCCGGCGGGGAGTACACCGGCCCCAAGGTGACCCTGGACTACTGGAACGGCTTCACCGGCGGCGACGGCCCGCACATGCGGACCATGCTGGAGGCGTTCAACAAGGAGTACTCCGGCCGCATCGAGGTCCGCAACGTGACCCGGCGCTGGGAGGACCTCTACCCGGCCATGCCGACGGCCATCGCCGCGGGCAAGGGCCCCGACGTGGCGATCATCCACAACGACTGGATCGGCACCTTCGCCACCCGGAAGACGCTGATCCCGCTGGACGACGTGGTCGGCGCGCTGAAGCTCAGCGAGTCCGACTTCATCCCCGCCGTGTGGAACGCCGGGATCTACGACGGCAGGCGTTACAGCGTCCCGCTCGACGTGCACAGCCTGGGCGACTACTGGAACACGTCCCACCTGGAGAAGATCGAACTCAGCGAGGCCCCCGCCGACAGGGCCGGGTACGAGGACGCCCTGGGCAGGCTGAAGGAGGCCGGCATCGAGAACCCGTTCTGGATGCCCAGCAAGTGGCCGGCCCACCTGATGTTCATGAGCCTGCTCTGGCAGTTCGGCGGCGAGCTCTACAGCGAGGACGGCATGCGGGCGCTCTGGGGCTCCGAGCAGGGAGCACAGGCCCTGGGCTGGATGGTCGAGCAGATCGACAAGGGCTTCAGCCCGGCCAAGGTCGCCCAGGACAGCCAGTACGCCGCCTTCAAGAACGACAAGGTCAGCTTCACCTGGGACGGCATCTGGCAGATCAACGACCTGAAGACCAACGCCAGGTCGCTGAAGTGGAACCTGGCCGCGATCCCGAACATCGGCGGCACGGCCGCGGCCTGGGCCTCCTCGCACAACTTCGTGATGACCTCCCAGGCGGGCAAGGACCCGAACAAGGTCCAGGCGGCCAAGTTCTTCATCGACCACATCAGCCGCCAGTCCACCGAGTGGGCCAAGGCCGGGATGATCCCGGCGCGCAACTCCGCCCGCCAGGACCCCGCGATCGCCGACCTGCCGCAGATCAGGCTGGCCTCCGACGTGAACATCTTCCGCTTCCTGCCGCCGCTGCCCGGCGTCGGGGACGTGCAGTCCAAGGCGCTGGAGCTCGCGGTGGCCAAGGCCGTGCTGAAGCAGTCGTCCCCGGCCGACGCGCTGAAGGAGGGCGTGGCGTCCGCCGACAAGCTGCTCGCCGCCAACAAGCGGAAGTACGAGAAGTGAGCCTGCTCGCCAAGCAGACGGGCCGGTCCCCCACCGCCGGGCCGGACCGGCCCCCCGCCGCCGGGACCACCACGCCCAGGATGCGGGCCTGGACGCCCTACGCCTTCCTCGCCCCCTACCTCGCGCTGTTCGCCGTCTTCATGGCGCTGCCGATCGGTTTCGGGTTCTGGACCAGCCTGCACGAGTGGGACATCAACCTCCCGGACAAGCCGTTCGTCGGGCTGGAGAACTACGCCGACCTGTTCGACCCGGCCAGCGTGGACGGCTCGCGGTTCTGGACGGCCATGCGGGCCACCGGCATCTTCACCGTCGCGTCGGTGCCGCTGCTCATCGTGCTGCCCCTGCTCACCGCGCTGCTGATGAACGGCCGCTTCGCGGGACGCAACGTCTACCGCGCCGTCTACTTCGCGCCGTACGTGCTGGGCGTGGCGGTCGTCGGGTTCGTCTGGCAGTTCCTGCTGGACGGCAACATCGGCCTGGTCAACCACTACCTCGGCCTGAACGTGCAGTGGACCAACGACGTACCGCCCGCCTGGGTCGCCCTCGTGGGCGTGACGGTCTGGTGGACGCTCGGCCTGAACTCGGTCATCTTCCTCGCCGGGCTTCAGGACATCCCGCGCGAGTTGCACGAGGCCGCGATGGTCGACGGCGCCTCCGCCTGGCAACGGTTCCAGTCGGTGACCCTGCCGGGGCTGCGGCCCGTCATGGTGTTCGTGGTCAACGCCACGATCCTGGCGTCGGCCAACATGTTCGGCCAGTCCTACCTGATCACCCGTGGCGCCCCCGCCGACCAGACGAAGACCGCGATCTACCTCATCGCCGAGACCGGCCTGCGCCAGTTCGACATGGGCACCGCGTCCGCGATGAGCTTCATCCTCGCCGCGTTCCTGATGGCGGCCAGCGCCCTGGTCTTCGGCGCCTTCAGAGACAGGAGCGGGCGATGACCCTCGACACCCGGCGGCTGCGGCGCGCCCTGCTGCATCTCGTCCTGGCGGTGATCGCGGCGCTCTACCTGAGCCCGCTGCTCTACATGCTCTCCACCTCGTTCAAGACCCGCGAGGCGGCGGGGGCCACCGAGCCGCAGTGGATCCCGGACCCGCCCTCTCTGGACGCCTACCGGGAGCTGCTCGGCAGCGCCGACAGCCCGATCGTGACCTGGTTCGTCAACAGTCTCGCCGCCGCCACCGGCCACGCGGCCCTGGTTCTGGTAACCGCCGCGCCGGCCGCGTACGCGCTCGCCCGGCTCCGCTTCCGCGGCCGGAACACGATCTTCGCGACGGTCGTGGCGACGCTGTTCGTGCCGCCGGTGGTGCTGTTGATCCCCAACTTCCTGATCGTCAACGAGCTCGCCTGGGTGGACAGCCTGCCGGCGGTGATCGTCCCGGCGGCGGCCGGGGCGTTCGGCGTGTTCTTCCTGCGGCAGTTCTTCGTCACCCTGCCCGGCGAACTGGAGGAGGCCGCCGAGCTGGACGGCTGCAACCGGTGGCAGATCTTCACCACCATCGCGCTCCCGCTGGCCCGCCCGGCGCTGGTCACGCTGTTCCTGCTGTCGTTCCTGACCAACTGGAACGACTTCCTGTGGCCGATCTTCGTGCTGCTCAGCCCCGAGTCCCTGACCCTGCCGGCGGGCCTGGGCAACTTCCAGAGCGCCAACAGCATCCGCTACGACCTGTTGATGGCCGGAGCGGTGATCGCCAGCCTGCCGGTGATCGTGCTCTACCTCGTCGCCCAGCGCTGGGTCATCGAGGGCATCTCCCGTTCGGGCCTGAAGGGATGAACAGACCCGCCGCCAGGGTGCTTTCGCCGCCGTCCGCCGCTCACCCGGAGCGCGAGCCCTCCACGACCGGCGCCGCGGGACGTCTTCGAGAGCACCGGGCCGGTACCGCCGGATTCCACGGAGAAGGACGACTCGACCTGCAACGACACGGCGGGCGGACCTTCGAGGGCATCGACGTCCGCGCCGCCCGGCGCATCCCGGCTACGGCCGCGGCGATCTGGCGCGACGACGAGACCGGTGCACCGGTCACCCGGTCACCGATCGCCCACGACCACCGGCCCACTTCGGAACCTCTCGTCTAGATGGTTGATCGGGATTTAGCGGCAGGTAGGGGTATCCAGCCGCGACACACCGTGGTGGGTGTGTGACTGGAGAACGAAGAGTGTCCAGGTTCGGCGTGTCTACACACGTCGGACCGCTGGGGGGCTTCGTGATCGCCGCTTCTACTGGGGCAGCAAGCTCATGCTCATCACCACCCCCGACGGGATGGTCACCGGCTTCGGGCTGGTCAACCCCAAGCTCTACGGTGAACGCGAGGCCGTCGTGCCGATGCTCGCCGAGGCGAAGAACCGACCCGCGCCCGGCACCATCGACGTGTGCGACAAGGGCTTCGCCGGCGCGGACTTCGAATGCACCCTGCTCACCGAGTTCGGCATCACCGTGGTCGGCCCCGCCCGCAAGGACGAACCCGACCACGCTTTCCCCAACTGGCTGCGCCAACGCATCGAATCGGTGAACTGGCCCCTGAAGGGGCAACTCGGCCTCGACCAGCACGGCGCCCGGATCCTGTCCGGGCTGTGGACCCGAGTGATCCAGCGCCTGTTGGCCCTGAACGTCGCGATCCGGTTCAACTGGAAGATCGGCACGCCGCGTAAACGATCCTTGATCGCCTACGACCACTGACCTAATCGACCTGCACCAATTCCCCGATCAACCATCTAGACCTCCGCGCCGAAGCGGGCGGCGTGCTCGGCGGCCCACTCCTCGAACGAGCGCGGCTCGCGACCGGTGATCTCACGCACCGCGGGCGAGATGGAGACGGACTCCGGCGGCGGGTCGCCATGCCAGGAGGCGAGCAGCTCGACGAGCTCCTCGGCGTGTCCCGCCTGCCGCCAGCCCTGCCGGGCCTGCTCCTCGGTGAGCTCGACGAGGCGGAGCGGACGGCCTGTCACCTCCGCGATCACGGCCAGGCGGCGGCGCTTGCTGAGCACCTGAGGCCCCGTGAGCACATATGTCCTGCCCGCGTGGCCGCCGCGCACGAGCACCGCCGCCGACACGGCGCCGACGTCGGCCTCGTCCACGAGCCCGCCGGGAACGTCGGCGAACGGCTCGCGCACCTCCCCCTCCGCCCTGATGGCCGGTGCCCAGGCCAGCGTGTTGCTCATGAAGTCGACCGGCCGCAGCCCGGTCCATTCGAGGCCGCTCGCCGCGAAGGCCTCCTCCACCGGACCCACCCGGCCGTTCCACAGCAGCGTGACCCGCCGCACCCCCGCCTTCTCCGCCAGCCTGGCCAGCTCCGGCCCGGTCCGCAGCGTGGCGTAGTCGTCGCCGCCCGTGGTCAGCAGGTGCACGCCCTCGACGCCGTCGAGGGCCGGCCCCAGCGTTCCGGGATCGGTGAGATCGCCCCGCACCACCTCCACCGACTCCGGCAGGCCCGCCCCGGCCGGATCCCTCGTCAGCGCGCGCACCCTCCGGCCCGCGCGGAGCAGATGGTCCACCACGTGCCGACCCGCCTTGCCCGTCGCCCCGGTCACCAGAAACGTCATCGGCCTGCCTCTCTCTGGACGAGACACCGACGCTACGGCCCGTCCCGCGGCCACCGCATCGGACCATGGGCCTAGGACCCGCGGCGCACGCCCTCGCCGAACGACCTTCCCGCGGCCGGGACCCGTGCCGGGCACGTTCGCGTTCCGCGGGCGTGGCCGGCACGAGCGCCGGGAGAACGGGCGGTCGCCGGCGTCGTGCGGGCGTTGACGGGGCGGTGATTGACGGCGAGGTCCGGACGATGTGACGATTCGCCGATGCCCGATCTACACGCCCGGATGGCCTCCCGAGCCGGTGACCTCTCCGCGGCCGTGGTCGCGCGTTGCGCGGCGGAGGTGCCGTTCTACGGGGAACTGCCGCGCCAGACGCTCGAGGGCGAGGTGACCCGGTCGATCGTGGCGGTGCTCGGCCTGCTGCTGCGGGCACTGCGCGACGGCGGCGCGACGGGTCCGGGCGACCTGACCCGGCTCATCGAGTGGTCGGCGCGCCGGGCCGAGGAACGCGTGCCCCTGGAGGCGGTGATCGCCGCCTACCTGACCGGCGCCGAGGTGTGGTGGCAGGCGCTGGCCGAGACCGCGGAGCCCGAGGAGCTGGCCGGGGCGGGCGCGAACCTGCTCGCCTGCCTGCACGCGATCATGCCCGCCGTCGTGCTCGCCCACCTGCACGCCCAGGAGGACATCCACAGCGAGGACAAGCGGGTACGGCGGGCCCTGCTGACCGCCCTGCTGGCCGGGCGGCCGTACGAGGAGCTGGCCGAGGCGGCGCGGGTCGCGGTGGCGGGCGAGCACGAGGTCGTGGCGTTCGCGTTCGCGTCGAACCCGCCGGCCAGGCTGGTGCAGTCCTCGCTCGACGCCCACACGGGCATCCCGGTGCTGATGGACCACGTCGCCGGGATCGCGCTGCTCCCGGGCAGGCCCGACCTGCCGGGCCTGATGGTCACGCTCGGGGAGGAGGTGGGACGGCCCGTTCTCGCCGCCGCCGCCCCGGCCGCCGAACCCGCGGCCATTCCGTCGGCGGCGGCGGAGGCGGGCCGCGTGCTGGAACTCGTCCAGCGGCTCGGCCGCCCGCCCGGGGTCTACCGCCTCGACGACGTGCTGCTGGAGTATCAGCTCGCGCGTCCGGGTGACGGGCTGGTCCGGCTGGCGGCCAAGCTCGACCCGCTGGAGGGGCATCCGTACCTGCTGGAGACGCTGCGCGTGTTCGTCGAGCGCGGGCACAACCGCCGCCAGACCGCGTTGGAGTTGTGCGTCCACCGCAACACGCTGGACTACCGGCTGCACCGGGTGAGCGCGCTGACCGGCCTGGACCTCGCGGTCCCCGCCGAGGCGCGGCTGCTGCAGGCGGCGCTCGTCGCCAGGGATCTCGCCTAGAGCCACGCGCGCAGCTCCTCCTGTCTCGGCGCGAGGACCACGCCCGTGCCGGGATGGTCGAAGACCATGACGGGCCGGCGCGCGTCCCAGGCGTCCCAGCCGGGGTCTCCCGAGGTCGCGAAGGCCACCCAGGCACGGTGCATGGCCTCGGCCAGCGGCTGGGGGGCGCCGGGCCCGGCCAGTTCCTCGCCGAAGCGCAGGTTGTCGAAGACGAAACCGATCTCCAGCGCGTGGCACGCGCCGAGCCCCATGACGGGCGAGCGCCAAGCGAACTCGTAGACGAACGTCCGGGACGGCCGGGAGTCGGCGAGCCGGTTGAGGGGGCCGCGCAACAGCAGGTCGGTGGCCATCTCGCCGAGGATCTCCCCGGGCACGGCACCCGGCCGGGTGGCCCGGTACAGCCGCGCCACCCGCCCGGGGATCCGGAACCTCAGCAGCGCCAGCCGCAGGGTGAGACCGCTGATCCGATCCACCGTCCCGGTCGGCACGAACCACAACCGGTACTCCTCCCGGTTGGAGCCCAGCAGCAGGTCGACCTCGGGAGGCGGAGGATCGGCGGGCACCACGTCGCCGTCGGCCACGATGTGGAAGCCGGGCCCGCCACTGATCGGATCGGCCCCGCCGACCACCGTGGCCTGCGCGCCCAGCAGCCGCTCGCGGTCCACCGCCGCGAACGCCTCGGCCGTGGCCGGTACCCGCAGCACCCTCGCCATCGATTTCACGATCTTCGCGCCCTCGCCGCGCGAGACCGTGTGCGGCGGGCCGCTCTGCAGGATCGCCCGGTGGAACAGGCCGCTCGCGCGAGGGCTGGTCATCAGGGCCGCGATGCTGATGGCTCCGGCGGACTCGCCGCACACGGTGACGTTCCCCGGGTCTCCGCCGAAGGCGGCGACGTTCTCCCGGACCCAGGTGAGGGCCGCGATCTGGTCGAGCAGGCCGCGGTTGTCGGGCGCGTCGGGAAAGACGCCGAATCCCTCGATCCCGAGCCGGTAGTTGATCGAGACGAGGACCACGCCGTCGCGCGCGAAGGTCCGCCCGTCGTAGAGCGGCAGGCTCGCCGAACCGTTGCGCAGCGAGCCCCCGTGGATCCAGACCAGCACCGGCAGCCGGTCCTCACCGGCGGCCGGAGTCCAGACGTTGAGGTTGAGACAGTCGTCGCCGGGGATGTCCGGATCGGGAATCAGCCGGTCAAGAGGCGGCCGGTAGGGCCGTTTGGGAGCGGTCGGCCCGTACTCCACCGCGTCACGCACCCCATGCCAGGGTTCGGCGGGGGCTGGGGCGCGGAAGCGGCGGGCGCCGAAGGGCGGGGCGGCGTAGGGGATGCCGAGGAAGGTCGCGATCCCGTCCTGGACGCGGCCCCGGACCTTGCCGTGCCGGGTGGTCGCGATGATGTCCATTTCGGTCCTTTCGATGGGCGGCCGTCGCCCCCGCCCCCGGGCCGCGGGGGGCGCCGGGGACGGGGGCGACGAAGATCGGGACGCCGCGGGTCACGGCGGGAACGGTCCGCGGGACCGGGTCAGGGGGCGGCGGAGAGGAACCGGGTGGCCAGGGCGTTGCGGCGGACGTCGGACCAGGTGCGGGTGTCGGCGCAGATGCCGCAGCCGGAACCGAAGAACTCGGTGCGCGCCGCCTGGTCGCCCATGAGGTGCAGCCGGAACCAGGCGGTCGTCGGCGCGGCGAACGGCCCGGCCCCGCCCACGACGGTGAAGTGGTCGGCCCCGCGCAACTCGCCGTAGATGGCGGGGATGTGGTCGGCGGCGTTGTAGAAGGCCTTCACCAGTGCGGGGAAGACGATGCTGTCGCGCTGGCCGGCCAGCAGGAGCGCCGGGCCGTGCACGGCGTTGATGTTGGCCAGCGGTCCGGGCTGGATGGGCAGGATGGTGTCCACGCGCGGGTCGGCGCCGACGACGATGGCGGCCGCGCCGCCCTGCGAATGGCCGGACGCGCCGATGCGCTCCAGGTCGACGCGGTTGTGGAAGGCGCTGCCCGGGTCGGCGTTCCTGCGGGTGAGCAGGTCGATGCCGGCGCGCATGGAGACGCCGAGGTTGGACTGCGGGGTGTTGGCGGCGGCGACGATGAAGCCGTGACCGGCCCAGTGCAGCAGCAGATCCCGGTAGACGACCGGGAAGGCGAAGGTGCCGTTGCCCCACACGATCACGGGGTGGCGGAGGTCGCTTCGCGCGATGTCGCGCGGGTAGTACAGGGTGGTCACCGCCCCGACCTCCACGGCGGTGGCGTAGGGGCCGGGGGCGCCGTAGTCGACGGCGACCGACCCGGCGCCGGTGGACGCCGAGGCGGTGCCCACGCCGGCGAGGGCGGGCAGGACGAGGATGAGCGAGATCAGCGGGACGAGCAGCTTTCTCCACAGCACGGCGAACTCCTGACGCCACGGTGAACTGGATGTTTCATCCGGCTCACACCTTGTTTGATCGCACATCCTGATAGAGGAATCTGCGGCTGTCTCTGCGCAATCGCGGCAATTACCGACGCGGGAGTTTGTGCGATGTTCCGATCGTCGCCGAACGCCTCCGGCGACGGCCGGTCCTCCTTCGAGCCGGCCCGCCAGCGCGGCGCCGATGATTCGAGTCGCTTCCGTGGTCTGCGCTCGCCGCCTGCTGGACATTGGTCCACTACTCTGTGCTACCGTGTAGTGGTACTCGGTACCACCGAGTACCAGGAGAACCGAAGAGGACCCACGATGGACGACCTGACGGAGATGCTCAAGGGCACGCTCGAGGGCTGCGTGCTCGAAATCATCGGCAGCGAGGAGACCTACGGGTACGCCATCACGCGCCGGCTGAACGAACTCGGCTTCGCCGACGTCGTCGAGGGGACGGTTTACACCATCCTGCTGCGGCTGGAGAAAAACAAGCTCGTCCAGGTGACGAAACGACCGTCCGGGCTGGGCCCGCCGCGCAAGTTCTACGCGCTCAACGACGCGGGGCGCGACGAACTCGCGACGTTCTGGGCGAAATGGGAGTACATCACATCACGGATCGACAAGCTCAAGGAGGGCGGGAGATGAACTTCTGGGAGACCATCACCGGCAACGATCTCACCAGGGAATACAAGGCGTTCGAAGCCCGGGCCCAGGTATTGCCGGCCGACCACCGGGCGGCGTGGGAAGAGATCAAGGGTCATCTTTTTCCCTACGGGGACTTCACAGGTCGAAACCTGATGCCGATTCTCGACGGCGCTCTGGGGCTGCTCGAAGAGACGGCGGCCGATGGGCAGGGCATTCACGAGGTGCTGGGTGACGACATCAAGGGCTTCTGCGTGGCGCTGGCCGGCGGAGAAGGGGCTCGGAGCTATCGCGACCGGTGGCGCGAGCAGTTGAACAGGAACGTCGCAAGGAAATTGGGCCGGCTAGGAGGCTGACGTGGGCATCCAGGACATCATCGAGGGCAAGAGGCAGTGGCGGGCGCACATGGCGCGGGTCAAGGCGCTCCCGCCGGACTACCAGATCGTCTACAAGGAGATGCAGAGGTACCTCTTCAAGGTCGGGCCGATCGACCTGCCCGACGGGTCCCTGCTCCCAGGGATCGTCGATTTCTTCGAGGAGGGCGTCGCGGCCGGCAAGGGAGTCCTGGAACTCATCGGCAACGACGTCGCCGCCTTCTGCGACGACCTGGTCAAGGACTCGCGCACCTACGCGGACATCTATCAGGAGTCCATCAGCGGGAAACCCGGCACGGCCGGGGAGTGACACCCGCCGGCCCACGGCACCGGCGGGCGCCTTGACCGCCGGGACGTCGTTGTCGTGCCGGCGGGCCGACCCCGCACCCGCCCGGACGCGCTCCCCGGCGACAAGGGCCACTCCTCCCGGAAAACAGGAGGCTCGCCACACCATCGCGGCACCGGCCGCCACCACCGCGGGCACCGGCGGACCGGGCCGGACGGGGTGAGGCGGACCTCCCGGCTCGGCGAGCCGGTCAGTCGGTGCCGAACTCCATCGCGGCGCGGTCGAGCATCTCGTCGTCGCCGGAGACCTTGCCGCGCGAGGCGATGGCCTCGGCGCCGCCCCGTGGCATCGCGCCGATCAGTCCGGTCGAGGCCGCCTGGGCCGCGCCGATGAGCGCGGGGTGGGTGGTGCCGACCATGCCGAGGTTGGCGTACTGCTCAAGCTTGGCGCGCGAGTCGGCGATGTCGAGGTTGCGCATGGTGAGCTGGCCGATCCGGTCCACCGGGCCGAACGCCGAGTCCTCGGTGCGCTCCATCGACAGCTTGTCCGGGTGGTAGCTGAAAGCCGGGCCGGAGGTGTCGAGGATCGAGTAATCCTCGCCGCGCCGCAGCCGCAGCGTCACCTCTCCGGTGATCGCCGTGCCGACCCAGCGCTGCAGCGACTCCCGCAGCATCAGCGCCTGCGGGTCGAGCCAGCGGCCCTCGTACATCAGCCGGCCGAGCCGCCGTCCCTCGTTGTGGTAGCTCGCCAGGGTGTCCTCGTTGTGGATCGCGTTGACCAGCCGTTCGTAGGCCGCGTGCAGCAACGCCATCCCGGGCGCCTCGTAGATGCCGCGGCTCTTGGCCTCGATCACCCGGTTCTCGATCTGGTCCGACATGCCCATGCCGTGCCGTCCGCCGATCGCGTTCGCCTCCATCACCAGGTCGACCGGGGTGGCGAACTCCTTGCCGTTGATCGTCACCGGGCGGCCCAGGTCGAAGCCGATGGTCACGACCTCGGCGGCGATCTCGACCGCGGGGTCCCAGAACCGCACGCCCATGATCGGCTCGATGGTCTCGATGCCGGTGTCGAGGTGCTCCAGGGTCTTGGCCTCGTGGGTGGCGCCCCAGATGTTGGCGTCGGTCGAGTATGCCTTCTCGGTGCTGTCACGGTAGGGAAGCTCGTGGGCGAGCAGCCACTCCGACATCTCCTTGCGGCCACCGAGCTCGGAGACGAAGGCCGCGTCGAGCCAGGGCTTGTAGACGCGCAGGTGCGGGTTGGCGAGCAGGCCGTAGCGGTAGAACCGCTCGATGTCGTTGCCCTTGAACGTCGAGCCGTCGCCCCAGATCTGCACGTCGTCATCGATCATCGCCCGGACCAGCAGGGTCCCCGTGACGGCACGGCCGAGCGGCGTGGTGTTGAAGTAGGGGCGCCCGCCCGAGCGGATGTGGAACGCACCGCAGGTGAGGGCGGCCAGCCCTTCCTCGACCAGCGCCGCGCGGCAGTCGACCAGGCGCGCGATCTCGGCACCGTACGCCAGCGCGCGGCCGGGCACCGAGGCGATGTCGGGCTCGTCGTACTGGCCGATGTCGGCGGTGTAGGTGCACGGAACGGCACCCTTGTCGCGCATCCACGCGACGGCGACCGAGGTGTCGAGGCCGCCGGAGAAGGCGATGCCGACGCGCTCGCCGGTGGGCAAGGAGGTGAGAACCTTGGACATGAAACAAGAGTATGCATTAAGACGCATGCTTATGCAAAGTCTTGATCGGCCACACTACGGCGGACCCGGCCGTCCCCGTGCGTATGGGAGCCCTCGGCGCCGGCCTCCCGCCGGACATGCCCCGCCACCAGGCACGGAGCCCGTGTTTCCCGAGGGGCGTATATTTCCCGGGGGGCGTCTCAGTGGCCGAGGCCCGCGTCGCGGGCGCGGATGATGGCCTCGGCCCGGTCGGCGACCTGGAGCTTGGCGAAGACGTTGGAGACGTTGTTGCGGACGGTCTTGGGCGACAGGACCAGCCGCTCGGCGATCCTGCCGTTGGACAGGCCCGCCGCGACGAGGCCGAGGATCTCCCGCTCGCGGGCGGTGAGCTGCGGGAACGGTTCCGGCTCCTCGGTGGCGGAGCGGAGGGTGGCCAGGCGGGCGAAGTAGGCGGTGATCCGGTCGGCGAGGGCCGGGCCGAAGATGACCTCGCCGCTGGCCACGGCGGTGACGGCGCGCAGGATCTCCCCCTGGTCGGCGCCCTTCACCAGGTAGCCGCGGGCGCCGGCGAGCATGGCGGCGAACACGCTCTCGTCGTCGTCGTGCATGGTCAGGGCCAGCACGCCGGTGCCGGGATTGGCGGCGACGATCCTGCGGGTCGCCTCGATGCCGTCCAGCTTGGGCATCTGCAGGTCCATCACGACGACGTCGGGCCGCAGCCGCCCGGCGAGGACGACGGCCTCCACCCCGTCGGCGGCGGTGGCGACCACGTCGACGGCTCCGGTGGAGGCGAGCATCATCCGCAGGCCGTCCCGGTAGACGGGGTGATCGTCGGCCAGCACGACGCGGGGAAGCGCGGGATCGCCCGCCGGGCGGGGGTCTTCTGAGGTCATGGGTGCCTTCCCTGGGACGTGCTCGGAGAGGATGTCATCCCTGAGGGGAGACCGTGCGGGATGACGGCGTGGATCCGGGTGCCGCCGCCGGAGCGGGCGGCCACCGCGCAGTGCCCGCCGAGCTCCTCGGCGCGCTCGCGCATGGCGAGCAGGCCCACACCGGCGAGGGCTCCGGCGGGGAGGCCGCGCCCGTCGTCGGTGACCTCGATCTCCACGGCGTTCCCCGTGGCGGTCATCGAGACCGTGCAGGCGGAGGCCCGGGCGTGGCGGGAGACGTTGGCCAGCGCCTCGGCGACGATCCGGTAGGCCGCCACCTCGACCGCCGCGGGCAGCGCCGGAAGATCGCCGGTGGTGCGGACGGTCACCGCCAGCGCGTCGCCGGTGAACCTGGCGGCCTGCCGCTCCACCGCGCCGGCCAGCCCGAACTGGTCCAGGGCCGGGGGGCGCAGGTCGTGCACCAGGCGGCGCACGTCCGCGAGCACCGCCGACAGGTCGCCGCGCACGTCGGCCAGGGCCTCGTCGGCGGCCGGAAGGTCCCGCGCCGCCAGGTTTCTGGCGGCCTCGATCTTGAGGGCGGTGCCGGCGAGCAGCGGGCCGAGGCCGTCGTGCAGGTCCCGGCGGAGCCTGCGGCGTTCCTCGGCGACGCCGGTGACGAGCTGCTCGCGGCTGCGCTGGAGCTCCTCGGTGAGGGCGGTGGCGCGGGCGGCCGCGGCGGCCTGCCGCACGACGTCGGCCAGGAGGCGCTGGTCGGCGTCGGACAGTCGCGCGCCCGCGCGAGGCACCAGGGCCAGCCGCCCGATCTGCGCCTCGCGGTAGGCGAAGGGCAGGACCACGACGTCGTCGCGGGGGAAACCGTGCTCGACGACGAAGGCGTGGCCGCCGGGCCGGTCGAGCTCGACCCTGACATACGGCGAGCGGAACGCCGTGGACAGGACGCGGGCCACCTCGCGCAGCAGCTCGTCCGGGCCGACGGACTCCTCGAGCCGCTCGGCCAGCACGGACACCACGTCGTACGGGTCGCCGCGGCCGGTCAGCGTCTGGTCGACCCAGCGCTGGATGCGCAACCGCAGCGGCGCGTAGAGCACTCCGACGGCCCCGGCCCCGACCACCGCCGCCAGCGGGTCGTCGACCAGCGCGCCGGCGCTCACGAAGACCGCCATGTCCACGGCGACGACGGCGGCGGCGAGCCCGCCGTACAGGATCGTCCGGCCGAGCAGCAGGTCCACGTCGTAGAGGCGGTGGCGCGCGACCGCGATCAGCACGGCGAGCGCGACGACCCCAAGGCACAGCGGCCAGAGCGCCTCCGCGAGGTCCGGGAGGTAGGACTTGACGCCCAGGACGACGACCGTGAGCGCGATGTTGACGACGGCGGCCAGCAGCATCCAGCGGAGCCTCACCCGCAGTTCGGGGTCCGAGCCGCGGAACCTGCCGACGAAGGCCGCCACCGGGATGGCCACGCTGACCAGGATCAGCACCACGATGATCAGGCGGGTGGCCTGCCACGCCGCGTCCGGCAGCGGGAGGACGAGCGGGTCCAGCGCGATCCCGGCCAGGCCGGGGAAGGGCGGGTCGCCCTGGGAGATGATCCGCCACGGGATGGTGAGCAGGATCAGGACCACCAGCCCGACGCTGCACAGGGTCACCGCGGCGGGCAGGCGCCAGCGGGGCGACGGCAGCCTCCCGTCGGGGAAGAACAGCAGCATGAGGGGGACGATCAGGTGCTCCAGGGGGCCGGAGCGGCCGCCCACGAACAGCGCCGCCGCGGTGAGCGGCAGGTCCCCCTCGTGGCGCACGACGGACAGTGAGGCGTAGGCGGCGCAGAACCCGCCGGCACACGCCACCACGCCTCCGGCGAGCAGCAGCCAGGTTATGGGGTGCCGGGGCAGCCGGTGGGCGAGCACGGCGCCCGCCACGGACAGGATCAGCCCGGCCGTCGTCGAGGTCCACGACGACCACGCGATCGGATCGGGTCTCGGGGCGTCACCGAGCGACGTGTCCGCCCACAGGCCGACGGCGGCGGCGAGCGCGCACAGCATGGCCAGCGCGAGGGCGCCGGCCCGGATCGCCCGGTTCGCCGGGACGGCGCCGAGGGCGAGGGGGGCGTGGGGCGCCGGCGGTCGAGGAGAGGCCACACAGGCATGGTCCCACCCGGGGTGTCCCGCGGTCCCGGGCCCCGTGTCCCGCGGCACGGGACCGCGGTCCCCGCCGGAGGCGGGCGGATCCGGGACGCCGGCGGCCGGGCGCTCCCTGGCCGCCCGGGACGGGCCGCGCCGAAGCTGGTGCCCTCTCCGACAAAGGAAGGAACACCATGGAAGACATCCTCCTCTCCCGGGTACGGCTCGCGGGGGTGACGCTGTTCTGCGGGGCCGTCGCCTGGGGCGTGGGCACGATCATCGCCGGCGAGGGCATACAGACGCGCGTCACGCACGTCTCGACGGTCACCGGGATCCTCTATCTGCTGGGCGTCGCGGCGCTCGCCTGGGTGGTCCTGGCGACCGGTGCCGCCGGGGGCCGGGCCATCCCGGTGGCGCAGCTCGTCATGGTGGCCGGGGCGCTGGTGTACAGCTTCGCCGGGTTCGGTTACGAGCGCTACGAGGACATGCCGCTGTGGCTGGCCGTCGTGGACGTGTGCTGGCCGCTGGCCAACCTCTGCACCCTCCTCATGGGCGCTGCGGTGGCCTGGACCGGCCGGTTCCGCGGTCTCCTGCGCTGGTACCCGCTGGTGTGCGGCTGCTGGCTGCTCGTGATGATCCCGGTGAAGAACCTGATCGGGATGGGGGTGGGCGTCTACGTGAGCGCCGCCTGGCTGCTGGGCTCCTACGCCGTACTCGGCCTGGTCCTGGCGCTGCGCCCGGCCGCCGTCCTGCCCGGCGGGGCGGCGGCGCCCGTCGCCTCCGGGGCGTGATCATCCCCTCGCCCGGGCCACCGGCGCGGAAGCGGTGGCCGGTATGGTGTTCACCGCTTGCCCAAAAGTGACCGTCGGGTGAGAGTCGGAGGATGGCTGATCTTGGCGTGAAACGGGTGCGTACCGCGATCCGGCGTGAGGCGCGACGACCCACGGCCCCCACGGTCGCCGAACGAGGCACCCCACGCGTCGCCCCCGCGGAACCCCAGGTCGGCGGCCTGGGGTTCTCGGTCTCACCGATCAATGATCATGGCGACGGGTGGCTGGTGAGATAGCCGCCCATGGTGCGGAAGAAGTCGGTGGCGCGGTGCTCCCTGCCGTCGCCGGTACGGATCCGCTCCACCACCACCCCGTGCTCGGCGCCGCTGCGCGCGCCGGGACCGCAGACGATCGCCACCCCCTCGCCGTCCGGGCGGAACACCCGGCCGGGCGTGCCGCCCAGGCGGAGCTTCGACACCGAGGCGGCCAGGATCCCGATGCGCTCGCCGTTGAAGTAGGCGAACGTGTTGGGGTAGGGGGCCGCCTGAGCCCGGACCAGGTTCACGATGTCCTTCGCCGACCACGTCCAGTAGATCCTGCTGTCCTCGATCGAGCGCTTGTGGAAGAACGTGGCGTCGACCGGGTTCTGCTTGGTCCAGTCCGTCCGGCCGGAGTCGATGAGTTCGATGGCCTCCAGGGCCATCGGCGCGAACAGCTTTATCGTCTTGTGGAACAGGTCGGTGACGGTGTCGTCGTCCTCGACCGGGACCCGGCGCTGCAGCACGATGTCGCCGAGGTCGAAGCTCTCGTTCATGAAGTGGACGGTGACGCCGACCTCGCGCTCACCGTTGATCAGGGCCCAGTTGAGCGGCGCGAAGCCCCCGTAGCGGGGCAGCAGCGCGTCGTGGATGTTGATCGCGCCGTGCTTGGCCAGGCCGTAGATGTGCGGCGCCACCCAGGTGCGCCAGTCGGAGGAGACCAGGAGGTCCGGACCCAGCTCACGCAGCCGTTCCGCCACCTCCTCGTCGTTGGCGTACCGGCGCTCCAGTACGGGGATGCCGTGCTTCGCCGCGAGATCCACCACCGAGTCGTCCCAGATGGTCTCGTAAGCGTGATCGCTCGTTGGGTGGGTGATGACGAGCGGAACCTCGTGCTCGGTCAGCAGGGCCTCCAAGACCCGGTGACCCCACGTTTGGTAGCCCATGAAGACAAGCCGCACGCCCTCTGTCCTTTCCGTTGGTGAAGAGTGGAGTGTGGTGAGGGAGGCTGCCCCGCCTACCCTTTCTCCCCCGGCCCGGTGCGCAGTGTCCTGATCTCCCGGGTGAGCAGGAGCGGCAGGCACACCATGGCCGCCAGCGAGCCGAGGACCCACAGCATCGGCCGGACGCCGAACACGTCGCCGAGCACGCCGCCGAGGGCGGCGCCCAGCGGGAGCGTGCCCCACACCGCGAACCGCATGGACGCGTTCATCCGGCCCTGCAGCTCCGTCGGCGTGATCGCCTGCCGCAGGCTGACCTGGTTGATGTTGTATATCGAGATCGCCGCCAGCATCAGCCCGATCGCGACGGAGACGAGCAGCGCACCGGCGCCCGGGCCCGCCGAGGCGATGAGCAGGATCGGCAGGACCGCCAACATCGCGGCGCCGACCAGCGTCGGCCCCAACCCCAGGGTCCTGACCACCCACCCGTTGACCATCGCGCCGAGCAGGGCGCCCGCGTTGCCCAGGGTCAGGATGAGCCCGAGGGTGCCGGGCGTGAGGCCGAGGTCGTTGAGCGCGAACACGACCAGCAGCGCGGTCAGCGCGCCACCGAGCCCGATCAGGTTCATCAGCCCCGTGCACATGGCGATCGCCCGCAGGATGCGGTTGCCGAAGACGAACCGCAACCCCTCGCCGATCTCCGCGCCCATCTTCCGCCGGGGGGCGTCGGGGGCGGGCCCGGCGGCGGGGCGGCGGGTGATCCCGCTGATCAGCACGGCCGACACCAGGTAACTGACCACGTTGAACAGCAGCACGAGCGGCGCGATCAGCACCTGCAGGAGCAACCCGCCCAGGCTCGGTCCGCCCAGGTAGGCGATCGACCTGGACACCTCCAGCCTGGTGTTGCCCGCGGGAATGTCCTCGGCCTCGACCACCGAGGGCAGGAACGCCTGGTCGGCGATGTCGAAGAACACCGTCTGCAGCCCGACCAGCAGGCCGACGATCAGCATCAGCCCGATGCTCAGCATGTCGAACACGTAGGCGAGCGGCAGGGTCGCGAGGACCACCATCCGCCCGACGTCGGTGAAGATCAGTATGCGGCGCCGGTCCCAGCGGTCGACCCACACGCCGGCGGGCAGCGAGACCAGCAGGAACGGCAGGGTCTCCGCTGCCGCGAGCAGCCCGACCTGGGTCGTGGACGCGTCGAGCACGGTCAGCGCGATCACCGGGATGGCGAAGAAGGTGATCTGCGAACCGATCTGACTGGCCGTCTGGGCCGCCCACAGCAGGGTGAAGTCACGGTGACGCCAGAGACTTCGCCTGCCTGCGGTGGGTGTGGCCTTGCTGTCCATGATGGGGGGTGTCCCTTTCTCCGTCGGTGCCGGCTCAGCCGGCGGCAAGGTGCTCGCGCAGCGAGCGCGGACGCATGTCGGTCCACACCTGCTCGATCCGGTCGAGGCAGGTCTCGCGGTCCCCGACGGTCCCCTCCTCGGTCCAGCCGGGGGGCAGGGCACGTCCGGCGGGCCAGATCGAGTACTGGTCCTCGTCGTTGCGGACGACGTGGTAGTCGGTGGCGTCGGTCATGGACACTCCTCGCGGTGGTTCCTCGTGCCTGTTCGGTGGTGTGGGCGCGTTACGGACAGCAGGTCGGCGACCGGCCGGTCCAGCCCGTCGGCCAGGGCGTCGAGCACGCGCCTGACGTGGTGCAGCAGCTCCACCGCGCGCTCGTCCGGCACCTGCTCGCGGTAGTAGCTCACCTTCAGCAGCAGGGCGGGGTCCGGCCAGACGACCAGTCGCAGCGTCTCGTCGCCGGGGGCGCCGTTGGCGATCGGATTCCAGCCCGCGAGCCGCGACTGCAGCCGCCCGTCGAACGGGAAGTTCTCGACGATGATCTCCGAGTCGTAGAGCCGGTCGGCGTCGTCGATCCCGCACCAGCGCTGGACGTCCAGTGGCGAGACGTACTCGAACCCGGCCGCCTCGGCGTGGTTGTCCTGCAGGCCGCGCAGCCAGTCCCGGCAGCGGGCCGCGTGGTCGACCACGACCCGGCTGGGCAGCCGGTTGTTGAGGCAGCCCACGATGTCCTCCGCGCCGACGACCGCGTCGGCGCGGCCCGAGACGACGGTGCCGAAGACGAGGTCGTCGCCGCCGAGCGCGTGGCCGAGTGCGATCGCGTACGCGCCCTGCACCAGGGTGTGCAGCGTCAGCCCCGCCTCGGCCGCCCGCCGGTTCAGCAGCGCCGTGCGCTCGGCGGGCAGCCAGGCGCGCTGGTCGGCGTGGATCTCGCCTCCGGTGCCGAGGCCGAGCCCGCCGACGCCGGAGCCGGGGCCGAGCCCGGCGGCGACCAGCCCGCGCGGCACCCCGGCGAGCCTGCCGGTCCAGTACGACCGGGCGGCGGCGACGTCACGCTCCTGCCACCAGCGGGCGATCACACCGGGCTCCGGCCGGGCGGCCAGGGTGACCGGCTCGCCGGCGCGGAACCCGTCGTGCAGGTCGAACAGGTCCCGCAGCAGCGCCGGGAACGACCAGCCGTCGAGGTTGAGGTAGAAGTAGTCCCACACCAGATAGGCGGCCCCGGGACCCAGGTCGAACACGGCCAGCCCGACCTGGCCGCGGCGCGGCGGATCGGCCGGGGCGCTCCTGAGCGCCTCCAGGTGCCGGTTGACCGCCAGGACCGCCTCGTCCGTGCCGAGCCCGCCGAGGTCCTCGCGGCGCACGCGGAGCGCGGCGTTGCGGTGCACCACCTGCAGGTCCCTGCCGTCGTGGGTGTGCAGCGAGGTGCGCAGGGCGGGATGGTGCTCGACCAGCGCGTTCCACGCCAGGACCAGCAGGTCCACGTCGACGTCCGTGCCGCTGACGTCGAACGCCTCGTACACCCGGTACATCCCGGGCCGGGGCCGGTGCCGCAGCCGGTTGAGCCCCCAGCGCTGCATCGGCCCGGCCGGCTCGATCCGTTCGGCGTCGAGCAGCCCGGCCAGCAGCGCCGACCGGCTCGCGCCGTCGATGCCGAGATGGGCGGTCTCGGGCAGCCGGAACCCCCGGAGGACCGGCTCGGCCGCGGCCACCGGCGGCTCGCTCTCGCGTGGAGCCCAGGTCGCGCCGAGCGCGCCGGCCAGCTCGCGGACCGTCTGGTGGGCGAACACGTCCCGAGCGGTGAACGGCATGCCCGCGGCCCTGGCCAGGGAGACCACCCGGATGCTGGAGATCGAGTTGCCGCCGACGGCGAAGAAGTTGTCGTCGGCCGAGATGTCCTCGCGGCCGAGCACCTCCCACCAGATGCGCAGGAGCGCCGCCTGCCCGTCGTCCGTCGGCGCGGACCCGCCCTCGGCCGGTCCCCGCTCCCGGACGGGCTCCGGCAGCGCGCTCGGCACGAGCTTGCCGCCCGCCGTGCGCGGCAGCTCGGCCAGCTCGACCAGGTGGGCGGGCACCTGGTAACTCGGTATCCGCTCGACGAGAAAACGCCGCAGGTCGCCGGTGTCGAGCGTGCCGCCGGGCCGGGCGACCACATAGGCGATCACCTCGTGTGAGCCGTCGGTGCGCACCGCGCGCGCGACCACCTCCTCGACGTCGGGATGGGCGGCGACCGCCACCTCGACCTCTCTGAGCTCGACCCGGTGGCCGCGCACCTTGATCTGGCCGTCGACCCGGCCGACGAAGCGCAGCACGCCGTCGGCGTCGACCTTGGCCCGGTCGCCGGTGCGGTACATTCGCGCGCCCGGCTCGTCGCCGAACGGGTCGGGCAGGAACCTCCGCGCCGTCGCGGCGGGCAGGCCGAGATACTCCCGGGCCAGGCACGGGCCCGCGACGTACAGCTCCCCGGCCAGCCCCGGCGCGACCGGCCACATCTCCGCGTCGAGCACGTAGGCGCGCATGCCGCGCATCGGCAGGCCGATGGGCACCACGGGACCGAGCCTGCCGTCGCTCACCGAGCCGGTGTGGGTGATCGAGGTGATCAGGGTCTCGGTCAGGCCGTAGGCGTTCACCACCGGCACGTCGGTGCGTTCGGACCAGCGTTCGAGGTCGGCCACGTAGCCCGCCTCCGCGCCGATCACCACGGTGCGCAGCGTCGGGGGCAGCGGGCGCGGGCGGCGTTCCAGGTCACGCGCCCACTCGGCCCAGTAGGAGCTCGTGAAGTCGGCCAGCGTGCCGCCGCCGTCGGCGAGGACCCGTTCGAGATCCACCGGGGCGATCTTGTTGTCCTCCAGGAGCAGCACCCCGCCGCCGACACACCACACCGGCACCGTCTCCTCGAAGCAGACGTCGAAGGTCAGCGCGGCGAACTGCAGGAACACGTCGTCGGCGGTGATCGCGAGCCGCTCGGCGAAGATGCTCGCGTAGAAGGCGAGGGCGTCGTGGCCGACCGCCACCGGCTTGGGCAGCCCGGTCGATCCCGAGGTGAACAGCACGTAGGCCAGCGAGTCGAGGAGGGTGGCGGGCGCTCCCGCCTCCGCGCCTCCCTTCGCGTCTCCGATCTCCACGCCTCCTGCCTCCGCGTCTCCGGTCTCCGCGCCTCCCGCCTTCGCACCTCCGGTCTCCGCACCTCCGGTCTCCAAGCTTTCGGTCTCCGCGTCGATCCCGTCCAGGTCCAGCCAGGCGAGGTCGGCGTCGAGTTCGAGGTCGAGGCCGAGCCGCCGCGCGACCTCCTTGGCCGCCTCGGCGGACTCGGCCAGCCCGAGGCGCGCGCCGGCCGCCTCCGTCATCGCGCGCAGCCGCTGGTCGGGCAGGGACAGGTCCAGCGGGACGACCGCGGCGCCCGCGTACCAGGTGCCGAGCACCCCGACCGCCCAGCCCACCCCGCGCGGCAGGGCGAGCAGCACGGTGTCCTCCGCTCCCGCTCCCGCGGCGCGGATCCGCGCGGCCAGCCGCCTGGCCCCGCGGTCGAGCTCGCGGTAGGTCACCTCGACGCCCTGGCAGGTCCTGGCCGCGACGGCGTCGGGGCTCAGGGCGGCCCGCTCGGAGATCTGCAGCGCCACCGGCACCCGGGTCGGCAGGACCGGCCCCTTGGCCCCGACCGGCCCGAACAGCAGGCTCCCGCTCCCGCCCGCGTCCAGATCGCGCACCGGCCCCTCGCCCCCGTCGGCCACGAAGGACTCCAGCAGGGCCAGGTAGGCTCCGGCCAGCGCGGCCACCGTGCCCTCGTCGAACAGGTCCGTGCGGTACTCCCAGTCGGCGACGACTCCCCCGGCGGTGACCTCCACCCCGAGGCCGAGCTCGAACTTGGCGTTCGTGCACGGCGTCGCCATCCGCTCGGCGGCGAGACCGGCGCCGAGGTCGGGGGCGATCACGTCGAGCTGGTCGAGGCCGCACAGCACCTGCACGATCGGCGCGTACGCCGTCGAGCGCGGGACCCGCAGCCGGTCCACCAGTTCCTCGAAGCCGACGCCGCCGTGGCGCATCGTCTCGAGCACCCTGGTCCGCACCTGGTCGAGCAGGTCCTGGACGGTGTCGCCGGCGCCGACGCGCAGCCGCAGCGGGACGGTGGTGACGAACATGCCGACGACGTCCGCGTCGTCCATCGACGTCCGTCCCGACGACGGCGAGCCGATCACCAGGTCGCGCTGCCCGGTCAGCCGGGCCAGCAGGACCGCGTACGCGGCGAGCACCACCATGTACGGCGTGACGCGCCACCGCGCGCAGGCGGCGACGAGCCGCCGCCACAGCGGTGGCGGGATCGTCCGGCGCAGCGCGCCGCCCGCGCTGCCGCCGCCCTCCGGCCGCGGCCGGTCGGCCGGCAGGTCGATGACCTCGGGAGCGTCGCGCAGCATGTCCTCCCAGTACCGCAGGGTCTCCTCACGGCCGGGTGGCACGGTCGTGTCCCGGCCGAACCAGGAGGCGGGAACGGGGAGCTCGGCCCCCGTCCCACCGGCGAGCGCGCGGTAGAGCAGGCCGAGGTCGCGGTACAGCACCCGCAGGGACAGGCCGTCGCACACCAGGTGGTGCACCACCAGGACAAGTACGTGCTCGTCGGCGGACAGCCGCAGCAGGGCCGTGCGCAGCAGCGGGCCGCGGGACAGGTCGAACGGCCTGCCCACCTCGTGGGCGAGCCTGGCCCGCGCCATCTCCAGGGCGCTGTGCGGCGAGTGCGAGAAGTCCACCACCGGCATCGCGAGCACGACGGGGCCGGTGTCCTCGAGCGAGGGCCGCTCGCCCGCGACGACATGGCCGCGCAGGACCGGATGCCGGTCGAGCAGGGCCGCCAGCGCCCGGTGCAGCGCGCCGGCGTCGAGCGCGCCGCGCACCCGCAGGGAGGCGTTGATGTGGTACAGCGCCGCCCCGCCGTCCGCCTGGGCCGCGCGCTCCCACTGCTCGCCGAACCAGAGCCCGAGCTGCGCCGGGGTCAGCGGCGCGCGTCCCCGCGCGCCGGTCATGCCGGGACCTCTTCCGCGGGCGGGGTCACGGCGAGACGGCCGACGAGCTCGGCGACCGTCGGGTAGGCGAAGAAGTCGGCGACCGGGAGATCCATGCCGGTCGACGCCTTGATCCGGTGGCGGATCCGCAGCACCGCGAGCGAGTGCCCGCCCAGCAGGAACAGGTTGTCGTGCCGGTCGACCCGGGGCACGTCGAGGATCTCCGCCCAGATGCCGCGCATGGTGCGTTCCAGCTCCGCCTGGGGCGCCCGCTCCTCGCCCGCCTCGTCACCGGGGGCCGGCCCGGTGTCGCGCGGCGGTTCCGGCAGCCGCGCGCGGTCGATCTTCCCCGAGGTGGTCAGCGGGATCTCGTCGAGCACGACGTAGGCGCGCGGCACCAGACCCGGGGGCAGCTTGCTCGCGGCGTGCGCGGCGAGGTCCTTCGCCGGTGGCGGCTCGTCCGTCGCGGGCCGCACGTAGGCGACCAGGGTCTGCGCGGGAGCCTCGCCGCGCACCACGACGTAGGCCGCCGCGACGGCCGGGTGCGTGCCGAGCACCTGCTCGATCTCGCCGAGCTCGACGCGCAGGCCACGGATCTTGACCTGCTGGTCGCGCCTGCCGAGGTATTCGAGCCTGCCGTCCAGCGCCCACCGCGCGCGGTCGCCGGTGAGGTAGAGCCGGCCGCCGGGCCGCCGGCCGTACGGGTCGGGGACGAAGCGTTCGGCGGTGAGGCGGGCGCGGCCGAGGTAGCCGTCGCAGACGCCGTCGCCGCCGATGGCGAGCTCGCCCTCGACGCCGCGCGGCAGCAGGCGCCCGCCGGGGTCCACGACGTGGACCTCGACGCCGGGGCCGGGCGCGCCGAGCGGCCAGGGCCGGTCGGGGTCGGCGGTCACCGGGCCGCCGGTGACGAACACCGTCGTCTCGGTCGGGCCGTACAGGTTGCGCACCATCGGCACGCCCGCCTCCTCCACCAGCCGTACGAGCGGCGCGGTGCCGGCCTCGCCGCCGAAGTTCACCGAGCGCACGCCCGCCGGGATCGCGCCCTCGCGCAGCAGCTCGGCGAGCATGCTGCCGACGACGTTGACCTGCGCGGGAACCAGGTGCTCCGGCAGCGACGGCAGCGCGAACAGGTCCTCGACGAGCACGACCGTCCCGCCGGCCGCCAGCGTCGGCAGGATCTCGTGCACCGAGACGTCGAACGTCAGCGCGGTGGCGGCGAGCGTGCGCTCCAGCAGCCCGTCCGGGGTCTCCGCGAACGTCCAGCGCACGAAGTGGTCGAGGTTGGCGTGCGTCACCCGGCAGCCCTTGGGCAGGCCCGTGCTTCCCGAGGTGTACATGACCCACGCGGTCGAGGCGGGGTGCGCGGGCCGGAACGCGGGGCCCGCCGCGGGTTCCAGCTCGGTGACGTCGAGCGGTTCCCAGTCTCCCGGGGGCAGCAGGCCCGCCGTACTCGCGTCGACGAGGACGTGGCGCGCGCCGGAGTCGGCGAGCATGTACGCGATGCGGTCGGCCGGGTGGGCGGGGTCGAGCGGCAGGTAACCGCGGCCGGAGAGCAGCGTGCCCAGCAGCGAGGCCAGCGCCTGCGGCGTGCGGCGCAGCAGGACGCCGACCGGCGCGCCGCCACCGGCGCCGGACTCGTCGAGCGTCCGGGCGACCGACCGGGCCCACCCGGCGACCTCCGCGTAGCTGAGCGTCCCGGCCGTCGTGCTGATCGCGGGCGCGTCCGGGGTGCGCGCGACCGCGGCGGCGAACAGGTCGGCGAAGGCCGTCGCGGGCGCGGTCGGCCGGCCCGCGCCCAGGGCGAGCAGCCGGGCCCGGCTCCCCGGGCCGACCAGGTCCACCTCGCCGAGGCGCGCGCCGGGGTTCTCGGCCATCGCGGCGAGCAGGTGCAGGTAGCACTCCGCCACCTCGGCGATGAACTCCCTGGCGAACAGGTCGCTGTTGTACTCCCACAGCAGGGTGACCCGGCCGTCGAGGCGGCCGTCGGCGCCGGGCTCCGCCTCGGCTCTGGGGATGACGACCACGTTGAGGTCGACCTTCGCCGAGCCGTTGTCGCGCTCGTAGACCGTCGCCGAGCAGCCGGGCAGCTCCAGGTCGGGCATCCTGGCGTCGTTGGCGCTGAACATGATCTGGAAGTAGGGGTTGGCCGCCGGGTCGCGGTCGGGGTTGAGCGCGCGCACCAGTTCCAGGAAGGGGAACTCCTGGTTGGCCGTGGCCGCGCGCACGGTCCCGGTGGCGCGGCGCAGCAGTTCCTCGAAGGTGGGGTCGCCGCCCGCGTCGCAGCGCAGCACGACCGCGTTGACGAACATGCCGATGACGTCCTCGGTCTCGGCGAGCTGGCGGTTGCCGAACGCCGAGCCGACCGCGAGGTCGTCCTGGCCGGTGTAGCGCCACAGCGTGGCGTAGAAGCCCGCGAGCATGGCGCTGAACAGCGTGGTGTGGTGGGTCCTGGCGAGCTCGCGGAGCGCGGCGACGGTCCGCGCCGACACCTCCAGGCGCACCATGCCGCCTTCGAAGCCCTGCGGCCTCGACCGGGCCTTCGTGGTGGGCAGCGACACCGCCGGCGGGCTGCCGGCCAGTGTCGCGGCCCAGTGTTCCCTCTGGCGTCGCATACCCTCGCCGGCCAGCGCCCGCTCCTGCCAGCGCGCGTAGTCGGCGTAGTGGAACTCGATCTCGGGCAGCCCGGCCGGCTCCCCGGTGACCTCGGCGGTGTAGGCGGCGCGCAGCTCCCGCATCAGCAGGCCGAAGGACCAGCCGTCGTGGACGAAGTGGTGCTCCACCAGGATGATCTCGTGGGTGGCCGGGCCGAGCCGTACCACCGTCCACCGCACCAGCGGCAGCTCGCCGAGGTCGAACGGCGTGGTCATGTCGCGGACGACCAGCTCCTCCACCCTGGCCCGGTGCTCGGCCTCCGGCACGCCGGACAGGTCGACGAGGTCGACCGGCATCGGGCCTTCCGCGTGCACGCGCTGGAACGGCACGCCGTCGTCGTCGTGGAAGGTGGTCCGGAAGATCGGCTGGCGGGCGGTGATGACGCCGACCGCGCGCCGCAGCGCGTCGAGGTCGAGGTCTCCCGCCACGCGCATCGTCGTCTGCGCGTGGTAGGCGATGTTGCCGGGGGCGAGCCGGTCGAGGAACCAGACCTGTTGCTGCTGGGCGGTGAGCGGCACGCGGTCGTCGTCGCCGCCGCGCTCCATCCGGGGCAGGGCGCCGTCCGCGCCGGGGCCGCGCCGGTCGACGAGCGCGGCCAGCGCGGCGACCGTCGGGTGTGCCATCAGGTCGCCGACGGTGATCTCGGCCGACCAGCGGGCGCGGATCCCGTTGGTGATCTGCACGGCGGCGAGGGAGTGGCCGCCGAGGTCGAAGAACGAGTCGTCGGCGCCGATCCGGTCGACGCGCAGCGTCCGGCTCCACAGCCCGGTCAGCGCGATCTCGGTGTCGGTGGCCGGCGCGCGGAAGGGCACGTCGTCGGAGCGGCGCCACAGCTGGGACTTGGGCAGCGCGTCAGCGTCGATCTTGCCGCTGGGCAGCAGCGGGAGCGCGTCGACGACGACGTAGCGGCTGGGAATGTGGCCGGCGGGCAGGGACCGCGCCAGGTGCTCGCGGAGCCCGCCCGCGGTGGGCACGCGGTGGGAGTCGACCGGCACGACGTAGGCGATCAGCCGGGTGTCGCCGTCGTCGCCGGTCTCGGCGCGCGCGTGGGCCGCGGCGACCTCGGGGTGGGAGCACAGGTGCCGGACGACCTCCTGCGGGTGCACCCGCTGGCCCCGGATCTTCACCAGGTCGTCGGCCCGGCCGAGGATCCGCAGCACGCCGCGGGCGTCGAGGACTCCGCGGTCGCCGGTGCGGTACAGGCGCGCTCCCGCGCGGCCCGACCAGGGATCGGGGATGAACCTGTCGGCGGTGAGCCGGGGGTCGCCGCGGTAGCCGAGCGCCACCCCCGGCCCGCCGATGTGGACCTCGCCGGGCCGGCCGGCCGGGACCCGCTCCAGGTTCTCGTCGAGCAGGAGGACCTCGGTGCCCCGGATGGCCGTGCCGACGGGCAGGGTCGCTCCGCCGGTGCCCGCGTCGGCGTCGGCGCCGGTGAGCGGGTGCGTCGTCGAGGTCACCGTCGTCTCGGTGAGACCGTACGCGTTGATCGTCTCGACCTGGCCGAACCTGCGCCAGGTGGCCAGCGTCGCGGCGCGGCCCATGTCGCTGCCGATGACGAGCAGGCGCAGCGAGGGGGGTACGGTGCCGCCGCCCTGGTCGAGGTCGCGGACCCACTGCTCCCAGTAGGGGGTGGGGAGGTTGGCGACGGTGACCCGCTCTCGGGCGAGGAGACCGGTGAGCTGCTCCGTGGTCATCGCCGAGGTCGGCGCGAGCACGAGCGTGGCCCCGGCCAGCAGGGTCGGGAGGATCTCCTCGAGCGCCACGTCGAAGCTGATGGTGGCGAACTGGAGGACCCGGTCCTCGCCGCTCAGCGCGTACGCCGCCCGGACGGCCTCCGCGTGCGCGCCGAGCGCGCGGTGCGGGACCTCGACGGCCTTCTGCGTGCCGGTGGTGCCCGAGGTGAACAGCACGTAGGCGAGTTGCTCGCCGTGCGGCGGGTGCCCCGCGAACGGGACGGTACCGGGTTCGGGGAGCGTCCGGATCCCGGCCCGCTCGGCGACGGCGGCACCCGCCGCGTCGGTGAGGCACAGGTCGGCGGCGGCGAGCATGCGCGTCCTGCGGTCGAGCGGCAGTTGCGGATCGACAGGCAGGAAGGCGGCCCCAGACAGCAGGACGCCGACCAGCGCGGCGATCAGCTCCTCGCCCCTGGGCAACATGATCGCGACCACCGTCTGCGCGCCGGTGGGACCGGCCGGGTCACCGACGCGCGACGCGACGCGCCGCGCCCTTTCCTCCAGCTGCCGATAGGTCAGTTCCGATGTGCCCGCCCGTACGGCGACCCGCTCGCCGCCCGTCCTCAACGACTCGGCGAGTGCGTCGCACAGAGGGTAGGAGAAAACATCGGCGTCGTAGGGCTTGGTGTCCACACAGCCTCCTGATCGTCAACCGCGCTCAAGCGACGCCGGGTCTTGTGAGGAACGGCACGCAGGGCTCACCGCATGAGCCGTGCGCGGCGTCGAACCGCCTCACCGGGCATCGGCGAACCGCCGCCCGAACGTTTGGATGTCCCTTGGCAGATTTCGGCGGCCCCACTCGCCGAAACAAGGCATGAAACCCCTGATTGGATCGGACCCTTATCGCCCGGGTTATGGTCCGATCGCGACGCGGATAACGTCCGGGCTACATATGCATTTACCCGCGCACTCTCATTTCCCGAGCCATAGCAGAGCACAGCGGGTTGTCGGTGAACAAGCCCGTAAGACCTTTTCGTTATTCTCGCTATGTGTTGAAAATATGGGCCTTGTCGCCCGTTCGAAATTGCTGTATCAATTCCGCCCGACCCGCGGTCCGCCACCAGCCCGCAGCCGACGCGGGCCGGGCGCCGCGGGCCGCCGAACCGGCGCGCGGCACCGTCTTCCCAGGTAGAGGCACTTGGATACGGGATTCAGGCGGGGGTGGGGGCCGTCCGGCCGGAGCGGGGACATCGCGAGAGGCCGCGTTCCCGGGGCGCGGACATGCCTGGAATGATCACGCCGTCGCGGCCGGCCCGGCCGCCGGGCGCCACACCCGGGCCGGCACACGAGTGGCGCCCCCTCACAACCCCCACAAAAAAGTAGTGATCTTCCATTGACTCGGATAGATCGCCTGGTGCATTATTCAGGCGTCGTCGGACCGGTTTGTCGGTGATTGTTCCCCGGCGCCGTGATTCTTATATCCGCCGTGCCGTCCGCCGGGAATGCATAACGCGGTGTCAGCCAGGCCCTCCAGAGCGGATAACGCTGGTCAGGCTGCCGTCTGGTAATCGGGATTTCACGATCAAAGGAACAGGCCTTGACTGACAAGTTATGGGGCGGCCGTTTCGACGAGGACATCACCCAGGACGTTCTCGACTACACGCTCACCGTGGACGTCGACGAGCGTCTCGTCTTCGCGGACCTGTGGCAGGACATCGCGCACGTGCTGATGCTGGGCGCCCGGGGGATCGTCACCGGCGAGGTGACGCGGGCGCTGCTCGGCTCGCTGCTGCGGCTGTGGGACCAGAGCGAGCGCGGGGAGCTGCGGCTGCGCCCCGAGCTCGAGGACGTCCACTTCAACATCGAGCAGAAGGTCATCGAGGATCTGGGGCGTGAGATCGGCGGCCACCTGCAGACCGCGCGGTCACGCAACGACCAGGTGTCCACGGACACCCGCATGTACCTGCGGCGGGTCCAGCTCGACGCGGTCGCGGCGAACCTGGAGCTGATCGGCGAGCTGATCGGCTTCCCCGAGGAGGATCTGCTCGCGATCCTGCCCGGCTACACCCACAGCCAGGCCGCCCAGCCGATCTCCGTCGCCTTCTGGAAGACCGCGCACGCGAGCATGCTCCTGCGTGACGTGCGCCGGCTGCGCGGCGTGTTCGACCGGACGGACGAGTCGCCCCTGGGCGCCTGCGCGCTGGCCGGCACGTCCTTCGCGCTCGACCGCGAGCTCACCGCCCGGCTGCTCGGGTTCCGCGGCGTGCTCAGCCACGCCCTGGACGCCACCAGCGCCCGCGACTATCTCATCGAGAGCGCCTCGGCCTTCGCGATCGGCGGCAACAACCTGTCCCGCATGGCCGAGGAGATCGTCATGTGGAGCGGGCACGAGTACAGCCTGGTCGAGGTCTCCGACGCCTACGCCACCGGCAGCTCGATCATGCCCCAGAAGAAGAACCCGGTCGTCGCCGAGCTGGCCAGGGGGCGCACCGGGCGGACGGTGGGCACCCTCGTCCAGCTCCTCACCATGGCCAAGGGGGTGACCCTCGGCTACAGCTGCGACCTCCAGGAGGACAAGCCGTATCTGTGGCACGCCATCGACACCTATCTCTCGACCCTTCGCATCGTGGCCGGGCAGACCCGGGGGCTGCGCTTCGACAGCGGCCGGGGCGAGGAGCTGTGCTGGGACAACTTCTCCACGGCCACGGAGCTGGCCAACCACCTGGTCGCCGACTCGGGGCTCGCGTTCCGCGAGGCGCACCACGTCAGCGGCGCGCTCGTCTCGGCCCTCATCAAGCGGGGCTCGACGCTTCGTGACACGGCCGCCGGCGCGGAGATCCTCGCCGGCCTCGGCCATCCCGTGGCCGAACCCGTGCTCGCCCGCATCTTCGCGCCCGCCACCGCGGTGGCCGGCTACACCAGCCCCGGCGGCACCTCGCCGCAGAGCGTCACGGCCGTGCGCGCCGAGCTGCGCGCGGCCGTGACCGCCCACGCCGCCTGGCTCGACGGGACACGGCGAAGACTCCGCAGCGCGTACGAGGCCGCCTTCGGCGCGGCCCGCGACGTCGCCGGCGGAGCCGACGTCGGCAAGGCCCTCGGCCGTATCGCCCCCGATCTGCCCACGCTCAACGGAGAGCTGTCATGAAGATCGTTCTGGCCTACTCCGGCGGCCTCGACACGTCCGTGGCCCTGCACTGGCTCAAGCGGCGCCACGACGCCGAGATCATCGCGTTCTGCGCGGACATCGGCCAGCTGGAGTCGCTGGAGACCGTGCGGGAGCGGGCGCTGCGCACCGGCGCCTCGAAGGTCTACATGGAGCCGCTCACCGACAGGTACCTGAGGGATTTCGCGCTACCCGCCCTGCAGGCGCACGCGCGTTACGAGAACAAGTACCTGCTGGCCGCGCCGCTGTCGCGGCCGCTGATCGCCCAGCGCATGGTCGAGATCGCCCACGCCGAGGGCGCGGACGCCGTGGCGCACGGCGCCACCGGCAAGGGCAACGACCAGGTGCGGTTCTTCACCGGCGTGACCGCCCTCGACCCGGGGCTGCGGGTGCTCGCGCCGGTCATCGACTGGGAGCTGACCGCCCGCGAGGCGGAGATCGCCTACGCGCGGGAACACGGCATCGAGGTGTCGGTCAGCAAGGAGAACCCCTACAGCATCGACACCAACATCTGGGGCACCAGCATCGAGTGCGGCGAGCTCGACGACATCGACCGGCCGCCGCCCGGCCACGCCTGGCAGCTGACCACCGACCCCAAGGCCGCCCCCGACCTGGCCGAGCTCGTCACGGTGGGCTTCGAGGCCGGGATCCCCGTCTCCCTCGACGGCGACAAACTGGAACTCGCCGACCTGGTGGCCCGCCTGACGGCGATCGCCGCCCGCCACGGCGTGGGGCGGGTCGACATCGTCGAGAGCCGCATCGTGGGTTTCAAGACCCGCGGCATCTACGAGGCGCCGGCGGCGACCGTGCTGATGGCCGCGCACGAGGAACTGGAGGCGATCGTCCTCGACCGCGAGACGCTGCACCACAAGCAGGGCCTCGCGCAGCGCTACGCCGAACTCGCCTACTACGGTTACTGGTTCTCCGACCTGCGCCGCGCCCTGGACGGTTTCGTCTCCACGTTGCAGCCGCAGGTGACGGGCGAGGTGACCGTCGAGCTCTACAAGGGGACCTGCTCCATCGTCAGCCGCCGCTCACCGAACTCCCGCTACAGCGACTCGCTGGCCACCTACGAGGCGGGAGACACCTTCGACCACGGGGCGGGCGCGGGTTTCGCCTACGTGTGGTCGCTGCCGCTCAGGGGCTCCTCGCGCTGACCGCGTGTCTCCCCTCCCCGCGAGGAATCCCCCGGGCACCCGGCCGGCGGGGTGCCCGAGGGCGCTCCCCCGCGGCCTACCGCCGCACCTTCCACGAGGTCACGCGGCACGAGGACCGGATTTATCCCCATATAGGGGAGAGAGAAAACTAGCGGGAGACCGCTGGGGCACCCGGTAGCATTGCGCTCCGACGACGCAGTCCTCCACTCGTCACAGGGGAGCATGTTGTGGCAGGACGCCTCGGCTCCGTGCCGGCGCGGGGAAACGACTCCGGGGGCGGGGCGGCGGGGCTCGCCCCCCGGCTGGCGCTCCTCGTCGTCACGGTGGTGTTCGCCGGCTTCGTCGTGAACGCCTTCCAGTACGTGGTGGCCACGAGCGCGACGTTCGGCCACGTCGCGCCGGCCGCGTTCTGCCTGGCCGTGATGATGGCCCTGCAGCTGGGGTTCTTCAGCAACCCGCGCGCGGACGTGCGCGGCCGGTGGGGCCGCGCGGCGTTGCTCGCGCAGGCGGCCGTGACGCTGGCGCCCCTCGCGTTCTACGGCGATGGCTGGACCGGCATGCCGGGCTTCCTGGCCGGTGACGCGCTGCTCGTCCTGCGCCCGCTCGCGGGCTGGCCGGTGTTCGGCGTGATCGCGCTGGTCACCGGGCTCGTCCAGTACCGGTTCACCGGCGTGCCGCCGGAGGCCGTCTACGTCACGAACCTGACCGCGGTGATCGGTCTCGTCGTCTACGGCCTGTCCCGGCTGCGGTCGCTGGTGAAGGAGCTGGACGAGGCCCGCTCCGAGCTCGCGGGCCTGGCCGTGGCCCGCGAGCGCCTGCGCTTCGCGCGCGACCTGCACGACCTGCTCGGCTTCTCACTGTCGGCCATCACGCTGAAGACCGAACTGGCGCACCGCCTGATCCCCCTGCGGCCCGGACAGGCCCTCGGGGAACTGGCCGAGATCCTCGGCATCTCCCGCCGGGCCCTGTCCGACGTGCGCGCCGTGGCCTCCTCCTACCGCGAGCGGTCACTCGACCAGGAGATCGCGTCCGCGCGGGCCATGCTCACCGCGGTGAACATCAACGTGACCCTGCGGCTGGAGCCCTGCGAACTGACGCCGGACGTGCGGGCCACGCTCGCCACGGTGTTGCGCGAGGGGGTCGCCGACCTGCTGCGGCACAGCAGGGCGGAGAACTGCGAGATCACGCTGGCCTGCCGGGACGACCGGCTCACGATGAGGATGGTCAACGACGGAATCGTGCCCGCCGGTGATCCGGCCGGCGCCCAGGCGGTGACCTCGGCGGGCGAGGGGGGCGGCTCGGGGATCCGCGACCTGACCGCCCGGGTGTCCCGGATGGGGGGGGACGTTGCGGGCCGGCACCACGGCGGACGACACGTACAGGCTGCAGGCGGAGATCCCGCTGACGCGCGCCTGACCTCCTTCACGGGCGGAGGGCGGCCCTCGCACCGCCCTCCGCGCGCCCGGCGCTCACGCCTGCTCGCTCAGCCCGATGGCGGCGGTGGGGCAGACGGCGACGGCCTCGCGGACCAGGGTGTGCTGGTCCGCGCCCGGCTCGGGGTCGAGCAGGACGACGATGCCGTCGTCGTCACGCTGGTCGAACACCTCCGGCGCGATCAGCACGCACTGACCGGCACCGCAGCATTTGGTCTCGTCCACGGTGACCTTCATACCGGGTTCCTCTCTGTCGGCCGGGTGTGGCGGTGCCGGGTCACCAGCGGACCGGGACCGTGCGCAGGCCGCCGACGGCCAGCCCTTCCACGCGCTCCAGTTTCTCCACCGGGACGGCCAGCTCCAGGGTCGGGAGCCTGCGCAGCAGCACTTCGAGCACGACCTGCAACTCGGTGCGGGCCAGCGCCTGGCCCAGGCAGGAGTGGGCGCCCACGCCGAAGGCCAGGTGCGGGTTCGGGCTGCGGCCCAGGTCCATCTCGCCGGCGGCCTCGAAGGCGTTCTCGTCGCGGTTGGCCGCGGCCATGCTGCACACCACGGTGGTGCCGCGGGGCAGGGTCGTGTCGCTGACCTCGGTCTCCTCGCGCAGGTAGCGCGGCAGGCCGAAGCCGGAGTTGGCGTCGAGCCGCAGGGTCTCCTCCACCGCCGTGCGGATCAGCGACGGGTCGGCGAGCAGCCGCTCCCACCGGCCACGGTCGGCCAGCAGCATGGAGACCATCTTGCCGATCATGTTGGCGGTGGTCTCGTGCCCGGCGACCAGCAGGGCCATGCCGGTGACCAGGATCTGGATGTCGGACAGCCCGCCGTCCTCCGGACCGCCGACCGCGATCAGCTCGCTCAGCAGGTCCTCGCCCCGCTCGGCGCGCTTGGCGGTGACATGGTCGGACATGTACTGAAAGAACTCGCCCTGAGCGGCATCGATCTCGGCCTTGCTGTAACGGGTGAGGTTGAGCAGGGCGTCGGACCAGTACGAGAAGCGGTCCCGGTCCTGTGCCGGCACGCCGAGCATGTCGCAGATGACGTAGACCGGTAGCGGGAAGCCGAGGCTCGCCTTGAGATCACCGGGCTGGCCGCGCTCGACCATGTCGTCGATGAGCCGCTCGGCGATCTGGGTCATCGTGGGCCGCAGAGCGGCCATCCGCTTGGCGGTGAACCACTTGCCGACCAGGCGCCGCCAGTGCTGGTGCTCGTCGCCCCCGTCGGGGATGATCTGCGCCATCTCGCTGCTGAACACCCCGCCCCCCTCCGCCGACAGCCGCGCCGCGTCGGGGGCGTTGAGCTGGCGGGTGAAGCGCGGGTCGGCGAGCACCCGCTTGACGTCCTCGTAGCGGGTCAGCAGCGTCGCCCGGTCACCGCCGGGCAGCCTCACGTGCGCCACCGGGCACTCTCCGCGCAGCTCGGCCCACTCCGCGGGCGGCTCCAGCGCCGTGTCGCTGGGGATCGGGTAGCGCAGGACCTGCTCGTCGACACTCATGCGTATCTCCTTGCGAATGGATGGGTCGGTCAGGCCGTGCCGCTCCTCGCCGCCGCCGGGCGGGCGCGGAGGGCCGCCAGGTGTCGCGCTCCCCCCCATCGCCCACGGCGAGCCCGCATATGACGCGGTCCTTTCGGTCGTCCTGCACCGTCAAACTACCCTACATGTGTCGGGAAACCTGCAGGTGTAGTTTTACGGTAAAGTGAAAGGCGTGGCCACGACCAAGAACAGCAACATTCCCTCCGGCGACCGGCGCGTGCGCCGCACCCAGACAGCCCTGGCACGCGCGCTGATCCAGCTCGTCGAGGAGCACGACCTTTCCCGGATCACCGTCGCCGACGTGGCCGAACGCGCCGAGGTGAGCCGCTCGACCTTCTACGACCACTACCGCGACGTCCACGAGCTGGCCGAGGCCGCCTGCACCGCGATGATCGACGGGCTGATCGGGTCCCTACCCTCCCCCGGTCCCGAGTCGGCGAATCCGGCACCGGAGGCGACCCGGTCACTGGAGGCGTTCTTCGCCAGCCTCGCCGAGCACGCCGGGCTCTACCGCGCCCTGCTGGGACCGCAGGGCAGCGCGCGCGTCGTCGACCACATCCGCCGCCGCATCGCCGCGACCGTCTACGACCGCCTGCACCAGGCCGCCGGCGGTCTCCCGGAGCACGCGGGCCCGGCGCCGGAAATCCCGCACGACGTCCCGGCCGCGTTCACCGCCGGGGCGCTCATCGGCGTGGCCGCCGACTGGCTCCAGCGCGGATGCCCGCGGTCCCCGGCCGAGATGGCCGCTCTGACCTGGCCGCTCTTCGGCGCGCTCTACCACCTCAACGCCGGCACCCCCGCCTAGAGGCCGTCCGCCCCGGGAATACGGGCGGGCGGCCTCCGGCGGTGGCCGGGACTCCCCGGGTCAGCGGCAGAACGGAGCCATGCCGAGCACCGACCTGACCCCGCCGAGCAGGTGCTGGACGAAGTACCGATCGCCCTCCATGGGCTCGTCGGTCCACGCCTTGACGTCGTGGCCGAGGGTGGTGAGCCAGGCCTTGCCGCCGTCGTAGTACTGGCACCAGCTGACCGGGTGGTCCCTGCCGTGGCCGGGGTGGCCGAGGTTGCCGCGCACGCCTCGGGCCAGCGTGCTCTCGTCCACCTTGGCCAGCACCCGGACCCGCGTCGGGAACGGCACGAGGTTGTACCACTCGTCGGAGAACGCCCAGCGCTGCGGCAGCCCCTGGGTGGAGGCGTCCCGCCTGCCGACGGTCTCGACGACTCCGGGCTGGTTGGCGCTGTGGTCGTAGAAGTTGGCGTTGCCGAGCAGGCCCTCGTACCAGGGCCAGTTGTACTCGGTGCCGAAGGCGTTGTGGACGCCGACGAAGCCGCCGCCGGCGCGGATGTACTGCCGCAGCGCGGTCTGCGCGGCGTCGTCGAGGGTGTCGCGCGTGGTGCTGAGGAACATCACGGCGTTGTACGGCAGCAGCCTGCCCGCCGAGGACAGCTGGGTGACGTCCTCGGTGTAGTCGACGGCGAACCCGTTCTCCCGCCCCAGCTTGATCACGGCCTTGACCGCGACGTTGTCGTCGTTGAGCGGCGGGTTCACGCCGGGGCCGAGCGGGGTCCCCAGGTGGGCGTGGCGGGGGCCGGCCGTGCGGCTGTAGACGAGCAGGCGGTAGCCCTCGGCGGGGTCGAAGTTGCCCCAGTCGTGGTAGCAGCGGGGGTCGGTGCCCCGGCAGACGCCGTAGTCGGGGTCGCCGAGGTTCTCCGCCCCCCTGTCGTGGCCCGGCGAGGCCGCGGAGCCGGGGGATGTGGCGGTGAGCAGGAGTACCGCCGCGCCGGCGGCGGCGATGGACAGGGACGTACGCCTGATGCGCATGAGCACCTCACGTGCCTTGGTCCACTAGATGGACCTGCTGGTCCACTGGAAGGTCTTGAGCGTATCCAGCGCCGGCGCCCCGGACAAGCTCTTGTTCTCACCCCGCGCCCGGCTTGTCGTGCGTCCGTCGGATGGATCCGCGGATCCGCCCAGCGGACCATTGGCGGTACGGTGCCAGCCCCGCTCATGGAACCGGCCGCGAACCTGGCCGCGAAACCGGACGCGACCGGCCCGGCGCGGGGGCCGGCGGCCCGGCGCGAGGAACCGGGCGCGATCACGCGGTGGAGGCGGTCGCGATCACACGGTGGACGCGCTCGCGTCAGGCCCTGAGGTCGGTGGGCAGGATGGAGGGCGGGATGGGTCCCTTGTTGCGGCGGCCCTGGCCCGCCTCCTCCCAGGCGTGCGCGAGGATGCCCACGCTGCGGCTCAGCACGAACAGGCCGCGGGCCAGCGGCGCGGGAAAGCCCAGCTCGGCGTAGATGACCGCGGTGGCGCCGTCGATGTTCATCGGCACCGGGCTGATCAGCTCCTCCACCTGACGGGCCGCGCGCAGGTGGGCGCCGGCCACCACGCCGCCGGCCACGGCCTCGTCCACCAGGCCGAGCAGCGGGTCGCGGCGCGGGTCACGGGTGTGGAAGCGGTGCCCGAACCCGGGCAGATACTTGTCGCGGGCCCGCCAGCGGGCCACCGTGGCGGCCGCGTCACCGGTGCGCACGACCTCGTCCAGCAGCTCCACGCACTGCTCCCCCGCGCCGCCGTGCACGTCGCCCAGCAGGTTGACGCCGGTGGCGACGGCGTTGTTCAGCCCGACGCCGCAGGTGATCGCCATCCGGGCGGCGGCGATCGACGGGGCGTGCGGGCCGTGGTCCACCGAGGAGACCAGCGCCGCCTCCAGCAGCGCGGCCTGCCGCTCGTCCGGCGGCTGCCCGCGGAGCATGAGCCAGATGATCTCGGTGAAGCCGATCCGCCCGATCAGCTCCTGCACCGGCCTGCCCTGCAGTTCGATGACGTTGGGCTCGATCCGGGACACCGACGTTCCCCACCAGTCGGCCACGATGCTCATGACGCCACCCCGAACTCCGCGTTGTGCTGGCCGAGGAGGGGGGCGGGATGGCGCGGGCGCAGGGCGGCGCCGTCGATGAGGACGCCGTTGCCCGTGACCGTCACGCGGCGCTCGTCGCCACCGGGAAAAGGCAGCTCCGTCAGGAAGCCGCGGTCGCGGAGCTGGTCGAGCGCCAACGCCTGGGCCACGGTGAGGATGCGGGCGGCCGGGACGCCCTCGCGTGAGAGGATCTCCTCCCACTCCAGCGCCTTCTTGGCCCGCAACGCCTGGTTGAGCTCGTGGTTCAGGGCCTGGCGGTTGGCCTTGCGCGCCTCTCTCGCGGCGAACCGGGGATCGGCGGGCAGGTCCGGCCGCCCGACGAGGCGGCACAACGTCTCGAACTGGGCCTGCTGGTTGGCCGCGATGTTCAGCGGCCCGTCGGCGGTCTCGAAGGTGCCCGACGGCGCGGCGGTGGCGTTCTGGTCGCCCATCGGCTCCGGCTCGACGCCGCTGACCAGGTAGTTGGAGGCCGTCCAGCCCATCGCGGAGACGGAGGCCTCCAGCATCGACAGGTCCAGGAAGCAGCCGGTCCCGCCGCGCTCGCGCCCGGCCAGGGCGGCGGAGATCGCCAGTGCGGCCATCAGCCCCCCGATCGAGTCGCAGATCGGGAAGCCGACGCGCAGCGGCACCGTCTCGGGGGTGCCGGTGACGCTCATCATGCCGGACAGCCCCTGGACGATCTGGTCGTAGGCGGGCGCCCCGCTCATCGGGCCGCTCTGGCCGAACCCCGAGATCGCGCAGTAGACCAGGCCCGGATTGAGCTCCCGCAGGCGGTCCCAGCCGTAGCCGAGCCGCTCCAGGACCCCGGCCCTGAAGTTCTCCAGCAGGACGTCGGCGCCGGAGACCATGGCCTCGAACGCCCGCCTGCCCTCCGGGCTCTTCAGGTCGAGCTCGACCGACTTCTTCCCGGCGTTCTGGGCCAGGAAGGAGGCGCCGATCCCCTCCTGGTTGAGCTGGGGATCGGGGCCGAGGCGGCGGGCGAGATCCCCGCCGCCGGGCATCTCGACCTTGACCACCTCCGCGCCGAACAGCATCAGCTGGTAGCTGCAGTACGGCCCGGCCAGAACGTTGGTCAGGTCCACGACCTTGATGCCGTCCAGTGGCAACTGCTGCATTCACGCTCCATAAGGTCAGGTCAGGGGATGGTCGAAGCCGCGGTCCGACATGCGCTTGGCCGCCTCCCGCAGGTCCGCGACGAACTCCCGGACACGCTCCTCGCCGAAGCGGACCGTCGGGCCGCTCAGCGAGAGCGCCGCCACGGTCGCGTCCGACGCGCCCGTCACGGGGACGGCCACCGCCGACAGGCCCGGCTCGCGCTCGCCGTGGCTGGCCGCGTAGCCGTCCCTGGCTGCCCCGGCGATCCACTCCCGCAACGTCGCCAGGTGTTCCTCCCCGTCCGGCGAGGAGCGGGCGATGCGCGACAGAAGCCTCACCGGGGCGTCCCTGAGCAGGACCTTCGAGGCGGCGCCCGCCCACAGGGGCAGCTCGTCGCCGACCCGCACGACGTGGCGCAGCGGCTGCGGGCTCTCCTGCTGGGCGATGCAGATGCGGTGGACGTCCCGCAGGACGTAGAGGTTGACGGTCTCCCGGTGCCGCTCCCCCAGCTCGCGCATGAGCTGGACGGTCTCCGCGGGCAGCTCCCAGGCGTGGCGCGCGAGATGCGCCCAGCGCCACAGCGCCGGCCCCGCGGCGTAGCCCTTGCGCGTGGCCCACAGCAGCCCCATGTGCTCCAGGGTCTGCAGCAGGCGCAGCGCCGTCGTCTTGGCCAGGCCCGTCTCGTCGACGACCTCGCGGATCGTCAGCGTCCGGCGGTCCTCGGTGAGCAGGGACAAGATGTCGAACGCCCGCTGGACGCTGCGCACACCGCCCCCGCCGTCACCGGATTCTGCTGGGTTGTTCGTCGAAGGCACGGGTCCTCACTTGTGCGTCGAAGGTGAATCTTCCACTCACTCTCGCATGCGGTCCGTACGCTAACACTAGTCCGCGCAGCGGTCCACATGCTCCACTATATGGATCCCTTACCCCTCTTGCCAGAACCTTTGCCGCCCTCATACCGTGAGGAGATCCACAGTGCGGTTCAGGAGAACCGTTAAGCGGATCTCTATGGAGATGACATGGACGCAGTCCACGAAGCCGAATGCTTGATCGCCGGGAAGTGGCTGAGTACAGGCCCCCGTTCCGACCGCGTCGGCCCGTACGCGCGGCGGATCGTGAGCAGGGCCCGGCTCGCCGGGCCCGGCGACATCACCACCGCGCTCGACTACGCGCGCCGGGGGGCCGGGGCGGTCGCGCGGCTGGCCCCGGCCACCCGCGCGACGATATTGGAGCGCGCCTCGGCCGCGGTCGCCGCCCGCACCGAGGAGTTCGCCCTGCTCCTGGCCCTGGAGCTGGGCAAGCCGCTCAAGGACGGCCGCGGGGAGATGCTGCGGGTGGCCGACACGTTCGCCGTCGCGGCGGCCGAGGCCAGGGCGATCGGCGGCGAGGTCCTCCCCGTGGCGGGCTGGGCCCGCGGGGTGGGCAACACCGCGATCACGCAGCGCGCCCCGGCCGGCCCGGTGCTGGCGATCACGCCGTTCAACGCCCCGGCGAACCTGCTGGCCCACAAGCTGGCCGCCTCCTTCGCGGCCGGCAACACCACGGTCGTCAAGCCGCCGCCGCAGGCCCCGGCCGTCTCCACCGCCCTGGTCCGGCTGCTGCTGGAGGCCGGGATGCCGGAGGAGGCCGTCCAGCTCCTGCACGGGGGCGGTGACGTGGGCGCGCGACTGTGCGCCGCGCCGGAGATCGCCGTGGTCAGCTTCACCGGCGGCGTCACGGCCGGTGCCGCCGTCGCCCACGCCGCCGGGCCCAAGCGGGTGCTGCTCGAACTCGGCGGCAACGCCGCCACCATCGTCTGCGAGGACGCCGACGTGGCGGAGGCCGCGCGCGTCTGCGCGCGCACCGGGTACAGCAACTCCGGCCAGAGCTGCGTCTCCGTCCAGCGCGTCTACGTGCAGCGCGCCAGGTTCGAGGAGTTCACCCGGGCGCTGACCGACGAGGTGCGGGCGCTGACCGTGGGCGACCCGCTCGACCCGGCGACCGACGTCGGCTCGATGGTCGACGACGAGGCCGCCGAGCGCGTGGAGCGATGGACCGAGGAGGCGGCGCGCGGCGGCGCGGTGGTGACGACCGGTGGCAGCCGGGCGGGCGCGGTGATGGCGCCGACCGTGGTCGTCGCGCCGCCCGCCGACGCGAAGGTCGTCCGCGAGGAGGTCTTCGGCGCGCTCGTCGCGGTGCTCCCCTACGACGGCTTCGACGAGGTCGTCCAGGAGTGCAACCGCAGCACCTTCGGCCTGCAGGCGGGGTTGTTCACCCACGACGTGCGCCGCATCGTCACCGCCTGGCGGGAGCTCGAGGTGGGCGGCCTGGTCGTGAACGGCTCGTCGAACTTCCGTCTCGACCACCTCCCGTTCGGCGGCGTGAAGGACTCCGGCATCGGCCGCGAGTCGCCCCGCTGGATGATCGAGGACTTCACCGTGACCAAGACCCTGCTCCTTCGCGGGCTGACCATCTGGGGAGAACAGTGACCACCGCCGCCCACGCGCTCGTCACCCAGCTTGAGGACCTCGGCGTCGACCACGTCTTCGGCACCTGCGGGCACACCAACATCGCCGTGCTCGACGCGCTGGCCGACAGCCGCGTCCGCTTCGTCATCGCCCGCCACGAGCAGGCGGCGGCGCACGCGGCCGACGGTTATGCCCGTGCCTCGGGCAGGCCCGGCGTGCTGCTCGTGCACGTCGGTCCCGGCCTGACCAACGCCGCCACGGGGGTGATGACCGCCGCGCTCGACTCGGTGCCGATGGTGGTGATCTCCGGCGACATCCCGTCCTACTACCACGGCCGCCACCCGCACCAGGAGATCAACCTGCACGCCGACGCCGACCAGGCGTCGGTCTTCCGGCCCTTCGTCAAGCGCGCCTGGAACGTGCGGCGGGCCCAGGACCTGGGCCGCTCCGTCGAGCGGGCCTTCTGGACGGCGACGTCGGGCAGGCCGGGGGCGGTGCTGGTCAACGTGCCGATGGACGTCTTCTCGCGGCCCGCGGCGCCGTATCCGCCGATCAGCCACGCCGCGCCGCCGGGCCTGCCCGCCGCGACGGCGGAGCGGATCGCCGAGGCCCTCGCGGGCGCCGAGCGGCCGCTGCTGTACGTCGGCGGCGGCCTGCGCGAGGACTCCGAGGCGCTGCTGGCGCTGGCCGAGCACCTGGACATCCCGATCGCGCACTCGCTGATGGCCAAGGGCACCGTCCCCGACGCGCACCCGCTGGTGCTCGGCATGCCGGGGTTCTGGGGACTGGAGCTGACCAACGCCTACGCCAGGGACGCCGACGTGGTGCTGGCGCTGGCCACCCGGTTCGCCGAGACCGACGCCAGCTCGTGGGATCCCCGCTTCACCTGGACGCTCGGCGACCGCGGCAGGCTGATCCAGATCGACATCGACCCGGCCGAGATCGGCCGCAACTACCCGGTCGAGATCGGCGCCGTCGCCGACGTCGGGCTCGCCGTGCGGGCGCTGGCCGAGGCCGTCACGTCCCATCCGCCGGCGGACCGGCCCGAGCTGCGCGAGCGCATCCGCGAGGCCAGGACGGAGCTGTTCGCCGGGAGCCGCGAGCGGGGCCGCAGCGACGCCTTCCCGCTGCGGCCCGAGCGCATCCTCGCCGACCTGCGCGACGCGCTGCCGCCCGGCGCGACCCTGGTGACCGACGTGGGCTGGAACAAGAACGGTGTCGCGCAGTGCTACGAGCTGCCGGCCGAGGGCCGCTTCATCGCCCCCGGCGGCGCCTCCACCATGGGGTTCGGCCCGGCCGCCGCCGTCGGCGTCCAGCTCGCCCGGCCTGACGACGTCGTGGTCGCGCTCATCGGCGACGGCGGCATGGGAGCCCAGCTGCCCGCCCTGCCGCTCGCCGTCGAGCAGGGCGCGCCGGTGGTCTTCGTGGTGATGAACAACAGGGCGCACGGCACCATCTCCGACCTGCAGTCCGCGAACTTCGGCCGCAGCCACGGCTGCGACTTCACCGACCCCGCCGGGCTCCCCTACAGTCCCGACTTCGCGGCGCTGGCCGCCGCGTGCGGCGCCGACGGGCACACCGTCGCCGCGCCGGAGGAGTTCGGGGCGGCCCTGCGCTCGGCGGTGGCGAACCGCCGGCCCGCGCTCATCGACGTGCCGATGGTCAACGAGCCGGTGCCGACCCCCGGGCACTGGAACATCAAGGACATCTATCAGGGCGTTTTCCCCGACTGAAACCGTTGCCCGTTCGGTATTTCCCCGGGTTTCGCAAGGCCGTATAACTAACGTACTAGTCCGTGCATTACGGGGCCGTGTCGATCACCGCACTTTCCTCCACCCCCCAATGAGGTGAATCACTTGTTCTCCGCAAGAGTTTCCGTTTCCGCCGTGGCACTGATGGCGCTCGCCGCCTGTTCCGCCCCCGGCCAGCAGGCCGCCCAGGAGGCGGACGCCACCGGTCCCATCAAGATCGCCAACGTCAACGCGCAGAGCGGGCAGCTGAGCCCGCTCGGTCAGTGGGAGCACAAGGGCGTCAAGCTCGCCATCGACGAGGTCAACAAGGCGGGCGGTGTCAACGGACGGCAGATCAAGCTCGACCTCTTCGACAGCCAGGGCGACCCCACCGTGGGCACCAACCTGGCCAGGAAGATCTCCAGCGAGGGCTACGTCGCGATGCTCGGCACCGCCGAGAGCGCGGTCACCCTGGCCATGGCCCCGATCCTCAAGGACGCCAAGATCCCGAACATCACCTCGGGCCAGTCGCCCAAGCTCGCCGACCTCAAGAGCCCGTTCCTGTTCCTGAACGCGCCGACCAGCGTCACGTTCGACGAGACGCTCGCCAAGTACCTGGTGGACGACAAGGGCTACAAGAAGATCGCGCTGATCAGCAACAACGGCGCGTACGGCGCCGGTGAGCACGACGCGTTCCTGGCCGCGCTCAAGACCAGGAACATCACGGCGATCGCCGACGAGGTCGTCACCCCCGACCAGAAGGACTTCAACGCCAACCTCGCCAAGATCCGCGAGCAGGAGCCCGAGGTGCTGTTCATCGGCGCCGAGGAGGTCCAGTCCGGCCTGATCGCCAAGCAGTCGCGCGAGCTGGGCCTGAAGGCGCTGTTCGCGGGCGGCGCCCCGATGGGCACCGACGTGTACGCCACCACCGCGGGCCTGGACAACGCCGAGGGCTCCGTCGTGAGCTCGCCGTACCTGAGCAACGAGGCCAGCGAGCCCATCAAGGAGTTCGCCGCCAAGTACAAGGCCGTCTACAACGAGGACGCCCGGATGCACGTCGCCAAGGCCTACGACGGCGCGTCGATCCTGATCGAGGCGCTCAAGCAGACCAAGGGCGCGGGCGGCCAGCCGCTGGCCGACGCCATCCGCGGCGTGAAGCGCGCCGGGCTGCTGGGCGACTACGACTACAACGAGTCCGGGGTCGGCATCCACGCCACCAAGATCGGCCTGGTCAAGGGCGGCACGGTCGTTCCCGAAGACGCGAGCTGACGTGCAGGTATTCCTTCAGACCCTGATCGGCGGGGTCACGTTCGGAGCGGTGTACGCGCTGGTGGCGATGGGGTTCTCGATCGTCTACCGGACCATGGGGCTGGTCAACTTCGCGCACGGCAGCGTCGTGATGATCGGCGCGTACGCCGCCTCCACGTTCTATCTGGCCACCCAGCTGCCGTTCGCGATCGCGGTGGCGGTGGCCATCGGGGTCACCGGTCTCATCGGGCTGATCATCGAGCGCTTCCTGCGGCCGCTGGAGAACAAGGACTTCACGCTGATGCTGATCGGCACGATCGGCTTCGGCGCCGTCCTGGAGGCGGGCGCCGTGCTCATCTGGGGGGCGACCGGCCACGCGGTCCCCTCCCCCGTGCCGACCGCGCCGCTGGACCTGGGCGGGATCCGCATCCCCACCTACAGCCTGCTGGTGATCGCCGTCGCGGCGACCGCCACCGGCCTGCTCGCGCTGTTCCTGCAGCGCACCAAGCGCGGCGCGGCCATGCAGGCGGTGGCCATGGACCACCAGGCGGCCACCGCGGTCGGCATCCACGTCGGCCGCAGCAACGCGATGGCCTTCGCGATCGGCGCGGGCCTGGCGGCGCTGGCGGGCAGCCTGATCGGGCCGATGCTGTACGTCAACCCGACCATGGGCGGCACCCTGGGCATCAAGGGGTTCGCCGCGGCCATGCTCGGCGGGTTCGGCAGCATGCCCGGCGCGATCGTCGGCGGCATGACCTTCGGACTGCTGGACGCCTTCGCGGCCGGCAACTTCCAGGAGTACTCCGAGCTGGTCACGTTCCTGGTGTTCGCGGTCATCGTGATGATCCGCCCCACCGGCATCTTCGGAGAGACGACGGTGAACCGAGCTTGAAACGTCTGGCATACCTCGCCCCCCTCGCGGTGGCCGCCTGGCTGCTGCCGTACGGGCTGGGCGGCTACTCCATGCACGTCGTGAACGTCGCGATCATCTTCGCGATCCTCGCCATCGGCCTGGGCCTGACCATGGGCGTGGCCGGGCAGATCAATTTGGCCCAGGTCGCCTTCTTCGGCGTCGGCGCCTACACCGTCGCCATCCTGTGCACGCGGGCGGGCTTCGGCTTCTGGAGCGCGGCGGCGCTCGCCCTGGTCGTGTCCGTGATCTTCGGCGTGCTGGTGGGCGTCCCGGCGCTGCGGATGCAGTCGCACTATCTCGGCATCGTCACCCTCGGCCTGGCGCTGGCCTTCACCAACTGGGTCACCAACGCCCACATCGCGGGCCGCGCCGAGGGCATCAGCGACATCCCCGTGCCGGTGCTGTTCGGGCTCGACCTGTCCAGCGCGTACCTGTTCTACTACGTCGAGCTGGTGGTCTTCGCGCTCGCGCTGGCGTTCGCGCTGTTCGTCACGCACTCGCCGCTCGGCCGCAGGCTGCGCGCGATGCGCGACGACGACCTGGCGGCCGGCGCGCTCGGCGCGGAGATCCCGCTGCTGCGCATGACCGCCTTCGTGCTGTCCGGCGTGTACGGCGGCCTGGCCGGCGTCCTGTACGCCGGGCTCATCCGTTTCGTGGCGCCCGAGTCGTTCAACATCGCCAACATGTTCCTGCTGCTCGCGATGGTGATCATCGGGGGGCGGGCCAGCATCATCGGCTGCGTCATCGGCGCCGTCGCGCTGGCCATGGTGCGCGAGGCGCTGCTGGACGCCTCGGCCTACGCCCAGCTCGGCTACGGCATCGTGGTGGTCCTCGTGGTGGTCTTCGCCCCCACCGGACTGGCCGGGCTGCCCCGCCGCCTCCGGTCCCTGCTGCGGCGCCGCGATCCGGGAACGCGGGTGCGGCTGCACCCCTTCCAGCCCTACGAGCGGGCCGAGCACGCCGCGTCCGGCGGGGACGTGCTTGAGGTCCGGGGCGTGACGATGCGCTTCAAGGGGCTGACCGCCCTCGACGACGTCTCCCTCACGGTCACCGGCGGCGAGATCCGCGGCGTCGTCGGCCCCAACGGCTCGGGCAAGACGACCCTGTTCAACATCGTCAGCGGCTTCTACACGCCCAGCGCGGGCTCGGTGCGCCTGCACGGGCACGACGTGACCGGGGCGAGGCCGTACCGGCTCTCCCAGCGCGGGGTCGCCCGCACCTTCCAGAACCTGCGCCTGTTCGAGGACCTCGACGTCCGGGAGAACATCCTGCTCAGCCTCGACCGCACCAGGACCTCCTGGATCTGGCGCTACCTGGCGCTGCCCTGGAGGGTGTTCGGCTACGAACGGGCGCTCGGGGCGCGCGCCGACGAGATCATCACCAGGTTCGGGCTGGCGGACTACGCCGCCGGCGTCCCGCGCTCGCTGCCGTACGGGATCCAGCGGCGCATCGAGATGGCCCGCGCGATGGCGATGTCGCCGTCGCTGCTCCTGCTCGACGAGCCCGCCGCCGGGCTGAACGGCGAGGAGGTACGCCAGCTCGGCGACATCGTCCGCTCCATCAGGGACTCCGGCGTCACCGTGGTGGTGATCGAGCACAACATGGGGCTGGTCATGTCGCTGTGCGACCACGTCACCGTACTGTCCGGCGGCAAGGTGATCGCCGACGGCACCCCCGCCGAGGTCGCGGTCGCCCCCGCCGTCGTGCAGGCGTACCTCGGCGACTCCATGGCCGCCCCCACCGAGTCCGCCGTCGAGGAGGCGACCCGATGACGACCCCGATGACACTGACCGTCGAGAACCTGTCGGTCCACTACGGCGGCGTCCGCGCCGCCCACGGCGTGAGCTTCACCGTCGAGCCCGGCCAGGCGCTGGGCATCATCGGCGCCAACGGCGCCGGCAAGTCCTCCACCCTCAAGGCCGTGATGGGCCTGGCGCCCCGCCAGGCCACGGCGATCCGCTTCGGCGAGCACGACCTGCTGCGCGCCGCGCCGCACACCCTGGTACGGCACGGGCTCGGCTACGTCCCCGAGGGCAGGCACGTCTTCCCCGGGCTCACCGTGGAGAAGAACCTGCTGCTCGGCGCCTACACCAGCAGCTGGAAGAACACGCCCATCGACGAGGTGTTCGAGCTGTTCCCGGTCCTCGCCGAGATGCGCCACCGGCTGGCCGGCGCGCTGTCCGGCGGGCAGCAGCAGATGCTGGCCGTCGGCCGGGCGCTCATGTGCCGGCCCAGGATGATGTTGCTCGACGAGCCCTCGATGGGCCTGTCGCCGATTCTCGTGGCGGAGATCGCCGGCGTCCTCAAGCGGCTCAACGCCGACGGGCTCGCCATCCTGCTGGTCGAGCAGAACGCCAAGCTCACCTTCGACGTCACCACCACCTGCCTGGTGATGGAGAACGGGGAGATCGCCGCCACCGGCACCTCGGCCGAGCTTCGTGACGATCCCCAGGTGCGGCGTATCTACCTGGGCCTTTGACGGCCCGCCCGGGGGTGCTGCTGGCCACGTGCGCGGCCCTGTTCGGGCTGTCGTTCGTCTTCACCCGGTCGGCGGTCGGCGCGCTCGGCCCGGTCGGCGTCAGCGCGGCCCGTGCCGCGCTGGGCGGTTGCCTGCTGCTGGCGGTGGTGCTCGCGCGGGGCGAGAGGTTGCGCGGGCCGCCTCCGGGCCGGTTCCTGGTGCTGGGCGCGCTGTCGGCCGCGCTGCCGTTCCTGCTGCTGTCGCTGGCCATGACGACCATGAACGCGGGCACCGCCGCGGTGCTCAACTCGGTGAGCCCGCTGTTCGCCCTCGCCATCGAGGTGGCGGCGGGCCGCGACCGGTTCACCGGGCTGAAACTGGCCGGGCTGGCCACCGGGGCGGGCGGGGTGGCGCTGGTGATGGCCGAGCGCGGCCTGGACGTCGGGCCGGGCGGCTGGGCCGGTGTACTGGCGGGGCTGGCGGGCGCGGCGGTGTTCGCGTACGGCGCGAGCTACGCCGCCCGGCACTTCCGGGACGTGCGGCCGCTCGTGGTGGCCACCGGGCAGCAGCTCGGCGCCGCCGTGCTGCTGCTCCCCCTGGTGGCCGTCTTCCCGCCGCCCGGCCCGGTCACGCCGCCGGTGGCCGCCGGGGTGGCCGGGCTGGGCATCCTCGGCAGCGGGGTGGCGTACCTGCTGTTCTACCGGCTGATCGACCGGCTGGGGCCGGCCAGGACCGCCACGGTGAACCTGCTCGTGCCGATCTCGGGCGTGCTGTGGGGGCTGGTGCTGCTCGGCGAGCCGATCTCGCCGCTGAGCGTGCTCGGCATGGCGGCGATCCTGGTGGGCCTGCGCTGGGTGCTGATGAAGCGCTGACCCTTTGGTCCACCTAGTGGAACCAAGAATCCGCTCATCGGTCGAAAGGTTATTGACCCCGCCGGAGGCAAGATCTATCGTGCGTCCATCACTCGGAACTATCAATCCACCTAGTGGACTAGTGAGAGGATGATCATGATCCGTCGCAGAGAGCTGCTCATGGCCGCCGCCGCCGCTGCCGTGCTCGCCCCGGCCGGCCAGGCCGCCGCGACCACCCACCGGCGCGACACCGACTTCCCGAAGATCGGCGGAAACCTGGCGAACCAGAACCACAGCGGGCTGCGCGACCTGCACCGCGGCAACGTCAAACGGTTACGGGCCGCCTGGGTCAACAACATCGAGGGCGGCCTCATGGCGGGCAACAGCCAGAGCACCGCCGTGGCCGTGGACGGCGTGCTCTACATCGAGTCGGCCCTGGGCAACGTCACCGCGGTGGACGGCCGCACCGGCGCCGTCAAATGGAAGTACCTGCAGACCCGCGGGGCGGTCACCCGGCGCGGCGTCGCGGTCGGCGACGGCAGGGTCTACACCTGCGCCAACGACAACTGGCTCATCGCCCTCGACCAGCGCACCGGCCAGGTGATCTGGGAGCGGCAGCACAACGGCCACGGCAACCTGGAGAAGGTCGCGGTCACCTACCACGACGGCATGCTGTACTGCGGCACCAACGACGGCCCGCGCGGCGCCGCGCTCGCCTTCGACGCCGAGACCGGCGACCTGGCCTGGCACTTCTGGGGCACCCCCGGACCCGGCGAGTTCGGCAACGACACCTGGGAGGGCGACTCCTGGCAGACCGGCGGCGCCACCCCGTGGATGCACTGCGCCATCGACCCGGAGCTCGGCCTGGTCTACTGGACGTTCGGCAACGCCAGGGGTGCCCGCTCCTCCCAGGACGGCTCGGAGCGCGGCGGCCAGAACCTGTTCGCCAACTCGATCGTGGCGATGGACCTGAAGACCGGCGCCTACCGCTGGCACTTCCAGTCCATCCACCACGACATCTGGGACATGGACAACGTCATGGCGCCCGTCCTGCTCGACGCGCGCGTCCACGGCCGGACCCGCAAGCTCGTCGTCTACGGCAGCAAGACCGGCATGTACTACATCCTCGACCGGGCCGACGGCTCGGCCCCGCTGGGCATCGACGAGGTGCCCGTCCCCCAGGAGCCCCGGCAGAAGACCTGGCCGACCCAGCCCTTCCCCCGCCAGGGCGGCTGGACCGAGCTGGCCCCCGTACGGCAGCCGCTGGGCACCGAGATCCCCGGCCTCCCGCACCGCGCCGTCCCGAACTACCAGATCGGGTCCCTGTTCACCCCGCACTGGGACGTGCCGATCCTCACCATCCCCGGGCACGGGGGCGGCGCCGACTGGAACCACCAGTCCTACAGCCACAGCACCCGGCTGGTGTACACCGGCTTCGGCTACGTCGCGGCGGCGCACTCGCTGACCGAACCGTCCAACGGGCTGCGGCCGCCCGGCGAGTACATGACCGGCGGGGTGGTGGCCGTGGACCCGAGCACCAACCGGGTCCGGTGGAAGCGGAACATGCCGTACTCGCTGGCGCACGGCAACGGCATCCTCACCACGGCCTCCGACCTGCTGTTCATCGGCCGGCCCGACGGCAACCTGCTCTGCCTGGACGCCCGGGACGGCCACGAGCTGTGGCGCTGGCAGACCGGCGCCGCCGTCAGCAGCAGCCCGATCTCCTACGAGATCGACGGGGAGCAGTACGTCGCCGTCTACGCGGGCGGCACCAGCATTCCCTACGGCGACTCAGCCGCCCGGGGCGACCACCTGTGGGCCTTCAAGCTGGGCGGCACCGTGCCTCCCGCGGCCACCCCGCCCGCGCCGGTGATCCGGCGGCCAGTCTCCGGCGGCCCCGTCGACGGCACCGCCGTGAACGACACCGTCGTGCTCGCCCGCACCTACAACGCCGCCACCGGCCAGGTCGGCACGGCCGAGTCCACCGCGGTGAACGCGATGGCCCCCACCCACCTGCGGGTGCCGGTCGGCACCACGGTCACCTTCGTCAACCCCGCGGACAACGTCAACGTCCACGGCGCCACCCAGTTCTTCGAGGGACTGTTCGACATCAGGCTCAACCCGGGCGAGTCGTTCCGGTACACCTTCACCCGGCCGGGCGAGTTCTTCTTCAACGACCCCTTCAGCGCCCGCCCCACCGGCAAGATCGAGGTCCTGCCCCGGTAGGGCGGGCGCGGCCCGCGGGTTTCGCCGCCCACCCGCCCGGCGAGCGGGCGACGCCCCCCCGAGCGGGCCGGCACCCGAGCCGGCACCCCGGGCCGGCGGCCGCCGCCCGCTCAGCCGGAGATCACCGCGACGTCGGGCCCCAGCAGCGGGAAGCGTTCGAGCACCTCCGGGTCGTGGCCGGCGACCACGAGACGCGGCCCGCCGGCCAGCTGCCCGATCCTGTCGAAGGCGCCGTAGACGCCGGTCATGCTGTGCAGGATCGGGAAGGGGCGGTCGCCTTCCAGGTTCTCGTAGAAGTGACTCGCGTCGGAGGCCAGGACGACGTCGCCGCGCGCGGTGTTGACGCGCACCACCTGCATGCCCGCGGTGTGCCCGCCGACCAGGTGGACGCTCAGGCCGGGCACGACGACGGCGTCGCCGTCCACCAGCGTCACGCGCCCTTCCTCGCGGGCGGCCAGCAGGTGGGCCAGGTCGTCGTCGTTCAGCAGCCGGCGTTCCCCGGTGACGCGGTCCGCCCAGGGCCCGGTCCAGTAGTCGAGTTCCGCCCGCTGCAGCACGTAGGAGGCGGAGGTGAACTCGCGGGCGGTGCCGGTGTGGTCGTAGTGCAGGTGGGTCAGCACCACGTGGTCGACGGAGTCCGCGGGGACGCCCAGCGCGGCCACGGCCTCCACCGGCGAGGTGAGATAGTCCATTCCCTCGACGTCCCGGGCGCGCGAGCGGCTGATGCCGGTGTCGACGACGACGGTGTGCCGCTCGGAGACCGCCAGCCACACGTAGTACGAGGTGGGGTGCCGCTGCCCCGCGCGGGCGTCGTAGCCGTGGAAGTGCTCCCCGCGCCGGGCGTCGCGCACGGCGTAGCGGATGGCGTAGACGCGGAACTCGTTCACGCCTTCACCGGCTCGGCGCGCCTGAGGCCGAGCTGCTCGGTGGGAACCCGGTAGGTCTCCCTGGCGGTCGCCACCGCGGCCACGTTGACCAGGCACAGCACCGCCGTGATGATCGACACGCCGAGCCAGCTCTCCCTGCCCGTGCCCGCCAGCGCGGTGGCCACCGTCGGCGCGAAGCCGGCGATCGCGAAGCCGATCTGGGTGCCGACCGCCATGCCGGACAGCCGCACCTTGGTGGTGAACATCTCGCCGTAGAACGAGGGCCAGACCGCGCTGGTGGCGCTGTGCACGACGCCGAACATCACGATGCCCAGCACGAAGATCAGGACGTAGCCGCCGACGGAGATCGACCACAGGTAGGCGAACATCAGCACCGCGCAGCCCAGCGACCCGCCGATGAAGACCGGCTTGCGTCCGATCCTGTCCGACAGGACGCCCCACATCGGGATGGTGATCACCGCGGCGACGTTGGCCAGGACGCCCACCCACAGCATGGGGCCCCGCTCCAGCCCCACGGTGTTGACCGCGTAGGACAGGGCGTGGACGGTGAAGATCGTGCTCACCGAGGCGATGACCGCGGCCACGACCACCCGCAGCACGTCCTTCCAGTGCTCGCGGAAGAGCACGGCCAGCGGGAGCTTGGCGACGGTGTTGGAGGCGACCTCCTGCTCGAACGCGGGCGTCTCCTCCAGGGTGCGCCGGATGATCAGCCCGACCGCGGCCACCACGATGCTCAGCCAGAACGGCACCCGCCAGCCCCAGCTCAGCAGCTGCTCCTCGGGCAGCACGGCGATCGGCAGGAAGATGGCGGTGGCGATGATCTGCCCGGCCTGGGTGCCGTTGAGGGTGAAGCTGGTGTAGAAGGCGCGCCGTCCCTCCGGGGCGTGTTCGAGCGTCATGGAGTTGGCGCCCGCCTGCTCGCCGGAGACGGAGAAGCCCTGCAGCAGGCGCAGCAGCACCAGCAGGATCGGCGCGAGCACGCCGACCTCGTCGTAGGTGGGCAGGCAGCCGACCAGGAACGTCGACACGCCCATCATCACCAGGGTGGTGACCAGGACCTTCTTGCGGCCGAACCTGTCACCCACGTGCCCGAGGACGAGGGCGCCCACCGGCCTGGCCAGGTAGCCGACGCCGAAGGTGGCCAGCGCCAGGAGCGTGCCCGTCGCGGGCGAGGAGGACGGAAAGAAGATCTTGCTGAAGACCAGCGCGGCCGCGGTGCCGTAGATGAAGAAGTCGTAGTACTCCAAGGCACTGCCGATCCAGGCCGCCGCTGCCGCTTTGCGGGGTTTGCCCTGCACTGTCACGGGTGCTCCTCATGCTGGGAGATAGGGGGATGCACGATGGCAGGAAACTAACTCACTGGTTCGTACATTACAAGGGTGTTGCCAATCGGTTACCTGCTCGGCCCGCGCCCCCCTCCACGCGTCCCGCGTGACGCCAAGGGATGACCCCGCTATCGGTGCGACGCGGCGTCCGGCCTCGGCCACCGGGCACGCGAGGGCACGCCACCACCGCGCGCCGGACGCGTCCGGGCATGCGCGAGGGCCGGACGGAGCGGTGTCACGGCGCGGAGGGCGGCGCCGGGCGCCCCTCCCCGCGCAGGTAGGCGACGACCATCTCGCCGACCATCCGGCGCAGCCTGGCCCGGTGCTCGGGCGCGGTCATGTCGCGGCCGAACAGCGCGCCGAACGTGTGCTGGTTGGCCACCCGGAAGAAGCAGAACGAGCTGATCATCATGTGCACGTCGATGGCGTCGGCCTCGGTGACGAAGTCGCCGGACTCCTGGCCCGCGTCGAGGATGCGCCCGATGAGGTCGAGCACCGGGGTGGCGAGGCCGGCCAGCGCCTGCGACTTGCGGATGTGCTCGGCCTGGTGGATGTTCTCGATGGCGACGAGCTGGATGAAGTCGCGGTGCGCGTCGTGGTGGTCGAAGGTCAGCTCGGCCAGGGTGCGGATGGCCTCGACCGGGGCCAGGTGCTCGACGTCGACCGTGCGCTCGGCCGCGCGGACCTCGGCGTACGCCTTCTCCAGCACCGCGACGTAGAGCCGCTCCTTGCTGCCGTAGTAGTAGTAGATCATGCGCTTGGTGGTGCGCATGCGGGCGGCGATCTCGTCGACCCGCGCGCCGGCGTAGCCGTGGCGTGCGAACTCGTGCTGGGCGACCTTGAGGATCTCCGCCCTGGTGCGGTCAGCGTCCCGCTGGCGTTCGGTGGTGGCGGGCTGCGAGGTCATTAGCCCATCTTAGGATGGCCCGCATGCTGTACGGCGAGCCGGACCGGAGCGTTGACGGCGCCGTAGCCCCGGTAGCCTCCGACGCGCTGGACGATCTCGAAGAAGACACGTCCCACCGTGACGGTGTACAGGTGAAGGAACTCCCCGTCCTCGTCCCGGTCGTACAGCACCCCCAGCCGTCGCAGCTCGGGGTCGACGTCGTGGCGGGCCTCCAGGTCGTCGTAGTAGTTGCCCGGGATGGGCAGCAGCAGCTCCGGATGCTCCGCGCGCAGCCTGCGGGCGACGGCCCGCAGGTCGTCGCTGGCCAGGGCGACGTGCTGCCACGGGGTGTCGCCCGCGCCGACCTGGGCGATGTTGAGCACCATCCGCACCTGTTCCGCGGCACCGGCCGCCGCGCCGGACGCCGGCGTCGTGGACATCGCCCTGCTGCGCAGCAGGCCGTAGGGGTCGGGCAACTCCACGCTCTCCTGCGGATGCAGGCCCAGCACGCTGCGGTAGAACAGCGCCGCCTCGTCGAAGTGGTGCCAGGGCTGGGTGAGTGCCACGTGGTCGATGTGGGTGATCTGCCCGGGGACGCTCCGGACGGCGCCGAAGTCGCGGAGCCAGGTGGTGTCGCAGAAGAAGATCTCGGTGCCGTCCGGGGCGGCGATCGCCTCCAGCGAGGCGTCCTGCGGGGCACGCTCGCGCGGCAGCACGGGTGACAGCAGCGTCTCGGCGTGTTTGACCGCTCCCGCGGAGTCGGGAGCGTCCAGGCCGATGGCGATCAGGGCGGGGTCGGCTCCGGTGGTGTTGAGCAGCAGCCGGGCCTCGCCCTGGCTCCACAGCTCGACCGGTTTGCCGGCGTGCGAGCCGGTGCGGGCGAAGCCGAGCGCGCTCAGCACGCCGCCCAGGGAGCCGGTGTCGGCGAGTTCGGCGAACGCGAAACCGGAGGGCACGGCGGGGTGCGCGGCGCCGTCGAGGGTCTGTTCCAAGGCGATGAGCGAGCGCATGCCGTCGCGGGCGGTGCGGCCGGTGTCGGCCTGGCGGAAGTGGTCGTTGAACACCTCCAGCGACAGCGGCCCGGTGTATCCGGTGTTCAGCACGTGGCGGACCAGGCCGGCGAGGTCCAGAGTGCCCTGGCCGGGAAAGCAGCGGTAGTGGCGGCTCCACTGCAGCACGTCCATGGCCAGCATCGGCGCGTCGGCGAGCTGCAGGAAGAAGACCTTCTCGCCGGGGATGGCCTCGATGCCGATCGGGTCGGAGCCGCGCGACAGGATGTGGAAGCTGTCCAGGCAGGTGCCCAGGTTGGGGTGGTCGGCCATGCGGACGACCCGCCAGGCGTGCAGATACTCGTTGACGTGCCGTCCCCAGGCCAGCGCCTCGTAGGCGACGCGGATGCCATGGTCCGCGGCCCGCTCGGCGAGCCGCCGCAGCTGCTCGGCGGCGAGATCGTCGTCGCCGATCGCGTCGGGCGAGACGTTCGAGCAGACCAGCAGCAGGTCCGCGCCGAGGCGCTCCATCACCCGGAACTTGTGCTCGGCCCGCTCTAGGTTCGCCGCCAGCACGGGGGCGGGCACGGCCTCGAAGTCACGGAACGGCTGGTAGAGGTCGATGCCCAGGCCGAGGTCGGCGGCGCGGGCGCGGATCTCCTCGGGGGGATGCGGGCAGGCGAGCAGGTCGTTCTCGAAGATCTCCACCCCGTCGAACCCGGCGGCGGCGATCGCGGCGAGCTTCTCGGTGAGGGTGCCGCTGACCGAGACGGTGGCGATGGACTTGCGCAAGGCTGCTCCTCAGGTGGCGACCAGGTCGGTCAGGTGGGTGAGCATCCGCTCGGTGTCCGGGGTGCGGCCGGTGAACAGGTGGAAGGCATGGGCGGCCTGGAAGACGACCATGCCCCCGCCGTCGAGCGTCCGGCAGCCCAGGGCCCGAGCCTGCTTGAGCAGCTCGGTCTCCAGCGGCCGGTAGACGATGTCGGCCACCCACAGGCCGGGATGGAGCAACTCGGCCGGCAGCGGCAGCCCGGGATGGAGCGCCATGCCGGTGGGGGTGGCGTGGGCCAGGCCGTCGGCGTGGGCGAGCAGCCCGGGAAGGTCGTCGCGGGTGGCGGCGCGGGCCCGCCCGGGGCCGAAGCGCCCGCTCAGCCGGCCGGCCAGCGCCGTCGCCCGCACGGGGTCGGCGTCCACGACGGTGACGCGGCCGGCGCCCAGGGTGAGCAGCGCGTGCGCGGTCGCCGCCCCCGCGCCTCCCGCGCCGAGCTGGACGACGCGCCGGGTGGGCGCGTCCGGCAGGCCGCGGGTGAACGACTCGGCGAAGCCCGTCCAGTCGGTGTTGTGGCCGATGGCCCGCCTGCCGTCGAAGACGACCGTGTTGACCGCGCCCAGCATGCGGGCGTCCGCCGACAGCTCGTCCAGGTGCGGGATGACGGCCTGCTTGCACGGGTGGGTGATGTTGAGCCCGTCGTAGCCGAACCGGTGGGCCGTACGGACCAGCTCCCCCACGTCGTGCCCCAGGTGGTCGGTGTCGAGCAGCCGGTAGACGTAACGCAGCCCGTGGTGGACGGCCTCACGCTCGTGCAGCGGAGGGCTGAGCGAGGGGCCGATGCCCGAGCCGATCAATCCGGTCAGGTACGAGGCCATCAGTTATCAGTTCTCCCTCTTCAGCAGGTGCGGCAGGTGAGTCAGCGCGAGAACGTATCCGTGCGCCCCCGCGCCGCAGATCACGACGTCGGCGACCTCGGAGACGAACGACCTGTGCCGGTAGGGCTCACGCCGGTGGATGTTGGTGAGATGGACCTCGATCGTGGGCAGGGCGACGGCCGCCAGCGCGTCGCGCAGGGCGACGGAGGTGTGCGTGTAGCCGCCCGCGTTGATCACGATCGCGGCCGGGCCCGGTTCGTGGACGGCGTCGATCAGCGCGCCTTCGTGGTTGCTCTGCCGGAAGTCCACCTCGAACCCGAGCGTGGCACCGGTGCGGTGGCATTGCGCCCGGATGTCGGCGAGCGTCGCGCCGCCGTACAGGTGCGGCTCTCGGCGGCCGAGGAGGTTGAGGTTGGGTCCGTTGAGGACCAGGACGCTGGGCATCGCTCTCCAATGTACGTACTAGTACGTTAGCTGACCAGACAGGGCCGACCCCAGGCCACGCGGCGCCATCGGAGACGCCGCTCACACCTCACCGCATGTACGAACTAGTGAGTTCGTTATAGCGCATAACGCCCCGGCTTTCCAGCCCGGTCACAGGCACGGTCACAGGTCCGGTCACGAGGCTCGGCCACAGGGCGCGAAAACGCCGGCGCCGCCCGATCGGAGTGCGACTTGGAGGTCGCACTCCGATCGGGCGGCGCCGGCCGGGTCCGGGGAGCCGCGCGGCAGGCGGTGGTCGAGCACCTCGCCCGCGGCGGCTCAAAATCACCCGAAGTCGAAGAAGACCGTCTCGTCCCGCCCCTGCAGGCGGATGTCGAAGCGGTGGACGCCCTCGCGCTCCGGCGTGGCCAGCAGCGTGTGCGCGCGCTCGGGCGGCAGCGAGTCGAGGAAGGCGTCGTGGGCGAGGTAGGCGCGGGTGTAGAGGTGGTGCAGCAGGCCGCGGGCGAACACGCACACGCTGATGTAGCCGTTGCCCGGCACGAGCGTGCGCAGCGTCCAGTGGCCGTCGGCGTCGGTGGGAACCCTGCCGAAGCCGGTGAAGTCGACACCGTTCCTGCCTACGACCGCGCCGTTCACGGGGTCGCGGCGCAGCGTGCCGGGCGCGCCGCCGAGGTCACCCGACGGGGCGGCCTGCCAGAACTCCAGCAGCGCGTCCGGCACCGGAGCGCCCGCGCCGTCGTAGACGTACCCGTGCACGGTGATCCCGCCGGTCGCGATGTCGCCGCCGCCGGGGAACGGGAGCGCGTAGCCGTAGAAAGGGCCGACGGTCTGCGAGGGGGTGGGGTTCATCTGCCTTCCTCCATCCAGGTGGCGGCGGGGCCGTCCAGAACGATGTCCCACCGGTAGCCGAGGGACCACTCGGGGACGGACAGCTCGTGCTCGTAGGCGGCCACCAGGCGCTGCCGGGCTCCCTCGTCGGTGACGGAGTTGAAAATGGGGTCGTAGGGGAACAGCGGGTCGTTCGGGAAGTACATCTGGGTGACCAGGCGCTGGGTGAAGGCGGTGCCGAAGACCGAGAAGTGGATGTGCGCGGGACGCCAGGCGTTGACGTGGTTGCGCCACGGGTAGGCGCCGGGCTTGATCGTGGTGAAGGCGTAGCCGCCGTCGTCGCCGGTGAGGCAGCGGCCGACGCCGGTGAAGTTGGGGTCGAGCGGGGCCGGGTGGTCGTCGCGCTGGTGCGGGTAGCGGCCGGAGGCGTTGGCCTGCCATATCTCCACGAGCTGGCCGCGCACCGGGCGCCCGTTCCTGTCGAGGACGCGGCCCTGCACGGTGATGCGCTCGCCCAGCGGCTCGGCGAGATGCTGCCTCGTCAGGTCGGCGTCGAGCGCGGTGACGTCGGTGACGCCGAAGACCGGCCCGGACAGCTCGGCCGCGTCCGGATCCTTGAGCGCGATCAGCGGCTGGCCGGGGTGACGGAGCACGGTGCTGCGGTAGGGACCGTAGTCACGGGGCGGGTGGTGCGTCTTCCGGCCGTCGCCGGCGGCCCGGAGCTCGCGGAGCTCGCGGAGCTCGGCGATCTCGCGGTCGATGTCGGCCTGCGTGAGGGGGGTGGACATGGACTCCTACCTTTCGAGAACGGTGGCCGGGCCCCGGCGAGCACCGGCGCGGGGGGACGCGGGGCCGAAGCCGCACGCCGGGGCCTTCGTGACGCGGGCGGCCGGGCCGGGCGGCGCCCCGCCGTGACGGCCGCGGGGAGCGCGCGCGGCATCCGCCACGGAGACGGTCCTCATGCCCTCACCTCCGCGTCCGTGCGATCGCGCAGCTCCGCCGGGCTCACCCCGGGCGCGGTCTCCACCAGCGCCAGCCCCTCCCCCGTGACGTCGAGGACGCCGAGGTCGGTGATGATCCGGTGCACGCACCCCTTTCCCGTGAGGGGCAGCGAGCACCTCTCGACGATCTTCGACGAGCCGTCCCTGGCGGTGTGCTCCATGACCACGACGACCCTGCGGGCGCCGTGGACCAGGTCCATCGCGCCGCCCATGCCCTTGACGAGCCTGCCGGGGACCATCCAGTTGGCCAGGTCACCGCGGGCCGAGACCTGCATCGCGCCCAGCACCGCCACGTCGATGTGACCACCGCGAATCATGCCGAACGACAGGGATGAGTCGAAGAACGACGCGCCGGGGAGCACGGTCACGGTCTCCTTGCCCGCGTTGACCAGGTCGGGGTCGACGGCGTCGGGCTCGGGGTAGGGGCCGACGCCGAGGATGCCGTTCTCCGAGTGCAGGATCACGTCCACGCCCGCCGGCAGGAAGGAGGGGATGCGGGTGGGCAGGCCGATACCGAGGTTGACGTAGTCGCCGTCGCGCAGCTCGGCCGCCGCGCGCGCGACCATCTGGTCACGGCTCCAGCTCATGAGGTGCTCTCCCCTCGCGCCGCGGGCACGGACGTGACACGCCGTTCGATGGACTTGTCCGCGGCCTGCTCCGGGGTGAGCCGCACGACGCGCTGGACGAACACGCCGGGCAGGTGGATCTCGTCGGGGTCGAGCTCGGTCAGCTCCTCGACCTCGGCGATCGTGACCCGCCCGGCCATCGCGGCCAGCGGGTTGAAGTTCCGGGCGGCCTTGTTGAACACGAGATTGCCGTACCGGTCGCCCCTGGCCGCCCGCACCAGCGCGAAGTCGGTGGTGATGCCGTGCTCCAGCACGTAGGTCCGGCCGTCGAACTCGCGCACCTCCTTGGGCGGCGAGGCGAGCAGCACCGAGCCGTCCCGGCCGTGCCGCAGCGGCAGCCCGCCGTCGGCGACCGGCGTGCCGACCCCGGCCGGGGTGTAGAAGGCGGGGATGCCGCAGCCACCCGCGCGCAGCCGCTCGGCCAGGCTGCCCTGCGGGGTCAGCTCCACCTCCAGCTCCCCGGTGAGGTACTGCCGGGCGAACTCCTTGTTGTCGCCGATGTAGGAGGCCGTCACCCGGCCGATCCGCCCGGCCGCCAGCAGGACGCCCAGGCCGCCGCCGTCCACGCCGCAGTTGTTCGACACCACGCCGATCCCGCGCACGCCCGTGTCGTACAGGGCCTGGATCAGCACGTTCGGGATGCCGCTCAGGCCGAACCCGCCCACCGCGAACGACGCGCCGTCGCGCACGTCCGCCAGTGCCTCCGCGGCCGTGGCGATCACCTTGTCTCTGCGCACGACACTCCGTTCAGCCACGCGTTCGCTCTGCGAACTTTAGTTCACTATTGTGCATTCGAGTATGTGTATCGGTGACTGTCCTGTCAAAGCGCCCTCATCGACGGAGGAGAAGCCGATGGAAGCGGCCGGAACCCTGGAGCGCGGGCTGACCGTGCTGCGCGCGCTGGCCGCCGACCCGGGGCGGCGGACCCGCGCGACGGACCTCGTTCGCGCGACCGGCCTGGCGAGATCCACGGTCGACCGGGTGCTCGGCACGCTGGTCCACCTCGGTTACCTGCGTACGGAGGGGCGTGACGTGCTGCTCGCGCCGCGCCTGATGGAGCTCGGGGAGGCGTATCTGACCTCCGACGGCCTGCGCGACACGCTCGCCCCGCTCGCGGAGCGGCTCGCCGAGGAACTGGACGAGTCGGTGTCACTCGCCGTGCGCGACGGCGACGGGGTGCGCTTCATCGACCAGTTCACCCGGCGGCGCACCATGTCGATCACCTTCCGGGTCGGCGACCTGCTGCCCGCCGGCCGGTGCGCGGCGGGCCTGGCCCTGCTCGACCCCGCCGCGCCGTACGCGGAGGACGACCAGTTCATCGAACCGGGCCTGGTCGCGGTGGCCGTACCCGTACGGGACGAGAGCGGGCGGGCGGTCTGCGCGGCCAGTGTCGTCAGCCACACCAGCAGGCACACCGCCGCAGGACTGCGCGCCCACTGCCTGCCCAGGCTGCGCGAGACGGTGAGGGAGATGGAGACCGCGCTGGCCGGACGGGCACCGCGGCAGGGCCCGCCCGCATCCGCCACCGACCGCCCCCGGGCCTTCGGGCAGGAGCCGGGCACGGGTCACCTGCAGTCCCTGACCCGCGGGCTCGCCGTGCTGGTCGCGCTCGGCTCGGCGCGCGGCGGCCTGTCCCTCGCCGACTGCGCCAGGGTCACCGGGCTGCCGCGGGCCACCGTGCGGCGGGCGGTCCAGACTTTGGTCCGGCTGGGCTACGCCACAGGCGAGGGCCGGTTCACGCTGCTGCCGAGGGTGCTGGAGCTGGGATACGCCCACCTGTCGGGGCGGACGTTCGGCGAGATCGTCCAACCGCACCTGGTGGACCTGGTGGCGCGGGTCCGCGAGTCGGCGTCGGTGGCGGTGCTGTCCGGCGAGGACGTGGTGTACGTGGCGCGAGTGCCGACCGTGAGCATCATGAGTGTCGACATCTCCGTCGGCACCCGGCTTCCCGCCTACCCGACCTCCCTGGGACGGGTGCTGCTGGCCGAGCTGCCCGAGGAGCGGCTGGCCGCGATCGTCCGGCGGCGGCTGTCCCGCCACACCGTCACCTCGGCGGCCGAGCTCTCCGCCGCCGTGCGCCAGGCCGCCGTGGACGGATACGCCCTGGTGGACCAGGAGCTGGAGGAGGGCGTGCGGTCGATCGCCGTGCCCGTCCGCGACCGGGACGGGCGAATCGCCGCGGCGGTCAACGTCGCCACCCCCGCCAGCCGCGCCACCCCCGCCAACCTGCTGCGCGACGTCCTGCCCGCGCTCGCGGAGACCGCCGCCAGGATGGAGGCCGACCTCGCGTACACCCGCGCCGCCGGATGACGCGTACGCGCTCTCCCCACACGTCCCCGACCGCCGCGCGGACGGCGGCGATCGGGGCGCGGTGTCCTCCGGCGGGAATCCCACGGCCCCGGCACGCGCGCGTCGAGGTGCGCCCCGGCCAGTGGTCGTTTCGCCGCACCCGCCTCGACGATCTCGTCGTCCCTTGGGCACGATGGGAGCATGGTCACCACCGTTCCCGGAGCCGGAACACCGCGGGCGACACCCGGTACGAGCCGAGGCGGACTTTCCGCCGGATCCCGGCCCACCCCCGGGCCGCGCCACCCGGCCCGCCCGGCGCCCTGCCCGCGCCACGCGGCCGGACCACGATCGAGGGGCGGGGAGAGGCCGTGACGACGGAACGTACCGCGGTGATCGTCGGCGGTGGGATAGGCGGGCTGGCGGTGGCGGTCGCCCTGCGCCGCCGGGGCTGGCGGGTCGAGGTCTGCGAGCGGGCCACGGAGTTCACCGAGATCGGCGCCGGCCTGTCCCTGTGGCCCAACGCGCTGCGAGCCCTGGCCGCGCTGGGCCTGGGCGACCGTGTCAGGGAGCTGGGCGCGGTCGAGGCCGGTGGCGGTGTGCGCGACCGGGCGGGCCGCTGGCTGGCGCGAACCGACAACGCCGAGATCGAACGGCGGTTCGGGATGCCGCTGGTCGTGGTGCACCGCGCCGACCTGGTACGGACGCTCGTCGAGGCCCTGCCGGGAAAGACGCTGCGGCCGGCGACCACGGTCACCGGGATACACGAGGACGGCGACACGGTGGTGGCCGAACACGACCGCGGGAGCCTCCGCGCCGACGTGGTGGTCGGCGCCGACGGCCTGCGCAGCACGGCGCGCTCCCTCGGGTGGCCCGGCGCGAGGCCGCCTCGGTACGCCGGATACACCGCCTGGCGCATGATCACGGAGCCGCTGCCCGCCCCGCTCGCCAGTGGCGCCGCGAACTGGGGCAGAGGTGAGCGGTTCGGGTACACCTCGATGCCCGGCGATCGGGTCTACTGCTTCGCCACCGCCACGGTGCCCGCCGGCGGCGCCGGCCCGGACGGCGAGTGGGCCGAGCTGCGCCGCCGGTTCGGGAAGTGGGCCGAACCGATCCCCACCCTGCTGGACGCGGTCCCCGAGGCCGACGTGCTGCGGCACGACATCTACGATCTGCCACCGCTGCCCGGCTATGTCGGCGGCAGGGTGGCCCTGCTCGGCGACGCGGCCCACGCGATGACGCCCAACCTGGGGCAGGGCGCCTGCCAGGCCCTGGAGGACGCCGTCGTGCTGGCCTCCTGCCTCGACCGGGCGCCGGACATCGCCTCGGGCCTGGCCTGCTACGACCGGCGGCGCAGGTCCAGGACCCAGGACGTGGTACGCCGATCCGCCCGCCTGGGGGCCGTCGGGCAGTGGTCATGGCCGCCGGCCGCCGGGGCCCGTGACCTCGCCGCCAGGCTGACGCCGAGTTCGGCGACCCTGCGGTCCATGACACCGATCCTCGGCTGGAAACCCTGATGCCCGACTGGACCTATCACCCGCTGCGCGGGCTCGCGGGCGCCCTGCTCGGTCCGCGACGATCACAACGTGCCGCTCTGCGGGCGTTGGCGACCTTGACCTCGCTGCCCGGCGGGCGCGGAGTGATCGCGAGCGTGTTCGGTCACCGGGCGCCTCCGGCCGTGCTGTCCGGAACCGTCGCCGGTGTCGACGTGACAACGCGGCTGGGCGCCGTGGTGCCGCCGTCGACGGCACGCGACGCCGTCCGCGCGCTGCCGACCCAGGGGGCCGGCCTGATCGTGGTGGCGCCCGTCGGCCGGGCCGACATCGATCTGGTGCGTGAGGCGGCCGCCGGCCGCGGGTGTCCGGTGTTCGCGCGGACGGCCGATCCCGAGGTGGCGGCGGCGCTCACCCCGCATGTCGACGCGGTGCTGACCGACGACGCGGATGTGATCCGGATGACCACTCCCGCCGTCGCCGACGCGCTGGTGGCGCTGCGAGACGACGCCAGGGCCGTTCTGGCGACCCCGGCGATCCTGGTGGAGGCGGGGCCCGGCTGGTTCCAGCGGGTGGCCGAGGCGGCCACTCCCACGGACCCGGCGCCGCACCCGCGGGGGGTGGGTCGTGATCCCCGGCGGTGGCCCGCCTGGTGGTGGGGGATGTGGGTGGGGATCGGGATGATCTGCGCGGGCCTGGGCGCGGCCGCCATCACCCTCGGCCCGGTCCTGCTCTGGTACGACCGGGACTTCCTCGGCCTGGACCTCCGGCGACTGCACGGCGTCAACCACAACATCGTGTCCTTCCTGCGGCACGACAGGATCACCATGGCCGGCACGATGGTGGCGGCCGGGGTCCTCTACACCGGGCTGGCCGTCGGCGGGATCCGGCGCGGGTGGCCGTGGGCCAGAAACGCCCTCCTGGTCTCGGGGGTCATCGCGTTCTCCACGCTGTTCCACTCCCTGGGATTCGGATTCGTGGAGCCGCTGCACACCGCGGTCACGGTCGTGCTCGTGCCGATGTTCGTCCTCGCCGTCCGCCGGGCCCCCGGCCGTCCGCGGTGGACCTCCATGGCGGAGGGGCCGGAACCCGAGCGGCTGAGGGCACTGCTGGGCCAGCTTCTACTGATCGTCACGGGGGTGGGGCTGTTCGCCGGCGGGGTGGTCGTGTCCGCCGTGGGGCTCACCCACGTGTTCGTCCCCAGCGACCTGGTCTTCCTGCACACCACGCCCGGCGACCTGCACCCCGCCGGTCCCCGGCTGCTGCCGTTCGTCGCGCACGACCGGGCGGGGTTCGGCGGCGCGTTGACGGCCGCCGCCGTCGCCATCACGCTGCTGAGCGCCTGGGGATGGCGCCGCGGTGAGGCGTGGGTCTGGCGGTCGCTGGCGTTGGCCGCGATCGCGGGGTTCGTGCCCCCCGTGCTGGTGCACTGGACGATCGGCTACACCGACTTCTGGCACCTCGCACCTGTCTATCTCGGGATCTGCCTGACCACGACCGCCCTGGTCCTGGCCCATCCCTACCTGTGCGCGCGCCCGCCGGGCGGCGCCCTTCGGGACCGGCCCGGGGCACGCGAGGGGACAAGCCGCACCACTCGCCGCGACATCACGGGGCCGGGTTCAGGCGGATCAGGGTGACGCCGTACGCGATGATCCAGACGACCCACATCAGCCAGCCGGCGAGGCCGAGGAGCCCGAGGGGACCGGCGTGGTCGATGACCAGCGGCGTGAGGGTGGCCGAGCCGAACAGCAGCGCGGCCGACGCCAGCCCCAGGGTGCCGTGCCACGGCCGGATGAGACCGGCGCGCAGGCCGGCGACGGACAGGCCGATGAGGGCGAGTGCCAGGAAGGTGCCGTTGAGGGTGAACAGCGCGTCGTGCAGGACCCACAGTCCCCCGGTCGTGGCGCTGTCGCGCGCGGCCGTCGACGTGAGCGCGAGGCGGATCGCGACGACCGCGGCGAAGGTGACGTTCTGCAGTGCCAGGCCGGTGAATCCGAGCAGCGACCACGCCTCGCCCCGGCCGTGCTCGGAGCGCCGCAGCGCGGAGACCGCGCCCGCGCCGAACAGCGTGGCCAGGAGCCAGGCCGCGGGAGTGAGGGCGGACGCGACGGCGACGACATCGCTCTCGGCACCGAAGAACGCGCTGACCTCGCCGATCTCGGCACCGGTGAGCGGCAGACCGGCGGGCACCATGATCGCGTTGGCCAGGACGATCGTGGCGGCGAAGCCGAGGGCGGCGAGGCCGGTGATCCGGGAGAAGCCCGGGGCGGCCCCTCCGAATGGTTGACGTAACATATATTCATTATAAGCAGCGTAAAACGACTGAGGGAAGCCAGTGAGCGCAGAGCCGGACCGGCGCCGTTACGACTCGTTGCGCCGGGCGACGCAGGCCAGGGAGACCCGGGCGGAGATCGCCCGCGCCGCCCTGCGGCTGTTCGTCTCCCGGGGGTGGGCGGCGACGACCGTGCGAGACGTCGCCCGCGAGGCGGGGGTCTCCGTGCCGACGGTCTACGCCGCGTACGGGAACAAGGCGGGGCTGACCCGAGCCCTGGCGGACGCGGCGGATTTGTCGGCTGGCGCGTCGCGGATGCTGGAGGAGCTGGAGGCCTCGGCGGCGACCCCCGAGCGGCAGCTCGCGGCGATGGCCGCCTACGACCGGCGGCTGTTCGAACGCGCGGGCGACGTCATCGCGCTGGTGCGCGAGGCGGCCCGTACCGAGCCCGAGCTGGCGACGGCCTACCACGACGGCCGCGGGCGAGGCGACGAGACCCGGGTGCTGGTGTTCTCGTCCTGGCCGGACGGCGTCCTGCGACGCGGCCTGGACGTGCGGTCCGCGGTCGACGTCTACGCGGCCATGTGCAACATCGACGTCTACACCACGCTCACCACCGAACGCGGCTGGTCACCCGGCCGCGTCGAGCGGTGGTGGGGCGAAGCGCTGGCCCGCCAGCTCCTGGACTGACGCCCCGCCTCCGGCTCGTCGTCCCCGGCGAGGCCCGGCCTCCTTCGACGCCCCGTGGAGCCCTCGCGTCGTCACCGGCGCCCACGGCCACGACGTCCGCGTCGCCAAGGTCGGCGGCGAACACGGGCGGCATGCCCGCGGCGAGTTCCTCCCGCCCGCCGGAGAGCCGCGCGTCTCCTTCGAGGCCTCGGCGGCGCGGGACTGTCGTCAGCGACCGGGGGACCTTCGGTCAGCCGCGAGCGGGACCACGAGGTCATCCTCCAGAGGGACGCTCCTCACCACTGCCACGCCCAGAATGTGATCTTCACCCCCCGCCTCTGGACGTCATGGCATTCGGAAAGGAACCGGAAAAGATGAGGACCCGCAGCAAGGCCGTACCCGCCGCGGTGGTGGCCGCCGCCCTGGCGGCCGTGACCATGGCCTCCCCCGCCTCGGCGTCGGCGTCGGCGGCCACGGCGGTGACGATCAGGGTCGAACGCGCCTACGCCGAGCAAACCCCGGGGTGGAACACGCAGTTCACCTGCCCGACGAACCATGTGCTCACCGGCCGCACGCACGTCGGCGACGAGAACGCCTGGAGCACCTACTACTGCAGCTTGATCTTCATCAACGACGAGCAGGTCCGGGTGCACCTCGGCGACTGGACCGCCGGCCAGAAGGAGAGCAACTCCGACTACACCGCACCGCCGAACGAGGCGCTCGTCGGCAGGTCGCACACCGGGGACGAGAACGGGACGACGAGATACCGCACCGCCACGCTGACCTGGCAGGGCCGGCCGGTGCAGCTGACCGGCACGACGTCGACCGGTTACTTCAAGGAGAGCAACCACACCACGCACGCGAGAACCAACCAGGTCATGGTCGGCCGCAAGCACAGCGGGGACGAGAACGGCAAGACCTGGTACCGGTACGCCACCGTGGCCTTCGAGGGCTGATCTCGCCCGCCCCCTTTTTGCACGTAATGGCATGAGAAAGGAAACCGGAAAAAGATGAGGACCCGCAACAAGGCCGTACCCGTCGCGGTGGCCGTCGCCCTGGCGGCCGTGACCATGGCCTCCCCCGCCTCGGCGTCGGCGTCGGCGGCCACGGCGGTGACGATCAGGGTCGAGCGCACGTACTCCCAGACGGTGTCCGAGAGTTCCGCCCAGTTCACCTGCCCGCCGAACCAGGTGCTCACCGGCCGCACGCACATCGGCGACGAGAACCGCCCGACCACCTACTACTGCAGCACGATCTTCATCGACAACGAGCGGGTCGAGGTGCACTCCGGCGACTGGAGCGCTCCCCAGAGGGAGAGCAGGTCCAACTACGTCGCCCCGATCGACCAGGCGCTCGTCGGCAGGTGGCACGACGACGACGAGAACGGCGACACGAGATACCGCACCGGCGCGCTGTACTGGCAGAACCGTCAGGTGCGGCTGACCGGCGCGGCCTGGACCGGCGGATACAAGGAGAGCAGCCACACCACGCACGCGGGATACAACCAGGTCATGACCGGCCGCATCCACAGCGGGGACGAGAACGGCAAGACCTGGTACCAGTACGCCACCGTGGCCTTCACGGGCTGATCTCGACGTCGGCCTGACCGCGGCCGATCGCCGCGGTCAGGCCGACCGTCCCGGTGGGGAACCTGTGCGGCCCCGCCTCACCTCCGCCGGACGCCGATGAGCCGCTGCAGCAGGATGAAGGCGAACAGCAGCAGGCCGATGAAGATCTTGGTCCACCAGGAGCTGAGGGTCCCCTCGAAGCTGATGATCGTCTGGGTCAGGCCGAGCACGAGGATGCCCAGCACGGTGCCCAGGAGATAGCCCGAGCCGCCGGTGAGCAGCGTGCCGCCGATGACCACGGCCGCGATGGCGTCCAGCTCCATCCCGACGGCGTGCAGGCCGTAACCGGACAGCATGTAGAAGGACAGCAGGATCCCGCCGAGCGCGGAGCACAACCCGCTGATCGTGTAGACGGCGATCTTCGTCCGTCCCACCGGAAGGCCCATGAGCAGCGCGGACTGCTCGCTGCCGCCGACGGCGTAGACCGTGCGGCCCAGACGCGTGTAGTGCAGCACGTACGCGGCCACCAGCACCACGAGCGCGGCGATCACCACGCTGGGTGAGATCCACATCTCGCCGCCCAGGTCGATCCTGGTCTGCGCGAAGGCGGTGAAGATGCCGTCGGTGATCGGAATCGAGTCGGTGCCGATCGTGTAGCACAGCCCGCGGGCCAGGAACATCCCGGCGAGGGTCGCGATGAAGGGCTGGACCTCGAAGTAGTGGATGATCGCCCCCATCCCGAATCCCAGCGCCGCGCCGATGGCCAGCACCAGCACGATCACCACCGGCGCCGGCCAGCCCTGGTTCGTGACGAGGCTGGCCGTGATCATCGTGGACAGCGCCACCACCGCCCCCACCGACAGGTCGATGCCGCCGGCGAGGATCACGAACGTCATGCCGACGCCGACGACGAGCAGGAAGGCGTTGTCGACGAAGACGTTGAGGATCACCTGGCCGCTGGCGAACCCCTCGTAGCGGATGCCGCCCGTCGTGAACATCGCGATGAGCAGGCCCGCGGTCACCGCGACCGGGACGTACCTGCGGGGGATCGCGAGCCGCCCGGCCGGACCGGTCATGATGGTGTCGGTCATCTGTTCCTCACGGTCTCTTCCCGTTCCTGCTCGCCGGCGGCCTCGCCCGTGAAGGGGCGGCCGGAACCGCCCCCGGGAGCGGGCGGCGGCGGGTCGGACTCCCACTGGAACACCCTCCGCCGGAAGGACGGCGACTGCAGCAGGCACACGATCGTCACCACGAGCGCCTTGAACAGCAGCGTCGTCTCCGGCGGCACGCCGATCGAGTAGATCGTGGTGGTCAGGGTCTGGATGATCAGTGCCCCCAGCACGGTGCCGCCGAGGGAGAACCGGCCGCCCGACAGCGAGGTGCCGCCGATGACGACGGCCAGGATGGCGTCCAGCTCGATCCACAGGCCGGCGTTGTTGCCGTCCGCGCTGGACACGTTGGAGCTGATCATCAGCCCCGCGATGCCCGCGCACAGCCCGCAGAAGGTGTAGGCCACGATCAGCACGCCCCGGGAGCGGATCCCGGACAGCCTGCTGGCCTCGGCGTTGCCGCCGACCGACTCGATGAACATGCCCAGGGCCAGCCTCCGGGTGAGGAAGGCGGTCAGCGCCGTCAGCGCGATCACGACAAGAATGCCGAACGGCAGCGTGAGCCAGTAGCCGCCGCCGACCAGCTTGTACGGGGCGCTGTTGATCGTGATGATCTGCCCGTCGGTGATCAGCTGGGCCAGGCCCCGTCCCGCGACCATGAGGATCAGCGTCGCGATGATCGGCTGGATGCCGACGGCGGCCACCAGGAACCCGTTCCAGGCGCCGAGCGCGAGCGCCACCGCCAGCGTGAGGCCGATCGCCGCCAGCACGCCGCCCACGGAGTTCTGGTCGGCCAGGCCGCTGATCTGCATGCAGGCCAGCGCCCCGCCGATCGCCACCACCGAGCCGACCGACAGGTCGATGCCGCCGGTGGCGATGACCAGTGTCATGCCCAGCGCGACCAGGATCAGCGGCGCCCCGAAGCGGAGGATGTCGATGAGGCTGCCGTAGAGGTGCCCGTCCCTCATCTGCACGTGCAGGAAGTTGTCGGTGAACGCCACGTTGAGCGCCAGCAACGCGACCAGGATCACGACGGGCCAGAGCAGCCGGTGCCGCGTCAGCGCGCCGGCGCGGTTCTCCACGAAACTCATACCGGTGCTCCGCTCGCGATCTTCTCCATCAGGACGTCGGTGGTGAGCGCGTCGTCGTTGTCGAGCTGGGCGACCAGCGTGCGGTCGCGCAGCACCCCGACCCGGTGACTGAGCCGCAGGACCTCCTCCAGCTCGGCGGAGATGAACAGCACGGCCATGCCGCCGTCGGACAGCTCGGCGACCAGCCGCTGGATCTCCGCCTTCGCGCCGACGTCGATCCCCCGGGTGGGCTCGTCGAGGATGAGCAGCCGGGGTTCCATGATCAGCCAGCGGGCCAGCAGCACCTTCTGCTGGTTGCCGCCGCTGAGGGTGCGGACCGGCTGCTCGGGATCACCCGGCCGGATGTTCAGGGTGGCGATGTACCGAGCGACCAGCTCGTCCTGCCTGCGCCGGGACAGCGGCCTGCTCCAGCCGCGCGCGGCCTGCAGCGCGAGGACGATGTTCTCCCGCACCGTGAGCTCGTCGACGAGTCCCTCCGCCCGCCGGTTCTCCGAGCAGAAGGCGATCTTCTGGTTCATCGCCGCCCGCGGCGTGCGCAGCGCGACCTGTTTGCCGCCGATCCGCAGCGAGCCGCCGTCGGCGTGGTCGGCGCCGAACAGCAGCCGCGCCAGCTCGGTGCGGCCGGAGCCGAGCAGCCCGGCCAGCCCGATGACCTCGCCCTGCCTGATGGTCAGCGTGAAGGGGTTGACGGCGCCCGTCCGCCCGAGGTCGCGGGCCTCGACCAGCGGCTCCGCGACCCGGGCGGGGGGCTTCTCGTCGAGTTTCTCCAGATCGGCCAGCTCCCGCCCGATCATCTTGGCGACCAGGTCGACCTGGGAGAGCTCGCGGGTCAGGTACTCTCCCACGAGCCTCCCGTCGCGCAGGATCGTCACGCGGTCCGACACCTCGTAGATCTGGTCGAGGAAGTGCGAGACGAACAGGATGGCGATGCCCCTCTCCTTCAGCCGGCGCATCACCCGGAACAGCTGGGCCACCTCACCGGCGTCGAGGCTGGAGGTCGGCTCGTCGAGGATCAGCACCTTGGCCTCGACGTCGACCGCCCTGGCGATCGCGACCATCTGCTGGACGGCCAGCGAGCACAACGCCAGCGGCGCCGACACGTCGACGCGCAGGTCCAGGCGGCCCATCAGCTCCTCGGCCCGCCGGCGCATCTCCTTCCACCGGATGCGGCCGAACCGGCGCGGTTCCCGGCCCACGAAGATGTTCTCCGCGACCGAGAGATTCCCGCACAGGTTGACCTCCTGGTAGACCGTGCTGATACCGGCCCGCTGGGCGGCGGACGGGCTGGAGAAGGCGACCCTCTCCCCCGCCAGCTCGATCTCGCCCTCGTCGACGCCGTACACGCCGGTCAGGACCTTGATCAGCGTCGACTTGCCGGCGCCGTTCTCTCCCATCAGCGCGTGCACCTCGCCCGGCAGCAACCGGAAGCCGACATCGTCCAGGGCCTTGACGCCGGGGAATCGCTTGCCGATCCCGCTCATCCGTACGATCGGTGCCGGTGCGTCCATGCCGCGCTCCTCTCTTCTTTCCGGGGTGGGCGGCTCAGTACTGGCGGGTGGGCAGGGCCTGCTTGGCCTGTTCCTGGGTGAAGGTGGTCTCCTCGGTCACCACGCGGGCCGGCACCTGCTCACCCTTGACGACCTTCTTGGCCAGGTCCATCAGCTGGGGGCCGAGCAGCGGGCTGCACTCCACGATGTAGCTGATCTTCCCGTCGGCCAGGGCCTGCATCCCGTCCTTCACCGCGTCGATCGTGATGATCTTGATGTCCTTGCCCGGCACCTTGCCCGCACCCTCGATCGCCTCGATCGCCCCCAGCCCCATGTCGTCGTTGTGCGCATACAGCACATCGATGTCAGGAGTGGACTTCAAGAACGCCTCCATCACCTCCTTGCCCTTGGCCCGGGTGAAGTCACCGGTCTGCGAAGCCGCAATCTTGAACTTCGGATCAGCCGCGATCACCTCCGCGAAACCCGCCTTACGATCGTTGGCCGGAGCCGACCCGGTGGTGCCCTGCAACTCCACGATGCTCACCGGGTCCTTGGAGTCCTTGTACTCCTCCACCAGCCACTGACCGGCCTTCTTACCCTCCTCGACGAAGTCCGAGCCCAGGAAGGTCTTGTACAAGGTGGTGTCGGCCGAATCCACCGCACGATCGGTCAGGATCACCGGGATCTTGGCGTTCTGCGCCTCCTTCAGCACCGTGTCCCAGCCCGACTCCACCACCGGGGAGAAGGCGATGACATCGACCTTCTGCTGGACATAGGACCGGATCGCCTTGATCTGGTTCTCCTGCTTTTGCTGGGCGTCGGAGAACTTCAGCTCCACACCCGCCGCCTTCGCCGACTCCTGCACCGACTTGGTGTTGGCGGTACGCCACCCGCTCTCGGCGCCCACCTGGGAGAAACCCATAACGATCTTGCCGTCGTCGGCGACCTTGCCGGTGTCGGTGGCCGGCGTGCTCGTGCTACCGCAACCCGTCATCGTCGTGGCGACGACGCCCGCCAGGACGAACGCTGAGATTTTTCGGAACATGGGGGGTGTCCTTTATGTGAGCGCTAACATTTTGGAGGGAGACCGTGAATGGAGCCGGTCGTCCGAGGTGACGGCTATGGCGGCGGAGTGCCGCTCACCCGCAAGGTGATCGAGGACACGCGAGGGGTGTTCGCGTGCCGCGCCCGCCGCCCGGACCCGCTACGGCGGCGCGTCGATACCGCACCGCTTCACAGCTCCCCGGTTTCCGGTCGCATGCCCTCTCGCACGTGTCCGGAATTTCGTTGAGCATCCAGGAGACCGTCTGGCGCGCCACGCCCGCCTCGGCCGTCACCGGCGGATGGAGCCCCACACTTGTCTGCACGGCCGCTCCTCATCTTGCGTTGGACAAGACTGTGAACGCTAACAACCGTGCCGTCAAGCGGTCGCCCTATTACGGTCTAATCACACCGGAAACCTGACGGTGCCACACCCCGGTCATCGGCTTCCACCGGCAAGGACATTCCTCGCGGCGAACCCGGCTCCGGGAAGAGCCGGCGTGGGCGCACGGCCAGGCAGAGGTGCGTGTTCACCGGAATACGCCGGGGAGGACGTCCCGCGGACGACGGTGCGGAACGGCGATCGCGCGGGGATCTCAGGCGATCGCCGCGAAGGCGAGCCCTCCGGTCCCGTCCGCGACCGGCTCGGCGACACCGTGGGCGGGGAGGGCGAGAACCAAGCATTGACAGCGGTTGCGTTAGCGATAACACTCGCGTTTGAAACATCTCGGTAACCAGTGCGCCTCTCATTTCGCGACGGCCGCGCCGTCGCCTATCGGCACGTATCCGCTCACCCCGCCGTGCCGCGAGAAGTTCTTCCCAAGAACGCGAAAGAAGAAGCCGGTCATATCGACGATTGATGTTAACGCTAACAAAAGCCGCCCCCGGGAGCGGTTCCATGCCCTCACCACACGAAACGCCGCCCCGGGCATCCCCGCCCGTGAGCCGCCGCCAGGTGCCGCGCGCGGCGGGTGCCACCGTCGCCGCCGGTGCCGTCGGCCCGGTCCTCGGTGCCGCGGAACCGGCCCACGCCAGCACGGCGGCGGCCGCGCCGCCCCAGGCCAGACCCGACTTCGGCGTCTCCCCTCATCCGTTCGAGCCCGGCCAGGTGCGGCTCGGGACGGGCCGCCGGCTGGAGAGCGTGAACCGTTCCCTGAGCTACCCGCGGTTCGTCGACGTGACCGGCCGCTGTTCAACTTCCGCCGCGACCATGGCCTGTCCACCCAGGGCGCGGAGCAGTGCCACGGCTAGGAGGATCCGACCTTCGAGTTCCGCGGCCACGGCCAGGGACACTTCCTCAGCGCCTGGGCCCAGGCATGGGCGATGACCGGCCAGACCGTCTGGCGCACCGGGCGGCTGAGCCAGGCCCAGATGCAGACCACCCCGCGCATCGAGTCCGGCGGGATGAACGCCGTCCTGGCCGACCTGTACCACGCCCTAGTGCAATGTTCCTTTTTGGGCGGCAAGATTGGACGTACGATCAGGGCCCAGTAGGTCGTTGATGGGCGGTGAGGCAGTGCCGAAGCTCCTGTTCGCGAGGGCCCCGAAG
>NZ_JBPJUQ010000052.1:0-80070 GCF_051192615.1 Streptosporangium sp. G11
GACGCGCGGCTGCGTGCCCGCGCCCATACCCGCGAGCACGGCGAGGACCCGGCCGAGATCCGCGACTGGACCTGGCCGTACTGACCGGCCCGGCTGTACTGACTGGCCTGGCCGTACTGGCCTGGAGGAGAGGAGCCGCGAGGTGTTCGAGGGATTCGCGGAGGAGAGGGTGGGAACGGGCGAGGCCGAGCTGTTCGTGCGGCATGGCGGCTCGGGGCCGCCGGTGCTGCTCCTGCACGGCCACCCCCGCACCCACGCCACCTGGCACCGGGTGGCGCCGTCGCTCGCCGACGGTCACACCGTGGTCTGCCCGGACCTGCGCGGCTACGGGCGGTCGTCCAAACCCGAGACCACCGCCGACCACGAGCCCTACTCCAAGCGGGCGATGGCCAGGGACTGCCTGGCCCTGATGCGCGCGCTGGGCCACGAGCGGTTCGCCGTCGTGGGCCACGACCGGGGCACGTACGTGGCCCAGCGCCTGGCCATGGACCACCCGGACGCCGTCACCCGTCTCGTCGTCATGGACGGGGTGCCGATCGGGGAGGTGCTCGCCCGCGCCGACGCCCGCTTCGCGGAGGCCTGGTGGCACTGGTTCTTCCTCGGCCAGACGTCCAGGCCCGCCGAGCGAGTGATCAACGCCGACCCCGACGCCTGGTACGGGGCGACCGCCGAGACGATGGGCGCCGAGGCCTACGAGGACTACCGGCGGGCGATCCACGACCCGGCCACCGTCCACGCGATGTGCGAGGACTACCGGGCCGGGCTCGGTGTCGACAGGGCGGCCGACGACGTGGACCGCCGCGCGGGCCGCCGCATCGCCTGCCCGGTCCTGTTCCTGTGGGCCGCCCGCGACGACATGGAGGATCTCTACGGCGACCCGCTGGAGATCTGGCGCGACTGGGCCGACGATCTTCGCGGCGGCTCCGTCGACTCGGGCCACCACATCGCCGAGGAGGCCCCGGCCGAGCTCGCCGCCGAGTTGCGCCGCTTCCTCGGGGAGGTCGCGAAGGAGGTCACGCCCGCGCCGGACCCCGCTCCGTCACATCCCCTCGTTTGATCTTCGTGGACGGGGTAATGGAGACGTCGCCGCAGCTCAGGTGATAGGGGAGGGGAAATGACCAAGTTCGGATACTTCTTGTCGAGCGAGGAACACGGCCCGGCCGAACTCGTCCGGCAGGCCAAGCTCGCCGAGCGGGCGGGCTTCGAGGGCCTGTGGATATCGGACCACTTCCATCCCTGGCTGGACGTGCAGGGCCAGAGCCCGTTCGTCTGGTCGGTGATCGGGGCGGTGGCCGAGGCGACCTCGCTGCCCATCACCACCGCCGTCACCTGCCCGCTGATCCGCACCCACCCGGCGATCATCGCGCAGGCCGCCGCCACCAGCGCGGCGCTGTCCGGCGGCCGGTTCCGGCTCGGCGTCGGCACCGGTGAGGCGCTCAACGAGCACATCGTCGACTCCCGCTGGCCCCCGGCCGCCGAGCGGCTGGAGATGCTCGAGGAGGCGGTCGATCTCATGCGGAAACTGTGGAGCGGGAAGCTGGTGACCCACCGGGGCGCCCACTACAGGATCGACACCGCCCGGCTGTACACCCTTCCCGACGAGCCGCCGCCCGTTTACATGTCCGCCTTCGGGGACAAGGCCGTGCAGCTGGCCGGGCGCATCGCCGACGGCTACATCTGCACCGCCCCGAACGCCGAGCTGGTGGAGAGGTTCCACAAGGCCGGCGGCGCGGGCAAGCCCTCCCAGGGCGGGCTGAAGGTCTGCCACGCCGCCGACGAGGCCACCGGCCGCAGAACCGCGCACCGGATCTGGCCCACCCAGGGCATCAAGGGCGAGGCCTCCCAGCTGCTGCCACTGCCCCGCCACTTCGAGGAGCTCGCCGAGATGGTCACCGAGGACGAGATCGCCGCCCCCTGCGGCCCCGACCCCGAGGTGCACGTCAACGCGATCAAGGAGTACGTGGACGCGGGCTTCGGCGAGGTCTACATCAGCCAGATCGGCAAGGAGCAGGACGCCTTCTTCGACTTCTACGCCAAGGAGGTCCTGCCCCGCCTGCGCTGAGATCCCCCTGGCGGTCATGGACCTGGCCACTCGCCGGCCGCCTCTCGACCGGGCGCCGCACGGCTACGAGATCTTCCAGAAGAAACGGGACGGGGCCGTCAAGGTCCTTCTCAATCCCTGACAACACCGGATATGCCGAAAGAAGGAGAAGAATGGACGCGATCGTTCTGCTGAAGGACGACCACAAGACCGTCGAGAAGCTGTTCAAGGAGTTCGAGGGCGCGGGCGAGCGGGCGTACAAGAAGAAGCGGGACCTCGTCGACCAGATCATCGAGGAGCTCACCGTCCACGCCCACATCGAGGAGCAGATCTTCTACCCGGCCGCCCGCGAGGGCGTGCCCGCGACCTCCGACCACATCCTGGAGAGCGTCGAGGAGCACCACGTGGTGGTCTGGATGCTCTCCGAGCTGGTCGAGCTCGACCCCCAGGACGAGCGGTTCGACGCCAAGGTCACGGTGCTGATCGAGAACGTCCGCCACCACGTCAAGGAGGAGGAAGAGGAGTGGTTCCCGGAGGTGCGGGAGGCCATGGGACGCAAGAGGCTCCAGGAGCTCGGCGAGGAGATGGAGAAGGCCAGGCCCGCCGCCCCCAGGAACCCGCTCGCCCTGAGCAGCGCCCGCTCCTGACCCTCCCTGCCCGCCCGCCCGGGGCGCGGGGAGACCCGGCCTCTGACGGCGACGTCCTCTCTTGCGCGCGGCACGGGCCTCGGGCCGTCGCCGCACGAGAGGGGGCGTCCGCGCACGCACGGGCCCCGGCCCCCTTCAAGGGGGCCGGGGCCCGCGTGCCGGTCATGTCCCGGGGTGGTCAGTGAGGCTGTTCGGTGACGAGGAAGGCGACGCCGCCTCCCTCGTCGACGTCGGCGTCCAGCGACTTGTCGTCGAGCATGTCCACGACCTGCGGGTCGAGGAAGATACGTGCTCCTTCCGACTCCACCACCTTGTCGGCGGACTCGGGGTGTTCCGCGATCGAGAGCACGAGCGATCCGGTTCCGTCGCTCTGGGATGAGATGCGAACCCCGGTATCCGGGGAGTCCGTCACCTGCGAGCTGAGATCCCGGATTACCTGGGCTGCCGTGTCCGTCAATGTGAGCATTGCTCCTCCTTGTCGGTATCGGGCCTTGGATTCTTCGCCCTTGCCCGCTCTCACCCGGCCCAACCATCTCCCCGGATTTTCTCGCGAGGGCCACGGCCCGACGATCATGTGGGATGCCCGCCCCGCCGGGCGGGAGCCACCTCGCGACGCACGGGACGGATCGGCGATCCGAGGGGGCGGGCGAGGCGGTACGGCAGGCGGGTCAGGCGCCCCTGTCGAGCCGGTCGACGCGCTCGGCCGCCTTGCGCGCGGCGATCAGGACGGGGTCCCACACCGGGGCGAACGGGGGAGCGTACGACAGGTCGAGCCCCGTCATCTCCTCCACCGTCATCTCGTGCCACAGGGCGACGGCCAGGGCGTCGATTCGCTTGGCCGCGCCCTCCTGGCCGACGATCTGGGCGCCCAGCAGGCGGCCCGTTCCCCGGTCGGCGATCATCTTGATTTTCATTTTGCGGGCGCCGGGGTAGTATCCGGCGCGCGTGGTGGACTCCACGACCTCGCCGACCGGCTCGAATCCGGCCTCCACCGCCTCCGCGGTCGTCAGGCCGGTGCGCGCCACCTCGTACTCGCAGATCTTGGACACCGCGGTGCCCACGACGCCGGGGAAGGCGGCGTACCCGCCGCCGATGTTGATGCCCGTGACACGTCCCTGCTTGTTGGCGTGGGTGCCGAGCGCGATCGCGACCGGCCGCCGCGAGACCCGGTGGAAGGTCTCGACACAGTCGCCGGCGGCCCAGACACCCTCCACCGGGGTCCGCATCCGCCGGTTGGTCCTGATCCCCGAGGTCTCGCCGACGGGGACGCCCGCGGCCTCGGCCAGCGCGCTGTTCGGCCGGGTGCCGAGACCCAGGACGATCAGGTCCGCGGGCAGGGTCCGGTTCTCGGTGCGTGCCGCGCGGACCCGCCCTCCGGACTCCTCGAAGCACTCGATGCGCTCGCCGAGGTGCACCTCCACCCCCAGGTCGCGCAGGGCGCCGGCGATGAGGGCGCCCATGTCCGGGTCGAGCGTGCCCATCGGCTGCTCGGCGGCGTCGACGAGCGAGACCTCCAGCCCGCGCCGCACCAGCGCCTCGGCCATCTCCAGGCCGATGTAGCCCCCGCCGACCACCACCGCCCTGCGGGGCTTCTCCTCCAGGGCCCCCAGCAGCGCGATGCCGTCGTCCAGGGTCTGCACCCCGTACACCCCCTCGGCGTCGGCGCCGGGCAGGTGGGGCCGGTCGGGTACGGCGCCGGTGGCGATCACGAGCTGGTCGAACGGCTCCCAGCTCGGGGCGCCGCCCCGGTCGCCGCGCACGGCCACCGCGCGCCGGTCGAGGTCGATCTCGACGACCTCGCTGCGCAGCCGCACGTCGACGGCCAGCTCGTCGCGGAACACCTCCGGGCGCCGGCTGATCAGGGATTCCACCTCGGCCACCTCCCCGCCCACGAGATAGGGGATCCCGCAGGCCGAGTAGGAGACGTGCGAGCCCTTCTCGAAGACGACGATCCGCAGGTCGTCGGGCCCGCGCCGGTCCCTGGCCTGTGAGGCCGCGCTCATCCCCGCGGCGTCGCCGCCGATCACCACCAGTCGTTCCGCCATCGCTTCCATCCCCCCTGTGGACCGCCGATGGTACGGCTTCCTCCCCTGGACGCGCTCAAACGGCCTCCCGCCGCGCCGTGCGCCTCCACGCGATCTGTGCGCTTCCACGTGATCCGGACGGCTCCGTACGATCCGTGCGGCTCCGCGTGATCCGGGCGGCCCCTAAGCCGGCGTTCCACCTTGGCCCGCGGTTTCCGGAGGGTGCTCAGCGGCGCTTTGATCACGGCCTTGGTCTTGTGGTGAACAAGGGCCATGGGGTCGACACCCTCCCCGCGGCATTGGGACGGAGCGCCGACATCACGCTGCGCCGGCCTCGGATGTCACGGGGCCGGCGCAGTGGTGTGATTCGTGGGAGAACAGAGCCGGGCGGTGTGTCAATGGCGCTCGGTGACGACGTGGGCCGGTTCGAAGGCCGCGTCGGCGGCGACGGGGTTCTCGCAGCGGATGTCACGGCGCTCCAGGGCGCCGGAGAGGACCGCGAGGACGAGCGCGGCGGCGGCGAGACCGGCACCCACCCAGTTCGGGGAGGTATAGCCGAAGCCGGCCGCGATGACGAGCCCGCCGAGCCATGCGGAAAGCGCATTGCCGAGATTGAAGGCGCCGATGTTGACGGCCGAGGCCAGGGTGGGTGCGCCGGAGGCCTGGTCCAGGACGCGTTTTTGCAGAGGGGGCACGGTCGCGAAGCCCAGGGCTCCGACCAGGGTGATGGTGACGGCTGCTGTGATCTTGTTGTGGGCGGTGACCGTGAACAGGGCGAGCACCAGGGAGAGGGCGCCCAGCGACACGTACAACATCGGCATCAGGGCGCGGTCGGCGAACCTGCCTCCGACGAGGTTGCCGACGACCATGCCGAGGCCGAAGAGGACGAGCAGCCAGGTGATGGAGGATTCGGCGAAGCCGGCGGCCTCGGTCATCATGGGTGCGATGTAGGTGATGGCGGCGAAGACCCCGCCGAAACCGAGCACGGTCATCGCCATGGCGAGCAGCACCTGGGTGTTGCGGAAGGCCGCGAACTCGTGGCCCAGACGCACGCCCTCGGGCCTGGGCATCTCGGGGATCCACTTGGCGACACCTGCGAGGCCGATGACACCGATCATGGCGACGACGAAGAACGTGGTCCTCCAGCCCAGTGACTGGCCGACAAACGTGCCGAGCGGAACGCCGACGACATTGGCGACGGTCAGGCCGGTGAACATCATGGCGATGGCGCCGGCCTTCTTCTCAGGGGCGACCAGGTCTGCGGCGACGACCGAACCGATGCCGAAGAACGCGCCATGGGCCAGGGAGGAGACCAGTCGTCCGGTCACCATGACGCCGAAGGTCGGAGCCATGGCGGACAGCACGTTGCCCGCGATGAACAGGGCCATCAGCAGCAGCAGCACGCGCTTGCGGGACATCTTTGTGCCGAGCACCGTCATGAGCGGGGCGCCGATGAGGACACCGAGCGCGTAGCCGGTGACCAGCCAGCCGGCGGTGGGGATGGACACGCCGAAGTCACCGGCGACCTGAGGTAGCAACCCCATGATCACGAATTCGGTGGTTCCGATACCGAAGGCCCCGATGGCGAGAGCCAGGAGTGCGAGAGGCACGGGCCTGCCTTCCAAAAGATTGCTTGTGCACTTTACAGGCGGCAACAATAGTTGCATAAGTTAATAGATGCAAACGCTGGCTATCTCGCCGGTGTCCTATCCTGGAGTTACGCCGCCCGCAGGAGGAAGCCGCAGATGACCGCCACCGACCCCCAGCTCACCGCGCCCGCCCAGGGCTGGTGCGCGCTCTCCTTGCTGCACGACAGAATCGAGGCCCACCTCGAAAGGGCCCTGCAGTCGAAGCACGACCTGAGCACGCGCGAATACTCGCTCCTCGACGTCCTCAGCCGTCAGCACGACGGCCCGGGCGGTCACCTGCAGATGAAGCAGGTCGCCGAGGCGGTCGTCCTGAGCCAGAGCGCCACCACTCGACTGGTCACCCGCCTGGAGGACCGCGGGCTTCTCTCGCGCTACCTGTGTCCGACCGACCGGCGCGGCATCTACACCAACGTCAGCGAATCCGGCCTGAAACTGCTCGCCGAGGCCCGCCCGACCAACGACGCGGCCCTGCGTGAGGCGCTCGACGAAGCCGTGAAGAACCCTGGGCTCGCCCCTCTGGTCAGGGCCGTCGAAGAGCTCGGAACACCCGTGTGACCCCACACGGGTGCCGGCCGCAACGATACGTCCCGGTGTGACGGAGCCGCCTTCGGCATACACGGCGGAGCCCGCCGCCTCGGCGGCGCGGCCACCTGCCTGGCGATGTTCGGCTTGAGCGAAACCGCCTCCATCGCGGCAGGGCCGGGCGCACGACCGGGGGAGTAGACGGCGCCGCCACGCGGGGGAGGGGAGGCGCGCCGGGCTCTTCAAGGCGTCGCCGGGACGTTATGGGGACGCTGCGGGGACGCCGTCCGGACGCGGGTGGGGCGGCTTGAGATGCTGCCCTCTTGACAGAGGGGCAGAATCAGGTGATACAAAAACCATAAGATGACGAACAGATAGCTGCAATATTTCATTCATACATCGCAAGGAATTGATCGGAGCTGGTTTCGCGCTGTCGTGGATTGGACGTCGAGTGGATTCCTCCAGGTCCGCGGGTGGGTGGGACCGGACGGAAGGCGTGCGTGAGCAGGCCCGTTAAGGTCCGGCAATCACCTCCACCGGGGCACGAAGCTCTCATCTCGCACCGTCATAACGCGTCATCCTCGTGATCCGGTATGACATCGGTCCGCAAAAACGATGTAAACACTTGCGAAAACCGCCGTATGCTTGCGGGCATGACGCGGAGGCTTGCCGAGGTGGCCAAGAGGGTCGGGATGAGCGAGGCGACGGTCAGTCGCGTGCTCAACGGCAGGCGCGGCGTCTCCGAGTCGACCAGGAACGCCGTGCTGACGGCGCTCGACGCCCTCGGCTACGAGCGCCCGACCCGGCTGCACCGCGACCGCGCCCGCCTGATCGGCCTGGTCTTCCCCGACCTGCACAACCCGGTCTTTCCCGCGTTCGCCGAGGTCGTGGGCGGTGCGCTCGCCCAGCAGGGGTTCACCTCCGTGTTGTGCACGCGCACCTCGGGCGGGCTGCAGGAGGCCGACTACGTCGACCTGATGTTGGCCCAGCACGTCTCGGGCGTGGTCTTCGCCGGTGGCGCGTACGCCGACGGGGACGCCTCCCACGATCACTACGGGCGCATCCTGGAGCGGCGCCTGCCCGCCGTCCTGGTGAACGCCTCGGTCGGGCAACTCGGCTTCTCCCAGGTCTCCTGCGACGACGTCACCGCCGCCGAGATGGCGGCCGGGCACCTGCGCGCCCTCGGCCACGAGCGTGTCGGGATGGTCCTCGGCCCTCCCGACCACATGCCGTCACGCCGCAAGCTGGAGACCTTCGCCGCCTACGCGCGGGTCCACGGCATGGACTTCGGCGACCACCTCGTCGAGCACGCCATGTTCTCGATGGAGGGCGGTCAGGCCGCCGCCGCCCGGCTGGTGCGGCGCGGCGTCACCGGCCTGATCTGCGGCAGCGACCTGCTCGCGCTCGGCGCGGTGCGCGCCGCCCGGCGCGAGGGGCTGGCGGTGCCGCGCGACGTCTCGGTGATCGGGTACGACGACTCGGCCATGATGAACCGGACCGACCCACCGCTGACCACGGTGCGCCAGCCGATCGAGGCCATGGGCCGCGCGGCCGTGGACCTGCTGGTGGCCCAGATCGACGCCGCCGCGCTGCCCGGGGGCGAGCTGTTGTTCGACCCCGAACTCGTGGTCCGCGCCTCCACCGCGCCGGCGCTTCCCAGGGCCATTCCCGCCTGACCGGCCCGCCCTCCGCCGGAGGTCCGGTCCGATCCGTCCGTCTGTCCTGACCGGCCTGATCCGTCCGGTCCGGTCCGTCCGGCCTGATCGGCCGGCCTGATGTGTCCGGCCCAACCCGTTCGGCCCAATCCGTTCGGCCCGCCCGCCCGGCCCGCTCGCCCGGCCCGACCAGGTCGGACCCGCCCCGCTCCCCGCCCGCGCGGTGCCCGCCCCCTTGACCTGCGCCGTGTCCGGCTTCGGCCTCTCCCGGACGATCTCCTCTAAAAATTTCGACAGGAAGATGACGTCATCAAGCATCTTCCTGCAAGTGGATGACTCCACTCTGTGTCATGTGCGTGTAGCCGCAGGTGGGAAGGGGTTCTCGCTCGCGGCGGGGGTGTTACCGGAAGATGGCCGAGCGATCACTGTCACTTTTTTGCATCTGAATTGACGGGCTCTTGCTACTTCCTGCACGCCTCTATATGTTTCTCGCAACCGACCCGCCAAGGAGTGCCTCGGATGAAATCCCCCAAGCTCTCGATGCTGCTCGCCGCAGCCATCGCGCTCACCGCCGCCGGTTGCGGCAACGACGACAGCGGATCCCAGGCCGCGGAAACCAAGCCGAGTGCCGCCGGGGCCGACGCTCCGGTCACGATCTCCGTCGGCTGCCAGCCGCCGAAGAGCAACCCGCTGGAGCGGACCGCCTGGGACGAGGACGTGGCAGCGTTCAAGAAGCTGCACCCGCACATCACGATCGACAGCAAGGACGCCTTCCCCTGCATCAACCCGGACACCTTCCAGGCGAAGCTGGCCGGTGGCTCGATGGAGGACGTCTTCTACGTTTACTTCACCGACATCAAGAAGATCATCGCCGCGGGCCAGGCCGCCGACATCACCCCGTACGTCGGCGGCATCAAGCTGCTGAACGACATCCGGCCCGACGTCCTGGCCACCTTCAAGGAGGGCGAGAAGCTCTACGGCCTGCCCAGGAACAACTACTCCATGGGCCTGGTCTACAACCGCAAGCTCTTCACCCAGGCCGGTCTCGACCCCGCCGCACCGCCCAAGACCTGGGCCGAGGTGCAGGAGGCCGCCAAGAAGATCAGCGCCCTCGGTCCCGGACACGTCGGTTTCGGTGAGTACAGCGCCGGCAACACCGGCGGCTGGCACTTCGCGGCCTCCCTCTACGGGCGCGGCGGCGAGATGGTCACCCCCGACGGCAAGGCCGCGGCCTTCAACAGCCCCGAGGGCAAGGCCGTCCTGGAGAACCTCAAGACCATGCGCTGGACCAACAACAGCATGGGCGCCAAGCAACTCCTCCAGTGGGAGGACCTGATGCGGATGATGGGCGGCGGCAAGCTCGGCATGATGATCGGCGCCCCCGACGTCGTCCAGGCCGTCAACAACGACTTCAAGGGCAAGTTCGAGGACTACGGGGTCACCGCCCTGCCCGAGGCCAAGGCCTCGCTCAGCGGTGGCGACGGCTACATGATCAACCCCAAGGCCACGCCCGAGAAGATCAAGGCCGCCATGCTGTGGCTGGAGTTCCACGAGCTGACCCCCGGCCAGGGCCAGTTCAACTACGCGCGCAGCAAGCAGCAGGGCCGCCCCGTCGGCCTGCCGATCCCCGACCTGTACGGCGACACCGCGCCGGGCAAGGAGATCACCGAGCTGCGCAAGGCGAACGCCACCGTGCCCGTGGAGAACTTCACCCCCTTCGTGGAGGGTTCCGCGGCCATCCAGAACAAGCTTGAGCCGCCGAAGTCGCAGGAGCTCTACGCGATCCTCGACGTGGCCATGTCCGCAGTGCTGACCAGGCAGGACGCCGACATCGACAAGCTCCTGGCCGACGCCGAGGCCAAGGCGAACAAGGTGCTGGCGAAGTCGAGCTGACCTTCTGACACCCGGGGTGCCGGCCCGTCGGCCGGCACCCCGACACCCATGTTGATATCGGGAGTCAACCGATGACCACAATGACCGTGAAAGGTCCACGGCGGCGAAAGCCAGGAGCGTTCCGGCGAGGGCTGCGGCGCAACCTGACCGCCTACGGGTTCCTGTGCGCGGCGCTGATCTGTTTCGCCTTCTTCTCCTGGTACCCCATGGTGAGGGAGGTCCTGCTCAGCTTCCAGCAGACGAACTTCGTCGACGACCCCACCTGGGTCGGCCTGGACAACTTCCGTACCGTGACAGAGGACTCGGCGTTCGTCCAGGCGTGGCTCAACACCCTCGCCTTCACCGGCCTGGCGCTCGTGTTCGGCTACGTCGTCCCGTTCGTCGCGGCGATCGTCCTGAACGAGCTGCGGCACGCGCGGGCCTACCTGCGGTTCATCGTCTACCTCCCGGTGATGCTGCCGCCCGCCGTCGGGGTGCTGCTGTTCAAGTGGTTCTACGATCCGGGCGCCGGCCTGTTCAACCAGATCCTGGACCTGGCGCACCTGCCGGCCCTGAGCTGGCTCGACTCCACCGACACCGCGCTGATCTCCCTCGTCATCGTCTCCACCTGGATGAACCTGGGAACCGGCACGCTGATCTACCTCGCCGCGCTGCAGAGCATCCCCAGCGAGCTGTACGAGGCCGCCGAGCTGGACGGCGCCGGGCTCTTCAAGCGGGTCTGGCACGTGACGATCCCGCAGACCAGGCTCATCCTGCTGGTGATGCTGCTGCTCCAGATCGTGGCGACCATGCAGGTCTTCATCGAGCCGTACCTGCTCACCGGCGGCGGCCCGGAGAACGCGACGCTCACCGTCGCCTACCTCATGTACCAGTACGCCTTCAACTTCGGCGACTTCGGCGCCGGAGGCGCGCTCGGGCTGATGCTCATGGTCGTGCTGATGGTGTTCTCCGCCTTCTACCTGCGCCTGTCGCGGGACAACCAGAGCTAAGGAGGCAGCTGAGCCGATGTCGAACCTCACCGTTCAACCAAGTCGCCCGGCTCCCGCCCGGCCGCCGGAGCGGGGCTCCGCGAAGAAGACCGGGCGGCCGCGCAGGTCCAAGGAGCCGGCCAGGGAGTTCCGGAGCCTGGTCTCCCCGCACACCCTCACCACCCCGCACGGCCGGTGGATCTACCGCATCGTGCTGACCGCGGTGGTGCTCCTCTTCACCGCCGTGTTCGTGTTCCCCCTCTACTGGATGGTCACCGGCGCGCTCAAGACCTCCGAGGAACTCGCCCAGATCCCGCCGAGCTTCTTCCCGTCGTCGTTCGACTTCGGGGTGTACGTCGAGGCGTGGGACCAGCTGGAGCTGGGGACCTTCCTCACCAACACCGTCATCTACGCCGGCGGCGCCTTGCTGTTCACGCTCGCCATCGACGTCTCGGCCGCCTACGCGCTGTCGAAGCTGCGGCCGGTGCTGGGCAACCTGGTCCTGGGCCTGATGCTGGCCACGCTCATGATCCCGCCGATGGTGATCCTGCTGCCCGCCTATCTGACGGTCAAGGACATGCCGATCTTCGGCTGGGACCTGCTGAACACCCCCTGGGTGATCTGGCTTCCCGCCGCGGCCAACGGGTTCTTCATCTTCCTGCTCAAGCGTTTCTTCGACTCGATCCCCAAGGAACTGCTGGAGGCCGCCCAGATCGACGGCGCCTCACCAGCGCGTATCCTCTGGTCGATCGTGCTGCCCGTCTCCAGGCCGATCCTCGGAGTGGTGTCCATCCTCTCCGTGGTCAACGTCTGGAAGGACTTCGTCTGGCCGCTGCTGGTGCTGCCGGACGGGGACAAGATGACGATCAGCGTGGGCATCGCCTCGCTCTCGGCGCAGATGCCGCAGAACGTGCTGATCGCCGCGCTGGTGATCGCGAGCATCCCCACGATGATCGTCTTTTTCATCTTCCAGCGCAGCATCATGGCCGGTCTCACCGCCGGCAGCCTCAAGGGCTGACCTCGTCACCCACTGACAACTACTAAGGAGTTGTTCCAGCATGTCCGAAACGTGGTGGCGGGGAGCCGCGATCTACCAGGTCTATCTCCGGAGCTTCGCCGACGGCAACGGCGACGGCATCGGCGACCTCGCGGGACTCCGCGCGCGCCTGCCGTACCTCTCCGACCTGGGCGTCGGCGCGATCTGGCTCAACCCCTGGTACCCGTCGCCGATGGCCGACGGTGGGTACGACGTGGCCGATTACCGTGACATCGAGCCATCGTTCGGCACGCTCGCCGAGGCGGAGGAGTTCATCGCCGAAGCGCATGCCCTGGGTATCAAGACGATCACCGACATCGTCCCCAACCACGGTTCCGACCAGCAGAAGTGGTTCCTGCAGGCGCTGGAGGCCGGACCCGGCTCACCCGAGCGGGAGCGCTTCCACTTCCGCGCGGGGCGGGGGGAGAGCGGCGAGCTGCCTCCCAACGACTGGAAGTCCATCTTCGGTGGCCCCGCGTGGACCCGGATCGCCGACGGCGAGTGGTACCTGCACCTGTTCGCCCCCGAGCAGCCCGACTTCAACTGGGACAACCCGGAGGTCGTCGAGGAGTTCCACGACGTGCTGCGGTTCTGGTTCGACCGGGGCGTGGACGGCATCCGGATCGACTCGGCCGCCCTGCTGGTCAAGGACATGGACAGCCAGGGAGGCGAGGAGGCCTACACCGACCTCGACGGCGTCCACGAGATCTACCGCGGCTGGCGCCGGGTGGCCGAGGAGTACGACGACCGGATCCTGATCGGCGAGGTGTGGCTGCCCGACCAGGAGCGGTTCGCCCAGTACCTGCGTCCCGACGAGATGCACACCGCGTTCAACTTCGACTTTCTGGCGTGCACCTGGGACGCGGCCGCGCTGCGCGGGTCGATCGACCTGACCCTGGCCACGCACATCCCGCTGGGCGCGCCCCCCACCTGGGTGCTGTCCAACCACGACGTGACCCGGCCGGTGACCAAGTACGGCAGGGCCGACACCTCCTTCAGCCACGCCGACCGCAAGCACGGCATGCCCTCCGACCCGGTGCTGGGCGAGCGCAGGGCACGCGCGGCCGCGTTGCTGGCGATGGCGCTTCCCGGCGGCCTCTACGTCTACCAGGGCGAGGAGCTCGGGCTGCCGGAGGTCGAGGACATCGCCGACGAGCTGCGCCAGGACCCGATCTGGGTCCGCTCGGGCCGCACCGACCACGGCCGCGACGGCTGCCGGGTGCCGCTGCCGTGGTCGGGTGACGAGCCGCCGTTCGGGTTCGGCACCGGGTCGACGTGGCTGCCGCAGCCGCTGGAGTGGAAGGCCCTGACGGCCGAGGCGCAGGCCGCCAACCCCACCTCCATGTTCACCCTCTACCGCGCCGGGCTGCACCTGCGCCGCGAGCTGCTCGGTGACGGCACGCTGACCTGGCTGGACGCGCAGGACGGGGTGCTGGCCTTCCGCCGGGAGTCGGGCCTGATCTGCGTGGTCAACCTCGGCGTGGAGCCGGCGTCCCTGCCGGAGCACGAGTCGGTCCTGCTGACCAGCGGCCCGCTGGAGGGGAACCTGCTCCCCTCCGACACCGCGGTCTGGCTCCGTACGGTCTGACCCCCGTCCCCCGGGACACCCGACTCGGGGCCGCCGGCGTTCCGGCGGCTCCGGGCGCCCCTGGCCGGCCGGACCCCGTCCGGCCGGTCAGGGGCGCCGGCCACCTGTGAGGTCTCGCCCCGCCGTATCCCCCTCCCGGCGGGGGCGCCGTCTCCGCACGGCTCCTCACAGGGGGATCTCGGTGAGGTCGAACGCCTTGGCGCCGCGCTCGCCGTCCCAGATCATCATGTTGCCGTACGTGCGCGCCGTGGCCACCGGCACGTCGGCGAGCTCTTCCACGTCCTGGAGAAGGCGCCGGAAGCGGAAGACGGCCGTGGGGCCGAGCCTGTTGACGATGCCGGTCATCAGCCGCGAGAGGTTGAACCTGAACAGCGCCGAACAGGGCAGCACCCGGTGGTTGTCGCGTAAACGGGAGAAGACCTCCCTGTGCGCCGGATGGCGCTCCGAGTACGCGTCGCACAGCCGCTGGGAGAAATAGCCGCGATAGTGGACACCGCGACGGTCGAAATGAAGCCTTTCGTCGGAGACGGTGAACTCCCCGGTGCCGTAGGTGCTCGTGAGAAGCACGTCCCCGCGGGATTCGAGAAAGACCCTCTCGTAGTGGGCGGCCTTCTCCTCCAGGCGGCGCAGGAGCGCCCCGCCGGGGCCGAAGGTGCCCCGCTCCCCGCGCATGTCGAAGATCCACGGGGGCGGCGTCAAAATGTCCGCCTTGGTGAGGACGAAGGTCAGCTTGCTCATGATGAGCCGCCGCGTCTCGGTCGCGACGCCGTCGAGCAGCCTGCGCAGGCACTGCTCGTCATAGGCGGTGGAGCGGCTGTCGGCGTGGAAGGCCCAGATGACGACGTCGCACTGGATCAGCCTCTCCAGGTACATGGCCAGGTAGGTCTCGTCGGCGTCGCCGGACTCGCCGATCCCCGGCATGTCCCAGAAGGTCAGCATGTGGCCCGAGGCGCCGGGCACCGAGACCGGTTCCGGTATCCGGGTGACCGGCCGGACGTCGCCGACGGCGAGGTCGGTGCCGAACAGGCAATTCAGGAGCGACGTCTTACCCACTCCCGTTTGTCCCATTATTGCCGCACTTAGTGGTTTATCTGATCCGGCACTTCTTTCGCGCCGAATATTCTCTCTGGCCTTTTTCGGGTGGCCGTTGCCCGGCGGGCCCATGGAAAAATCCTCGATCTTGGCCATGAGGTCGTCTCCTGTGGCATCGTTGTCGAGCGCTTCCAGCTGCTTTCCGCGCTCATCTCCACAATGTGGCGAACAACCTTGCGATGACCTTGCAGCCGGAGCCGTCGCCGGAAAAAACATGAATTGACCCTCCCGGGCGGTGGATGTGGCGAGCTTCGAGATCAGGCTGTTCGGTGCCGTGGACATCGTGATCGACGGGGTGCCGCAGGAGATCAACCCGCAGCTGGCGAAGACGCTGGCCATGCTGGTCTCCGCCCGCGGCCCGATCTCCCCGGCCGCCCTCGCCTCCGGGCTGTCGGAACCCGCCGCGGGCAGGCACGTGGAGGTGGCGCCCCCGTCTCGCGGTTGCGCGGGCTGCTGCGCGGCAGTGGGCTGGACATCCCGCGGGCCAGGCGCTCGCACGTCTACGAGCTGGTCGAGGACGCGCCCGGCCGCCTCGCCGCCACCGTCGACACGCGGCGGTTCGAGGCGTACCTGCGCGACGGGCGCACGCTGCTGGAACGCGGCGACCTCGCCGCGTCCCTGCGGACGCTGAGAGAGGCCCTCGGGGAGTGGTCCGGCGCCCCCTTCGCGTCGCTGGCGGGCGCGTGGATCCCGCCCAGGGTCTGCGAGGGCTACCACGCCAGGCTGCGAGAGCAGCGCCGGGAGCTGATCAGGCTCGTCGCCCGCGTGGCCATCCGGCTCGACCTCCTGGGCGACGCGGAATTCCTCGCCGGCGAGGCCGTCGCCGACGGGCAGCGAGACAGCGGGCCGCTGTGGCTGCTGCGCTTCCTCATCGCGCTGCGCGACGAGGGGGCGGTCACCGCGAGGGAGATGATCGAGCGGCGCGGCGCGATCTCCCCCGGGGACGACGCGGTGGGCCGGGCACAGGACCTGCTGGCCCTGCGCGGGCACGGCCTCGGCCGCCCGCCCTCGCTGCCCCCCGCCGCCCGCGCCTACGGGCGTGCCTACGGGCGTGCCTACGGTCACGGGGGCCCGCGGTCCCTGATCGGCCGCAGGGACGAGGTCCTGCTGCTCTCCGCCCTGGCCGGGCGGCTCGAACGCGGGGAGCCGGTGGCCCTGGCCGTCTGCGGAGTCTCCGGAGTCGGCAAGACCAGGCTGGTGGAGGAGCTGGCCGTGCTCCTGCCGCCGAGGGTGCGCATGGTGACCGTCACCTGCCAGGAGCTCGGCGACCTCCAGCCGTGGCGGGTGCTGGTCGGGACCCTCTGGGAGGACCTGCGGCGCGACCTGTCGAGCCCGGCCGTCCCGCTCGGCACCGAGGAGCGCGAGACGCTGGAGGGGCTGATGTCGGCGGGCCTGTTCGTCTCGCTCGGCGGACCCGGCCACGAACGCGACCCGCGGCGGCTGGTCGCCCTCCTGGTCTCCCTGCTGCGCCTGACCGCCGGTGCCGGTCTCCTGGTCACCTTCGACGACGCCCACCTGCTCCGCTCCGACGCCGAGGAGCTGCTGCACAACGTGCGGGAGGCCATCGGGGACGCTCCCGTCGGCTTCGTGCTCACCGACCGCTCCGAGCCGTCGCGGTGGCGGGGGCGGATGGACGTGCTGGCCCTGTCCCGGCTGGGGGTCGCGGAGGTGGCGGAGTGGCTGGGCGCCACGTGGGGACGCGAACCGACACGCGCGGAGACCGGCAGGGCCGTGGACGAGACCGGGGGGCTGCCGCTGGAGCTGTGCCGGATCACCGAGGCCGGTGGGCTGCCCCGCGACCTCCCGCGGCACGACACCGCCTCCAGCCCGATGTTCCGCTGGCTCGCCGCCGCGGCCGTCACCGCGCTGGGCCGGGAGATCGACCCCGACCTCGTCGCGGGCATGCTGGAGCTGGACGCCGAGGAGGCGAACCGCAGGCGCGCGGTGGCCGTGACGGCCGGGACGATCCTGGACCACCAGGGGCTGCGCTTCGGCCACGACACGGCCAGGGAGAGCCTGCTCCAGGAGCTGAAGCGCCACCCGGCACTGGCCATGGAACTGCACCGCCGGGCGTTCGAGATCCTGGACGAGCGGATGGCGCGGACGACCGGGGACGGCTGGATCGACCCGGCGCTGCCGGTGCGCGTCGCCGAACACGCCCGCGGCGCGGGGAGCGGGCTGTCCCAGGAGCGTGTCGCCGCGGCCTGCCTCGGCGCCGCGCGGGCGCAGCAGCGCGGCTTCGCCACCGAGGGGGCGATCGCGTGGGCGCTGGCCGGGCTGGGGCTGCGGTGCGACACCGAGACCCGGGTCAGCCTGCTGATCACGCTGGGAGACGCGCGCAACGACGCCGGCGACCTGGAGGAGGCCGAGCGCCTGTACCTGCGGGCCCAGCGCGACGGCGAGAGGCTGCCGAGGCTCGCGGCGGTGGCGGCGATCAGGCTGGCACGCCGCTGGTCGGCCCCCGGGCAGGTCGACCGGCAGCTGCTGCACGTGCTGGGCGGCGGCCTGAAGGCGCTCCGCGACGACGCCGGCGACGAGGCGGTCCCGCTGCGCCTGCAACTGCAGGCGCACCTCGCCCACAAGCTGACGATGGCGGTCAGCGACAGCCTCGACCCCACGTACGCCGGCCTGCGGCCCGGGGTGGAACTGGCCCGCGCGACGCTGCGCGAGCTGGAGGAGTCCGGGGCCGGGCCGCTCATCCGCTGCGAGGTGCTGAACGAGTGCAGGTGGGGCCTGTACGACTTCGCGCCGCCGGGGGAGCTGCTGGGCATCGCCGAGCGGCTCCGGGAGGCGAGCATCGAGGCGGCGTCCGCGCACTTTCGCAGCGAGGCCATGGTCGCCCTCACGATCGACCAGCTCCGGCTGGGCCGCCTGAGAGAGGCCGCCGCCACCGTGGCCGGTCACCGCAGGCACGTCGCGCGTAACCACCGGGTCTTCGGCTCCTGGCTGCAGAACACCCTCGACACGCTGATGGACGTGTGGCACGGGGAGTTCGGCCGCGCCGAGGAGCGCGTCCTGGCCGCGTGGCGGCGGCTCGACGGGGAGAGCGAGGGCGAGACGGTCTCCGCGGACACCCTGCGGCAGACGCTGATCGGGCAGCACTACTGGCTGCTGCGCGAGCAGGGACGGCTGGGGGAGCTCTTCGGCTCCGGGCTCGCCAGGCAGGTGGTCGAGTACGAGTACTTCCCGATCTGGCGCGCGGCGCTCATCCTGGCGCTCTGCGAGATCGGCGGGCACGAGGACGCGAGGGACCGGCTGAGGGCGTTCTTCCGCGAGACCTCCGATCTCGGCGCGCTGCCGCCGGACGGGTGGTCGGTCCCGACGCTGGCCCTGCTGGCCGAGTCGTGCGCGCTTCTCGTCGAGGCGGGCCACGGTGGTCCCGAGCTGTCGCGGTGCGGTGCCCTCGTGCGGGAGCGCCTGTCGGCCCACCGGGGGCAGATCGCGCTCGCCGGGTGGCCCACGATCCTGCTGGGGCCGACGGACCGCTATCTCGGGCTGCTCGCGCTGGCGGAGGGGGACGCCGAGGAGGCGCTGCGGTGCTTCGGTGAGGCGCTCCTGCTCGCCGACGCCGCCTCACCGCTGATCGCGCACCTCCACCTCGACCGTGCCAGGGCGCTGTCGCGCCTGCGGGTCGGCACGGACGCCGCGGGAGACGCCTCAGGGAAGGCCGCGGAGGGCTCCGAGGGGGCAGGCTCCGGCGGCGGGAGTTCCGGCGGGGCGGGCCCCGGCGGGGAGATTTCCGGCAGGGAGGGCTCCGGGAGGGCGGGGGCCGACGGGGAGGCCGGGGAGGTGGGGGAGGAGGTCGCCCGCCTGCTCCGCCGCGCGCTGCGCCTGGCCGAGCGCCTGGGCATGGCCGGGGTCGCGGCCCGGGCACGGTCACTCCTGTGATCCGCGTCCATGCCGCGATCCACGCCGATCCGCCGCGGGCCGTCCGGAGATGATCCCCGGTATTGAATCTACTTTGTAAAGGAAGGGGTCCTGAGCGCCCTCGCGGCCAGCGCGACGAAGAGGGCCAGCAGGGCGGGGACGGCCAGCGCGCGGGGCAGGCCGATCAGCTCGGCGGCGCCACCGATCAGCACGGGGCCGCTGAGGAAACCCACGTAGCCCAGGCTCGCCACCCGGGCCAGCGCCTTCCCGGCCCGGGCCGGGTCGCGCCTGCCGGCCGCGGAGAAGACCTGCGGGACGATGCACGACAGGCCGGCCCCGAAGCAGCCGAAACCGATCACCGCGGCGACCTGGTGGTCGGCGAGCAGGCCCAGGCCGAGCCCGGAGGCTGCCAGCGCCCCGCACGCGCGCACCAGGTTGACCGGCCCCATCAGGGTGGCCAGCCTGTCGCCCGCGAGGCGGCCCGCCGTCATCATGATCGAGAAGGCGGCGTAGGCGGCCGCGGCGAATCCGTCGGAACTGTTGAGGCTCTCGCTCAGGTAGACCGAGCTCCAGTCGGCGGCGGCCCCTTCGCCGATCATGCAGCAGAAGGCCAGGACGCCCAGCAGGAGCGTCCCGCCGCCCCCGCCGGACGCCGGTCCCGCCCCGGTGGGGGCGGCCTGCGCGGTCAGGGGCAGTGCCCAGCGAGCGCCCCAGAGCGCGAGCGCGACGATCACGATGGCGACCGCGGTGAACGTCGCCCCCGGGCTGAGGGCGGCCTGGGCGAGCAGCCCGCCCGTGGCGGCGCCGAGGAAGCCGCCGATGCTGAACACGGCGTGGAAGGACGACATGATCGGACGGCCCGTGGCCTGCTCGATCTCGACGGCGTTGGCGTTCATCGCCACGTCCAGCGTGCCGTGCACCGCGCCGAAGGCGAACAGCGCGATGGCCAGGCTCACCAGGTTCGGCATGAGGGCGGGCAGGATCAGCACCAGGCCCTGCGCGAAGGCCATGGGCAGCATCACCTTGACGCTGCCGTAGCGGTCGACCAGGCGGCCGACCACCTGCATGCCGGCGATCGCCCCGGCGGCGATGCCGAGAAGCCCGACACTGAGCTCGCCGTCGCTCAGCCCCAGCCCCTGTTTGATCGACGGGATGCGCGCCGTCCAGGTGCCGATGGCCATGCCCGCGAGCAGGAAGAGCAGGTAGACCGCCACCCGGCCGCGTAGCAGCGCGGTCCGGTCGAGGGTGGTGACGTGCATGGGGGAGGGCTCCAGTCAGAGGTTGTGGATCGGGGAGAGCGGGCGGGCGGCGTGCCTTCGGCATGTCGCCCGGCACGGATCCCGGCATCCCGGCAGGGCAGCACGAACCGGACTTTGCGCCTCAAACAGTATGGCTTGGGCGACTTTGGCTCAGACGGTGCGGACGGTGACGCCTGCCGCGATCATGGCGTCGTGCTCGGCGGGGGGCAGCGCGGTGTCGGTGACGACCATGTCGAGGCGGTCCAGCGCGCAGACCGCGCCGAACGCGGTGCGGCTGAACTTGCCGGAGTCGGTGGCCACGATCACGCGCCGGGCGGAGGCGATTGCCGCCTGTTTGACGGCGACGTCGAGCAGGTCGTGGGCGGTGAGACCGTGTTTCGCGGACAGGCCGCAGCAGCCGATGACCGCGGTGTCGAAGCGCAGGGAGCGGATGGCGCTCTCGGTCAGCGGGCCGGTGAAGCTCAGCTCGCCGGGGCGGACCTCGCCCCCGGGGAGCACCAGGCGGATCCGGGAGGCCGAGCTGAGCTCGGTGGCCGTCTGCAGGCAGAGCGGCAGGACCGTCAGGCGGCGGTCGTGGATCACGCGCGCGATCTCCAGGGAGGTGGTGCCGCTGTCGAGCAGCACGGCCTCCCCGTCGGCGAGCAGGGCCCCGACCTCGGCGGCGATCCGCCGCTTGGCCTCCACCGCCTCGCGCTCGCGCACCCCGAAGGGCGGCTCCTCCCCGCGCAGCAGCAGGCTCACCGCGCCGCCCCTGATCCGCCTGACCACGCCCTGCTGGGCGAGCTCGTCGAGGTCGCGGCGGATGGTCATCTCCGAGACCGCGTGCTCGACCGCCAGCTCCGCGACCGAGACGGCGTCGCTGGCGCGCAGCGCCGACATGATCGCGCGAATGCGATTGTTGCTTTCCACGTGTTCATTTGAACACGGACTATGTGAGGTTGGCAAACGTGCGTGACAATGGCCGTCATGCGCGCGAGTCGGCTGCTCTCACTCCTGCTGCTCCTGCAGACCCGGGGGCGGATGACGGCCACCGAGCTGGCCGGGGAGCTGGAGGTCTCCGTCCGCACGGTCTACCGCGACGTGGAGGCGCTGTCGTCGGCCGGGGTGCCGGTCTACGCCGACCGCGGCCCCGTCGGCGGATACCGCCTGCTGGACGGCTACCGCACCCGCCTCAACGGCCTGACCGCGGAGGAGGCCTCCTCCCTGTTCCTGGCCGGGCTGCCCGGTCCCGCCGCCGACCTGGGGCTGGCCGAGGTCGCGGCCAACGCCGAGCTCAAGATGCTCGCCGCGCTTCCCCCCGAGCCGCGTTTCCACGCCGCGCGGATGCGCGAGCGCTTCCATCTGGACGTCCCCGGCTGGTATCGCGACACCGACGCGGCCCCCTTCCTGGGGGAGGTCGCCGAAGCGGTGTGGGAGCAGCGCCCGCTGCGCATGACCTACCGCCGCTGGGGCCCCCGCGACGTCGAGCGCCTAGCCCACCCGTACGGCCTGGTCCTCAAGGGCGGGGCGTGGTACATGGTGGCGTCCGCCGGTGAGGGAGGGCCGCGCACCTACCGGGTGTCGCGGATCGTGAGCGCCGAGCTCGCGGAGGGGCACTTCGAGCGCCCCGCCGACTTCGACCTGTCCGTCTTCTGGCGGGCCTACACCGCCGACTTCCGCGAGCGGATGCACACCGGCGAGGCCGTGGTGCGGATGGCGCCAGGCACCGAGGGAATGCTGCGCTACACGGTGGGCGCCGAGATCGCCGAGGCCGCGCTCGCCGAGGCCGGCCCGCCCGACGAGCACGGCTGGGTCGTGCTGCGCCTGCCGACCGAGTCCAGCAAGCACGCCCACTGGCAGCTGCTGCGCCTGGGCGCCGACATCGAGGTGCTGGAGCCGCCCGAGCTGCGCGAGCGGATGGCCGCCACCGTCGCCGGCCTCGCCACGCTGTACGGCGCCGACCCCGGCTGATCCCGGCCGTCGCTCAACTCCCCCCGGTGGACGCGAACGGGATCGAGGCAGGCTCGTGCGCGCCCGGCGCTCCGGGCGCCGCCGCGGGGTGTTCCCACAGGCCGCGCTCGCGCAGGATCGGCAGTACTCCCTCGCCGAACCAGTACGCCTCCTCCACGTGCGGGTGGCCGGACATGATGAACTCGGTGATGCCCAGGCGGGCGTACTCCTCGATACGGTCGGCCACCTCGGTGTGGCTGCCGACCAGCGCGGTGCCCGCGCCGCCGCGTACCAGCCCGACGCCGGCCCACAGGTTGGGGGAGATCTCCAGCCCGTCGCGGCTGCCGCCGTGCAGGGCGAGCATCCGCTTCTGGCCCTCGGACTCGCTGCGGGCCAGGCCCGCCTGCACCTTCTCGATCGTGGCCGGGTCGATGCCGTCGAGCAGCCTGCGGGCCTGTGCCCACGCCTGGTCGCCGGTGTCCCTGCTGATCACGTGCAGCCGGATGCCCTGCCGCAGCGTGCGGCCCTCGGCCGCGGCCAGGCCGTTCACCCAGGCGACCTTCTCGGCGACCGCGGCGGGCGGCTCGCCCCAGGTGAGGTAGGCGTCCACGTGCCGGGCCGCGACCCGGCCCGCGGCCGGGGAGGATCCGCCGAAGTAGATGTCCGGCACCGGGTCGGGCACCCGGTTCAGCCTCGCGTCCTCGACCCTCAGGTGCTCCCCGGCGAAGTCGACGCTCTCGCCGCGCCACAGCGCCCGCACGATGTGCAGGAACTCGTCGGTCCGCGCGTACCTGGCGTCCTTGTCCAGGAAGTCGCCGTACGCGCGCTGCTCGTGGCTCTCGCCGCCGGTGACGACGTTGAGCAGCAGGCGCCCGCCGGAGTGCCGCTGGAAGGTGGCGCCCATCTGCGCGGCCAGGGTCGGCGTGACCAGCCCCGGCCGGAACGCGACCAGGAACTTCAGCCGTTCGGTGGTCTCGGTGAGCATGGCCGTGGTCAGCCAGGCGTCCTCGCACCACGCGCCGGTCGGCGTCAGCGCGCCGACGAAGCCGAGCTGCTCGGCGGCGTGCACGATCTGCCGCAGGTAGGCGAGCGTGGCCGGGCGAGCGCCGCCGGCCGCGCCCGCGGGCAGGCCGTGGCCGCCGCCGACGATGTCGCGGCTGTCGCCGTAGGTGGGGAGGAACCAGTGGAACGTCAGGTTTGTCATCGCACTTCCGTAGTCGTGGTCGGTCGCCGCCGTACCGCTGTGCCGTCTCGCCGCCTTGCCGGCGAGACGCGCTAGAGCAGGCCGTGGCGGGGTGGAAGCCGTCCGTTGAGCACGTAGCGGCCGATGTGCTGGACCTTCCAGCGGGCCGGGTCGTGCAGCGTGTGCGTCCTGGCGTTGCGCCAGTGGCGGTGGAGGTTGAGCCCGCCCAGGCTGGCGCGGGTGCCGCCCAGCTCGAAGACCGCGCTGCCCAGCTCGACCGCGACCGGGTCGACGTACGCCTTCACGGTGGCCACCGCGATGGAGGCGGCGGCGGCCGACTCCTCCGTCAGGTCCGCCGCCGCGGCGTCCACCTCCCGGCCGGCCGCGGCGAGGAGCGCCTCCGCGGCACGCACCTTGATCGCCAGCTCGCCCGCCCGCTGGATGATCAGCGGGTCCTCCGCGGCGCTGTCCAGCCCGCTCTCGAACCAGGGCCTCGCCTTGGTGCGGACGAACTCCAGCGCCTCCGCCAGTGCCCCGCCCGCGATGCCCACGTCGATCGCGGCGTGCAGCAACTGGGCCACCGCGCCGTGGAGCTGCGGCCCGGTGAACGTCAGGTGGTGCGGCACCACGCGGTTGGCGGGCACGCGCACGTCGTCGAGGCGCACGGTGCCGCTGGCCGTGGTCCGCTGGCCCATCCCGGCCCAGTCGTCGATCACCGTCAGCCCGTCGGCGTCCCTGGGCACGTACGCCACGTGCAGCGTCTCGTCCTCGCGCCTGGCCAGCACCGGGATCCAGTGCGCGAACAGCGCGCCGGTGCTGTAGTGCTTGACCCCTCGCAGCAGGAAGCCGTCCTCGCCGTCGGGCACCAGCCGCGTGCGGTAGTCCTGCACGTGCCTGGTCCCGGCCTCGGACTGCGCGTTGCCGAGCCTGGCGCCGGCGAGCACCTCGCCGAAGAAGAACTTCCGCTGCTCGGGGGTGCCCTGGCGGCGGAGCACGTTGACGTAGACGAAGTGGCTCTGCGGGATCTGCGCGATGTTCGGGTCGGCGGCGGCCAGCAGGCGCACCACGTCGGAGAGGGTCTCCGCGCTCACGTCCGCGCCGCCGTGCTCGCGCGGCACGGTGATCGCGAGCAGCCCGCTCGCGGAGAGCCGGTCCAGTTCTCCGACGGGCAGCAGCCGCTCGGCGTCCCGCTGGGCGGCGCCGGGCGCGAACTCGGCCGCCAGCGCGCGGGCCGTGGCGACCGCCTCGGCGTCATCGGCGATCACATGCGCCCCCGGCGGGCCAGGGGCCTGGGACGTTGTGCTGTCGATACTCATACTGGTGTCCGTTCTGCACGTTACGTTAGGATCACCCTAATTCCTGCATAAAAGGTAGGCAATATCTGCTTTGGTGACGTGCGACTTCATGACAGACGGCCGGGTGGCCGGATCGCCGCTCGCGAACGCGCGTCGCCCGTACGTCGCGTCGCGCGCCGCGTGTCGCGCCGTCCGGGAGTGGCGAGGTCGTCTGAGGTTGTCGCGTCGGGCGCGCACGGCCTCGCGGACCCCTCTGGATTGCCGGCGGGTCTCGAGATCATCCGTCAGTGGAAAAGGTCGACAATTATACCTACTTTTCCTCCTTGGCGCTGGCCCGCGAGCCGGGGGTGCTGCTCGACGAGCCGTTCCCTCCCTGGCCTGGGCATCGGCGAGGGACTGAAGATCGTCCTGGTGGTGATCGGCGCGTTCTTTCCCGTCTACCGGTTTCGTCCGTAGTGCTCCGGCCTTCAGGCCGGGGGGGGGAGGGACTGTCCCGCGTAGCGGGGCAAGAACAGTCGATTCGCCGCCAGGCGAACCGGCGTCCACCCCGATCAGACCGGCCGGTTTTGCTGCTCGATGTACTGCTTGACCACGGTCAGCGGGGCCCCACCAACCGACCCGGCGAAGTAGGAGCCGGACCAGAAATGGTCACCCCACAGGTACTTGCGAACATGGGTGCCGAACTCCTTGCGCAGCATCCGAGCCGAAACCCCCTTCAGCGAGTTGACCAGCTTGGACAAGGCGACCTTGGGCGGATAGTGGACCAGCAGGTGGACGTGGCCGTCCTCGCCGTTGAACTCGCGAAGCTCGACCTCGAAGTCGGCGCAGACCTCCCGCATGATCTGTTCGCATCGGACCAGCATCGGGTCGGTGAAAGCCCCCCGCCGGTACTTGGTGACGAAAACCAAATGAGCGTGGAGGTGGTAGACGACGTGCCGTCCGGTGCGCACATCTGGGTTTGGTTTCCATCTCGGTGACATAAACCAAATGATACGATCAAGGTGTGGGGAGGGTGAAGCAGACGCGGGCGCATGTGGCCCTCCTGGAGTTGAACGCGGCCCAGGTGGCGGTGCTGGACGGCCAGGCGCACACCGCCCGCGCGCTGTGGAACCTGCTGCACGAGTACTTCACCTTCCGCCAAGGCCGGTTCGCGACGTTGAAGGAGTGCGACGAGGCGATCCGGGCGGCTCGTCATGAGATCGACTGGATGGGCCAACTGCCCGCCCAGGCGGCTCAGGCGGTGTTGAAGACCTACCGGCAGGCGTGGGCGAACTTCTTCAACCCTGATCACCCCGCCAAACGCCCGACGTTCAAGACACGGTTCCGATCCCGCCCAGCCGTCGATGTGCCCCAGGCCCGCGACCTGCAGATCAAGCGGGTCAACCGGCGCTGGGGTGCGATCAACCTGCCCAAGGTCGGGCGGGTGCGGTTTCGGTGGACCAAGGACCTGCCCGGCGTCACCAAGGGCGGCCCGGCCGGGCGGATCACCGGAGCCCGGCTGGTCAAGGACGCCTTCGGCTGGCAGATCGTGTTCCGGACCCAGACCATGGCCGCTGCGGTTATGGACACCCATCCCGGTCCAGCCGTGGGGATCGACCGGGGGATCACCGTCGCCTTGGCGTTGTCGGACGAGACCGTGCGTGAACACGGCCCCTGGCTTACCGGCGGTGAGCGTGAACACCTGCGCCGCCTGGAGAAGAAATCCGCCCGCCAGCGCGCTGCCCACACCCCCGGACAGCGGACCTCTCATCGACTGATCCGCACCTACGACCAGATAGCCAGGCTCCGCGCGACAGCCAAGCGCCGAGCCGTCGACTGGCAGCACCAGACCACCGGCGAACTCGCCGACACCTTCAGCGTGGTCGTGGTGGAGGATCTGAAAATTACGAACATGGTCCGCTCTGCCAGGGGCACGATCGAACAACCCGGCCGGAATGTGACGCAAAAGGCAGGGCTGAACCGTGCCATCACCGGCGAGGCATGGGGCCGCACGCTCATCCTGCTGGAGTACAAAACCCGTGATCGCGGCGGGCTGGTGGTGAAGGTCCCCGCCCCGGGCATGTCGCAGACCTGCCACCGGTGCGGGCACCGCGACACGGCCTCCCGTGACGGCACCCGGTTCTCGTGTGCCAACCCCGCGTGCGGGTGGACCGGCCACGCCGACACCAACGCCGCGATCAACATTCGCAACGCCGCAGGAACTGTGGTGTCAGGACGTGGAGACCTCGGGGCTGCCCGGTCTGCGAAGCGTCAACCTCCGCGCGCCGCTTAACCGCTACGCGACGGGAGAATCTCCGGCCTTTCAGGCCGGGGAGGAGTTCAAACCACGGTGTTCACGGCCCTGACGCACGTCGATCCACACCTGGTGGAGGCGGGACGGGCCTACGGCCTGCGCGGGGTGAGACTGCTCGTCCGGATCCGGCTTCCCTCCGCCGCGCCCGCGGTGTTCGCCGGCCTCCGGCTGGGGCTGGCCCAGGGGCGGCTGTTCCTGGTCGCCGCCGAGCTCATCGCCTCCTCGATGGGCCTCGGTTTCCTGCTGATCGACAGCCAGAACACCGGCCGCACCGACATCCTCCTGCTGTCCATCCTGCTGCTGGCCCTGCTCGGCAAGGCCGCCGACGCCGTACTGGGACTGGTCGAGCGGCGCGTCGTCCAGGACAGGTTCTAAAGGCCGCGGCCGCGTGACGGTGTCCGCGATCGCGCGGGTGACAATCCATCGTGGACATCGTTCCCCGACCGGGCCGTCAGCCGACCGGCGATCGTGCACGCGCACGTCCCCGGACCCGGCGCTCGGCTTCCGCGAGTTCGCGTGGTTCGACTTCGGCGACACGGAGGAGAGAACGGCGGTCGTCGAGGCGCCGAAGGTGATGGGGGGCATGACCGGCGGGAACGGAGCCATGATCTCCTCGATCCACGCCAGGATCGAGGGGGAGAGCCGGACGATCAACCTCTAAGATCTTGCTTCTTGTCGCAAGAAGGAGATTGGTATGTTTCGGCGCCATTTAGGGTCACTTGTGGTTGGGCTCTATCTGGTGTCCGCGGCCGTCGCCGCAGTGGTCGGTGTCGTCACCGACGACATCGAGGCCTTCTGGCTGGCCGTCGTATGGTCTCCGCAGGACGAATCGTTCCAGGACTTCCCCGACGACGGCTCCTCCGGAGGCGCCCCGGGGCTCATCCCGCTCCTCGTGCTGAAAGCCTGGATGCTCTGGCAGGTCTTCACCGTCGTTTCGCGCGAGGGCAGGCTGGCCGACCGGCGGGTGATCTGGCTGCGGTGCCTGCTCTACCTGGCCGTCGCCGGCCTGCTGATCCTCTGGTTGCCGATCGGGTCGATTCCCGGCGTCCTCGGCGAGATCATCGGCCTGGTCGTGTGGGGCCCGATACAGGTGCTGTTCGTCCTGATCCTCACCGGCGCTTCGGGGCGGTTCCGGGCGGTCGCCCTGATCTTCGCCGGGCTCAGCCTGGTGGCCATGGTGGTGAGCGCGCTGGAGGAGATCTCCGGGGTGCTCATGCCCCGGATGCTGCTGTTCCTCGGCGTGGCCGCTCTGGCCTGGCAGGTGATGATCCTCATCGGCCAGCGGGAGGACGGCCGCTGGAGCGCCGCCACGGTCACGATCGGCCGTATCGCCCTGCTGCTGTCGCTGGCGACCCCGCTGATCGGCATAGCCGCCCACCTCCTCCCTCTGCTCACCCCTCTGGTCCTGGGCCAGTTGGTGGGGGAGTTCAACGTCTTCAACACGGTGTGGCTCGCCCGCTCCGCCCACGAGCTCGCCGAATCCCGCACGCCGGTCGCCTCCCGGGGCGGCAGGCCGCCCGCTCCGCCCAGGGCGGTCCTGGCGACGGCCGTGCTCCTGCCGCTGTTCGTGGTGATCCAGCCCGAGCAGACACCCCGCCTCGCCTACGGCGGCTGGGCGGAGGAGTGTCCCGGATGTTCCGGGGCGATCGCCGCGCGGGAGCCCGGCCCGTCGCGTTCCGGGGCCGAGGCGCGTCCGGCCGTCCCGCAATACGTCGCCGAGACGAACGCCCGCTGCGCCGACCCGTGGCCGGGGCTGCGGGCCAGGCGGCAGGGGACGGCCGCGTACCTCCTGTCCGAGGGCGGCGGTTACCACGTCTACGACTTCGACGACGACTCCGAGGACGGCGCCTTCGAGGTGGCCGTGGACGACGGGTTCGTCGGTGCCGTCGGCAGCTCGGCGGCCGTGATGACCTACGGCGAGAACGAGCCGATGTGCCTGACCGTGAAGGCGTTCGGCTCGGCTCCGCCGCCGAGGCTCAGGGGCTGGGACCAGGTGGCCGAGGTCGGCATCGTCAGCCGCAGCGGCCATCTCGGGGTGCCCCGGTACTCCGATGGTGGCGACGAGGGCGCCGGGGCACGCCTGCCCAACCTGGCGGTGAAGGGCGCCGGACGCTACCGGCTGCGGGTCTACGCCCGGGAGGCGGCCGATTTCGAGGAGCATCTGGTCGTGGTCTTCCCCGGCCGGTCCACCAAGAAGATCGTTTACCGGCCCGTTCCGCGGTAGGCCGTTGACGGCGCCCCGGGCGGGCACGGGCGCCCACCCGGGGACCGCGGGAGCTACCGGGATCGTTCGCGATGCTCCGGCCTTCGGGCCGGGGAGCGTGTCAAAGGATCGAGAGCGCCTTGGCCACGCCCGGGTCGCGTCCGGTGGCCAGGTCGAGGGCGGTCATGGGGGCGTAGTGGTCGACCGGCACCCCGACCGTGTCGATGATCTCGCGGTCGGGGCCCAGGTGCCGGACCTTGGGCAGGAGCAGGACGCTGCCGTCGTCGAGCAGATATCCGGTGGCGGGACCGGAGACGGCTCCGGCGGTGCGGGTCCCGACGAGGGTGCCCAGGTCGTTGCCCTTGACGGCCGCGCTGAAGTCGTCGCAGGCCGAGGCGCACCCGCGGTCGGTGAGGACGACCAGGCGCAGGCCGAGCAGCGGGACGCTGTCGTCGGTCCTGTTGGGCACGCAGTCGCCCTTGAGCGGGCAGAAGTAGCTGGTGACCTTGCCGTGCGCGAACGCGCCGAGTAGCCGCCTCACCTCGCGAGGCGATCCGCCGCCGTTGCCGCGCAAATCGAGGACCACCGCCTTCGGCTTGCCCCCCAGCTTGGCGATGACCTGGTCGGCGGCGCCTTCGTGGAACCCGGGCAGCTGGACGTACGCGACGCCGCCAGGGAGCGTCCTCGACGTCACCGCCGGAGGTTGCCGTGTGATGGGGCCCTCCTTGAGCTCGACGGTGCGGATCCGTCCGGTCGTGGGGCGCTTGAGCGTGATCCGTATCGGGTCGACGGCGAGGGCGTCGACGAAGCCCTGGTTCACCTTGTCCCCGACGAACGGCGGTACGCCGTTGACCTTGACCACGATGTCGCCGGGTCTGATGTCGGCCTTGGCGGCGGGGCTGCCGGGCAGGACGCGGGTGATGAACAGCGGCGGCCGGGCCGCCGGGTCGAGTTGCGGGCCCTGCATGGCGGACGCGCCCACGATGCCCGTTCCCGTCGGCCTGCCCTCCGACGGCGGGGCTGGCCTGACCCAGCGGGCGTGGTTGTCGTGCAGCCCGGCGACCATGCCGGTGATGGCGGCGCGCAGCGCGGCGGGGTCGCCGGTGCCCAGGACCCTCGCGAAGGCGGCCCAGTCGCTGTCGCGGTCGCCGGTCAGGGCGGGCAGCCGGAGGTCGGCCCGGTCGGCGCCGCGCCGCACCAGGTCCCGGGTGTAGGCGGAGAGGGCGTTCTTCAGCGGCTCCTTCGAGTCCATGGCCGGGCCGCCGTAGTAGTTGTCCAGCACGCAGAAGTACGCCTGCCGGAGCGTGTTCACCGAGGTCGGCGGCGCCGATTCCGGCGGTGGCGCCGTGATGGGCGCGCAGTCCCCGTCAGGGGCGGCGGCCGGCGCCGACGACGGCTTCGCCCGGGGCGCTGGACCCGACGCGAATGCCGGGGCGGTCACGGACACGGAGCAGGCCGTCACCAGGACGGCGGCGCAGAGGGTTCTGATCATGGTCGCCAGCGTGGCCGGACGCGGGTTGCGCGGCGGTGAACGGATTGGTTAACGCCGCTGTTACCCCGGTTCGGGTAGGAACGTCGGCATGCGGGTTCTGGTGGCCGAAGACGAACGCGACCTGGCCGATCTCGTGGCGGTGGGGTTGCGCCGCCACGCCATGGCCGTCGACGTGGTGTACGACGGGGCCGCCGCGGCGGAACGTCTGGCGCTGCACGACTACGACGTTCTCGTGCTGGATCGGGACCTGCCCGACGTGCACGGCGATCTCGTGTGCCGTGAGCTGGTGGCGAGCGGGAGCCGTACACGGATCCTGATGATGACGGCCGCGGCGTCGGTGCCGGAGCGGGTCGCCGGTCTCGGGATGGGCGCCGACGACTACCTGCCCAAGCCGTTCGACTACGCCGAGCTGGTCGCGCGGGTGAAGGCGCTGGGGCGGCGCAGCCTGTCGAGGGTGCCGCCGGTGCTGACGCGGCACGGGATCGTGGTCGACACGCACCGGCTCCAGGCGTCGCGGGACGGAAGGCACCTGCACCTGTCGCTCAAGGAGTTCGCCGTCCTCGAGGTGCTGATGAGGGCGGACGGCGCGGTCGTGAGCTCCGAGCGGCTGCTCGAGGAGGCGTGGGACGAGAACGCCGACCCGTTCACGACGGTGGTGCGGGTCGTGGTCAGCCGCCTGCGGGCGAAGCTGGGCGACCCGCCGTGCATCCAGACGATTCCCGGCGCGGGGTACCTGCTGTGACGACGGTCCGGACGCGCCTCACGCTGATCTACTCCGGGCTGTTCCTGCTGACCTCGGTCGTGCTGCTCGTCACGGTCAACCTGCTGCTGCGGCAGGCGCTGGACACGCGGATCGCGCGGTTCGCGGTGGCGTCTCCGGAGGCGCCACCGGCACCGATGCGGGGGATACCGGCGGACCGGCCGCGGCGGGTGCCGCCGCTGCCCGAGCTGGTGGACGACGTGGTCACCTACCAGTGGGAGGTGACCACGCTGACGGTCGGGATCCTGGCGCTGGTGTCGGTGGTCGTCGGATGGCTGGTCGCCGGGCGGATCCTGCGGCCCGTCCACCGGATCACCGCCACCGCGCGGCGGCTGTCCCTGTCGAACCTGCACGAACGGATCGCGCTCACCGGGCCGAAGGACGAGCTGAAGGAGCTGGCCGACACGTTCGACGCGATGCTCGACCGGCTCCAGCACTCGGTCGAGGGGCAGCGGCGGTTCATCGCGAACGCGTCCCACGAGCTGCGCACCCCGCTGGCCGTCCAGCGGGCGGCGATCGAGATCGGCCTCCCCGAGGACGCCGGCGAGATCCGCGACAAGCTCCTGTTCCACAACCACCGCACCGAGAACCTCATCGACGCCCTGCTGGTCCTGGCCCAGGCGGAACACGGCCTGGACGCGAGGAAGCCGGTGGACCTGGAGCGGGTGGTACGCCTCGTCCTGGCAGAAGGAGGCTCGGACGGCATCACCGTGACGGCACGGACCGAACCGTTCGTCGTCGACGGGGATCCGATCCTGCTGAACCGGCTCGTCACCAACCTCGTCGACAACGCGGTCCGCCACAACCATCCCGGCGGGACCGTCGAGGTGACGCTCTCCCACGGGGTCCTGACCGTCAGGAACACCGGCCCGGAAGTGCCGGGAGAGCGTTTCGGCGATCTCTTCGAGCCCTTCCGGCGGCTGCACACGACCCGGAAGCAGGGGGCCGGGCTCGGGTTGTCGATCGTCGCGTCGATCGCGAAGGCGCACGGGGCCGACGTACGGGCGAGCCCCAACCCGGGCGGCGGGCTGGAGCTCGTCGTGGTCTTCGCCGGTTACCGGGACCCGGGGCAGGAGGTCCCGCCGACGCCACCCCGCTCCCCTACGACCGGACGCGGGGCTCCGTGGGCGCCGCGCCGAACACCCACGGACCGGCCTCGCACTCGGCGATGAAGTCACCGGGGTATCCCACCTCGAACCCCGTCGCCGACTCCAGGCGCCGTACCGCCTCCTCGGGAAGGACGACGTCGATCGCGCCCAGGTTGTCGGCGAGCTGCTCGACGTCCCTCGCACCGATGATCGGGTGGACGGCGGGGGAGCGGGCGCGGGTCCAGGCGATCGCCGCCTGGGCCGGCGTGACGCCCAGTTCGCCCGCGACCTCCCGCACGGCGCGCGCGACCGCGTGGTCCCTGGCGGTGAGGGAGGTGGGATCGACCCGGGTGGACGCTTCGGCGCCTTCCCCGTCGGTGAACTTCCCGGACAGCACGCCGCCGGCGAGCGGCCCCCACGCGGCCACGCTCATCCCGAACGCCTCGGCCATCGGCAGCAGCTCGCGCTCGACGTCGCGCCTGAGCAGGTTGTACGGCACCTGCAGGCCCGCGAACGGCGTCCAGTCCCGCCACTCCGCCAGGGTGTTGGCGCGGCTGACCAGCCACGCCGGGGCGTTGGAGATGCCCACGTAGAGGATCTTCCCGGCGCGCACGGCGTCGTCCAGCGCCCGCATCGTCTCCTCCACCGGGGTGTGGCGGTCCCACAGGTGCACCCAGTACAGGTCGACGTAGTTGGTGCGCAGCCGCCGCAGGCTGCGCTCCAGGGACAGGGTGAGGTTCTTGCGGTGGTTGCCGGCGGCGTTCGGGTCGTCGCGGTCGCGGGAGAGCGTGTACTTGGTGGCGACGACGAAGCGGTCGCGGCGGCCGGTGAGGAGCTCGCCGAGGATCTCCTCGCTCTCGCCGTACGCGGAGGCCGTGTCGATGACGTTGCCTCCGGCGTCGGCGTAGGCGTCGAGCATGTCCCGGTACGCCTGCGGCGCGCCGGAGCCGTCGCGCTCATAGAAGGTCATCGCGCCGAAGAACAGCTCGGACACCCGCAGCCCGGTCCGGCCCAGCGGTCGGTAACGCAAGGAAGGTCCCCTCTCCTGGAAGTCGTGCCCGAGAGGCCGCACCCTCGGCGCCCCCGGCACCCATCAGGAACAGGGCCGGGCGACTCGCGGGCCGGCCGTCTCAGGCCGCCTCGCGCGCAGGCGTCTCGAACACGGGCCCGAGCCTGGCAGACCGGAGCGCGCCCAGGAAGGCCGCGGTGAGACCAGCCCCGGCAGGGCCACGATAGCGGCGGGACGGTGCGCACCGAACGCGGGACGGGTGCGTAAACGCGGGACGGTGCGCACCGAACGCGGGACGGTGCGCACCGAACGGACTTCCGCCAGGGCGGGCAACGGGCCGGCCGCAGGTCAGGAGAGGCTTTCGCGGGCGGCGACGACGGCACGGAGGATCTCGGCCTGTCCCTCGCCGGTGGCGGCGAAGGGCGAGACGACCAGGGTCGTCGCACCGTTCTCCATGTACTCCCTCATCCGGTCGGCGATCCGCGCGACCGGGCCGAGCAGGGACACGCGGTCGACGAAACCGGCGGGCACGGCGGCCTGCGCGCCCCGGAGGTCGCCCGCGGCGTACCGCTCGTGGATCGAGGCGGCCTCCCGCTCGAATCCCATCCGCCCGGCCAGCGCGTAGTAGAAGTTCCGCTTGTGGTCGCCCATGCCGACGAAATGCGCCACGTAGCCGCGCACCGCGTCCACGGCCGCGTCCAGGTCGTCGTTCACGACCACCGGCAGGCCGGGAAGCACCTCGAAACCGTCCAGCTCCCTGCCGGCGCGGATCCGCCCGTTCCGAAGATGGCCGACGGACAGCGCCAGCGACTCCGGGGTGCAGAAGACCCCCAGCCACCCGTCGGCGATCTCGCCCGCCAGCTCCAGGTTCCGCGGGCCGACCGCGGCCAGGTAGATCGGGACGCGGGTACGAACGGGCTCGGTGAACAGCTTGAGGGGCGTCGCCGTGCACCCCTGCGCCGGTAGCTGGAAGTGCTCTCCCTCGTAGGTCACCTCCTCGCGGTCGAGAGCGCGGCGCACGATCTCGACGTACTCCCGGGTCCGTCCCAGCGGCCGCTCGAACGGCACGCCGTACCAGCCCTCGGAGATGTCGGGGTTGGAGATGCCGAGACCGAGCCGGAACCTCCCGCCGGAGAGGGTGTCCAGCGTCGACGCCGTCAGGGCCGTCATCGCCGGGGTCCGGCCGGGGATCTGGAACACCCCGGACGCCAGGTCGATGTTCCGGGTGCGCAACGCCACCGTGCCGAGCACGGTAGCGGCGTCGGAGCGGTACCCCTCGGGTGCCAGCGCGAGGTCGTAGCCGAGGCTTTCCGCCTCCGACGCCACGTGCACGGCGTTCCGGTAGGTGAGGTTGACACCGAGTCTCATCGCTGTGGCTCCTTCGGGGTGAGGCGATCGGCGGCGGGTACCCGCTCCGGGTCCGGGAACGCGTGAGGTACCTGCTTCGGGGTCGGCAACGCGTGAGGTACCTGCTCCGGGGTCGGCAACGCGTGGACGGCGGAGACCGGCTCGGACGCCGGCGTCCACGCGAGAGCCGGAACCGGGCTCAGGCGGGCTTGCCCTCCACGATGCAGTGGGGCGGAGCCGTCGGGTGGATCTCGGCCAGCTCGAACCCGGACGCCTCCAGCAGCCGGCGCCAGTCGACGGCGGTGCGCTCGGCGCCCTTGTCGTTGACGAGCATCGCGATGTCCATGAGCTTGCTGTAGTGCCACTCGTTGAGCTCGGGGAGCACGCCGTCGATGATCAGCAGTCTGGTGTCCGTCTTGTCGCCGATGGCCCGGCGGACCCGGCGCAGGATGCCCTCGCACTCGGCGTCGCTCCAGTCGTGCATGATCGCCTTCAGCACGTAGGCGTCGGCGCCGCCGGGAATCCTCTCGAAGAAGCTGCCCTCCTCGCAGTGGACCCGGTCGGCCACGCCCTCGCGTTCCAGGAGCTCGCGGGCACCCTTGATCGCCGTCGGGATGTCGTACAGGATCCCGCGCACCGACGGATGGCGCCGCAGGATGGCCGAGAGCATCTGGCCCTGCCCGCCGCCGATGTCGGCGACGACCGGGAAGCGGCCGAAGTCGAACGAGTCGGCGATGCGCGGGGCGCGAGCGTCGTTGAGGGCGGTCATGGACCCGTGGAACACCTCGGCGAACTCCGGGGCGTCCTGCTCCAGATACTGGAACCACGTCTTCCCGCCGCGCAGCTTGGGACCCACGGCCTCGCCGGTGCGGACCGTGTCCATGACGTGTCCCCAGCAGTTCCACACGGTCGTCTCGCCGTAGAAGTAGGCGAGGTTGCGCATGCTCCCGGGAACGTCGCTGCGCAGGTACTCGGCCTTGGGCGTGAGCTCGAAGCGGCCGTCGGGCCGCTCGGCGAACACTCCCACGGCGGCCGACGCGCGCAGGAAGCGGTAGAGCGTGCGGGCGTGCGCCCCGGTCGCCTCGGCGAGGTCGTCCGCCGTGCGCGGCCCGTCGGCCAGCAGGTCGGCGATGCCCAGGCGGGCGACCACGTGGATCACCCCCGATATCCACTTGCCCGCCAGCATCAGCAGGATCTGCTCCTGGTCGGGCCGGTCGTCACTGAACGGCGCGGTGCCGAGTGCCATGGGCGAGGGCTCGTTCATGGTGTTCCCTCCATCGTGTGAGCGAAGGTTCGCATCGCGTCGCGGGGACGCCGGTGCCGCGGAGACCGGTGCGGTGAAGACCGGTGCCGCCGTGATGCTGGCAGCCGCCGCTGGAGATCCGCTCGCCACCGGTTCGAGCGATCCTCGCCACCGGTGCCGCCGGGCCCGATGTGCACCCTCGGTCAGCGGCGCTCGACCGAACCTGGAGGGCGGGTTGCCACGATCTCGGCAATGACGACCGGGCGAGCGCCCGAGTCTCCCCATCGGGAGGACAGATGCGAAGCGGAGCCCGCTGGCGGCGAATACGCAGCGTGACGGTGAGATGGCTGGCCGAAGGCCTGGCGATGATCGGTTTCGGATTCTACGAGCCATCGGCGGACGATCGGCGGCTCTTCGAAGACCAGCGACCTTCGAGCGGTCCCAGAGGGGGTGACCCTATTCTTCCCATCATTCCCGGAAATCGACTTCCGAAACAGGCTGGAAGTCGCGGGAAGCATCCAGTTCGGAGGCGCAATGGCACAGGCGATTAATCGTCGAAAACTCTTGGCGAAGGGCGGAGTCCTCGCGCCGGCCGCGGGGCTGGCGGCACTCATCGGCGCCGACGCTGTGAACGCCGATCCGGCGACAGGGACTGTCCACCGGATCGCCGGGACCTGGCACGTCGACATCTCCTTTCCCGGCCCTGCCGGGAACCCGCCGGAGAAAGGGCTCTTCCTCTTCACCGAGAGCGGTGCGGTGATCTGCACCAACACTCGTATCAGGGACCTGGGGCTGGGGAAGTGGCGGTCGATCAACTCGTCCCGCTTCAGCTTCACCTTCAGGCACCACATGTACATGCCCGACGGCACCTGGATGGGTACCCTCGACATCGCCCACACGGGCACCGTCACGGGTAACACCTTCACCTCGTCGGGTACCGGCAGCGTCTACGACACCGGCGGTACGCTGTCCGAAAGCGTGTCGTCGCAGGTCACCGCTGTGCGTTACTGACACATGAAGCTTGGGGGTAGGCCGTTGGTGCGGAGGCGCCCCGCACCAACGGCGAACACACGTGATCGGCGAACTCCCGATCGCCCGCGTCCCGGGGAGCCGGAGGCGTGCCCCGGCGACCGGCGGCACGCGACCACGCCGCCGGGCCGGCGGATTCATGAAAAGCCGCGGAGACCATCGCATCGGTCCGCGTGAAGGAGCCGCTCAGACGACCGCGCCGATGCGCGTGAGCCGCTGAGACGACCGCGCCGATGCGCGTGAGCCGCTGAGACGACCGCGCCGATGCGCGTGAACAACCCGCGGAGCACCGCGTCGATCCGCGTGAACGAGCCCGCGGAGAGCGCCGCGTCGGCCCGCGTGAACGAACCCGCGGAGACGATCCCGTTGACCCGCGCGAACGGGCCCGGGACGCTCCGCCGATCCATCGGAGATCGCCGGGCATCCCGGGCGCACGCGACGACACGTGAAGGCACGTCAGAGGGCGGCGCCGATGCGCTTGGCCAGGGTCGGGAGCAGGCGCAACGCGTTGTCGCGTTCGATTCGCCGGTGCAGCTCGGGCCCGATCAGCGGGTCGCGGACCAGCTCCTGGGTCACGTAGCGGGTCGCCTCGGCCGCCCTCATGCTGTAGTCGGTCCCGTAGAGGATGCGCGAGTGGTCCGCGGAACCCAGGAGCGACGGCGTCGCGTAGGGGGAGGTGGGCATGGCGGTGTCGTAGTAGAAGCGCCGCACGTACGAGCGGAGGATCCCCGGCTCGATGCCCTCCTCGTCGTGCGAGCGGGAGTCGATCCTGGCCGCCATGTAGGGCAGGAAACCGCCGCCGTGGGAGAGGATGATCGACAGGTTCTCGTGACGCTCCAGGGTTCCCCCGATCATCAGGCTCAGTGCCGCCCTGGTCGTGTCCAGGAGGAAGTCGCCCATGAAGTCGGGGATGCCCGGCGGCGTGCCGCCGGGCAGGAACTGCGGATGGACCAGGGCCACCGCGTGCCGCCGGTCGAGCTCGGCGAAGAGCGGTTCGAACGACTTGTCGCCGATGTACGTGCCGTCCACGTGCGTCAGCAGGAGCACACCGTCCGCCTCGAGCGTGTCGAGGGCGTAGGCGGTCTCCTCCAGGGCGTCGTCGACATCGGTCAGCGGCAGGAAGGCGAAGAAGCCGAACCGGGCCGGCTGCTCCCTGACCAGGTCGGCCAGCGACTCGTTGATGACCCGGGCGCCCTCCTTGACCTGCGCGGCGTCCCTGAACACCTCGAACGGCGCGGGCGAGGAGGTCACCACGGCCGCGATCTCGTTCTCCGCCATGACCTCCTCGGTGGCGGCGAGGCTCCAGCGCGCCCAGGTCGGCCACCTCGACTGGTTCGGCGGCAGGATGCCGGCCTTCACGGCCCATTCCTGCATCTTCGGCGGAACGGCGTGGTTGTGGGTGTCGATGCGCCACCCGCCGGCGCCGCCGGTGCCGCGCTTGTCGGTCACGCTCTCTCCGTTCAGTGGTGGGTCATGAGGAAGCTGGCGAAGTACGAGGAGGGAGGCGGCGAGGGCAGTCGCTCGATCTTGAAGGCGTCGCCGAAGAGGGCCTCCTCCTCACCCGGCACCAGTTTCGGGTTGAGGCGGAGCAGGATGCCCTTGAGGTTCATCGGGAGGTTGCCGTCGTGGTGGACGCACCACAGGTAGTACAGGGACCCCGGCCCGGACAGCCGCTTGATCGTCCTGGCCATCGCCTCCCGGTCCTCCCCCTTCAGGTCGTCGAGAGTGCCCAGGTCGGTGACCACGTCGAACGGGCCCTCGACGCCGGGAATGCGTGACGCGGTCAGGTCGCCCTTGACGAACCGGCAGCGGTCGCTCACCCCCGCCCGGCTGGCTGCTGCGCGCGCCTCGTTCAGCGCGACCGGGGAGAAGTCCACCCCGACCACCTGGAACCCGTGCTTGGCGAGGTAGATGGCGGCCTCGCCGCGCCCGCAGCCCAGGTCGACGACCCGGGGATGCGTTTCCGGCGATATCCGGCCCGACTGCACCAGGTCGCGCAGTTCGAGTCCCAGGCGACCTGCCCAACGGGCCATTCCGGTCTTGTACTGGAAGCTGTATGACCATGACTTAGGCATTGGTCTCCCTTTTACAATGGGCGTCTTCTGCAGTGGTCGTCGGATCGGTTTCGGGGCAAGGTCGTTCGGCCGCCCGTTTAAATTAATTCACTTTCGGTGAACGGGCTGCACTGCGCGATAATGGCAGGCCCCGCTGGAGGCGGGATCGATGTTCGTTGGTGTCGCGCTCGAATGGCGGGAGAGGACGCCGGGCAGGTCAAAAGGGGATTGCCTGTTGCGTTTGCCGCTGGCATATTCTTTTATTGGCGGCAGTGGCGGCCCGGCGAAAGAAGGTGCGTAAATGCGGATCGAGGCGCTCGGGGCCGGTGACGATTTCCCGGCCAGGCCGGAGATCTTCCCGGACGCGATGGGGAAATCCGATGCCGTTCCCGACCACGTGAGGAGAGACCGGTGATCCCGCTGCTGAAGGTGCAGATGTCCGAGGAGGCCCCCGACGCCGTGGGCCGGGTCCTCACCAGCGGGATGGTCGGCCAGGGCCCGGTGGTCGACGAATTCGAGCAGGCGCTGCGCGACCGGATCGGCAATCCCCACGTGGCCACGGTCAACAGCGGGACCGCCGGCCTCCACCTCGCCCTGCGCCTGGTGACGGATCCGGCCGGGACCGGGCTGGGCGAGGGCGGGGGAGAGGTGCTCACCACCCCCCTGACGATGGTCGCCACCAACTGGGCGATCCTCGCCAACGGGTTGCGGCCGCGGTGGGTCGACGTGGACCCCATGACGTTGAACGTGGATCTCGACGACCTGGCCCGGAAGATCACTCCGGCCACCCGCGCGATCATGGTGGTGCACTTCGCCGGCTATCCGGTCGACCTCGCCCGGCTGAGCGGCATCCTGGACGAGGCGGAGGCCCTCTACGGCTTCAGGCCCGCCGTGATCGAGGACTGCGCGCACGCGTGGGGCTCCACCTACCGGGGGTCGCCCCTGGGCAACCACGGCAACATCGCGGTGTTCAGTTTCCAGGCGGTCAAGCACTTCACCACCGGCGACGGAGGGCTCATGGTGCTGCCCACCGCGGAGCTGAACGAGCAGGCCAGGCGGCTGCGCTGGTTCGGGATCGACCGGGGCTCCCCGGGGCGCGGCCTCACCCGGGACGACATCCCCGAGTGGGGCTACAAGTTCCACATGAACGACATCAACGCCTCGATCGGGCTGGCCAACCTGGCGAGGACCGACGAGGTGATCCGCCGCTACCGGGAGAACGCCGACTTCTTCGACCGCGAGCTGGCCTTCGCCGACGGCGTGGAGCTGACCGAACGCGCCCCCGACCGGCAGCCCTCGTTCTGGGCCTACCCGCTGCTGGTCTCGGGTAAGGACGCGTTCGTCAAGCACATGACCCAGGCCGGGATCACGGTGAGCCAGGTGCACGAGCGCAACGACCATCACACGGCGCTGCGCCCGTACGCGTCCCTGCTTCCCGGCCTTGAGGAGGTCGTCGAGCGTATGGTCTGCATCCCGGTCGGCTGGTGGCTGTCCGACGAGGACCGAGGGCACATCGTGGACACGATCAAGGCCGGATGGTGATCAGCCGAGGGGCTGGACGGTGATCAGTTGATGGGCCCGCGCAGCCACCACGGGTTGCGCCGGGCCCACTCGACCGTCCTGGTGAGGCCCTCCTCCAGCGAGACGGCGCACTGCCAGCCGAGCATCGTGCGGGCCTTCGTCGTGTCGGGGATGCGCCGCTCGATGTCCTGGTAGGCCGTCCCGAAGGCCACGCCGGTGTCCAGGGTGTCGTTCTTGCCGGCGAACCCGGCGACCCTGCCGACCAGCCGGATGACCTCCCCGACGGTGGTCTCCTGGTGCGAGCCGATGTTGAAGCACTCGCCCTGTGCCGCCGGGCTCGCCGCGGCGCGGACGGTGCCCTCGATCGCGTCGTCGATGAAGGTGAAGCAGCGCGTCTGCGTCCCGCTGTCGTACATCTCCGGGGGATGCCCGTTGAGCACGCGGTGGACGCTGCGGCTGACGACGTACGCCGGCCGCTGGCGGGGGCCGTAGACGTTGAAGTAGCGCACCACGGTGGCCCGCAGGCCGTGCTCGCGGACCAGGGCGAACGTCATGTGCTCGGCGAGTGCCTTGCTGGAGGAGTAGGTCCACCGGTCGGTGGAGGTGCCGCCCAGCACCCGGTCGGAGTCCTCCGACCAGGGCACCTCGGGGTTCTTGCCGTAGACCTCGCTGGTGCTGGCCACCACCACCTTGGCGTCCGCGGCCAGCGCCAGCCGCAGGACGTTGCGGGTGCCGAGCACGTTGACGTCGATGACGTCGAGCGGCTGGCGGAGGTAGCGGTCCACGCCGACCATGGCCGACAGGTGGTACACCATGTCGACGTCGGGGGTGATGACGGCCGCCAGGGACGACTCGCTGGTGATGTCGCCCTTGACGTAGCGGACGCTGTCCATGCCGCCGGGCGGCATGTCGGGGGGCGGCGGCGAGGTGTCGTAGACGATCACTTCGTGCCCGGTCCCGGCCAGGCGCTCGACGAGGTGGCCGCCGATGAAGCCGCACCCTCCCGTGACAACGATCTTGGACATTGCGTCACCGTCCGATTCCGCGGTAGCCGAAGCCGAGCCGTCGCAGCTCGGCGATGGTCTCCCGTGAGTAGTAGGCCCGCCCGTCGAAGACGAGGCAGGGCGATGAGACGCGCTCCCGCAGCGCGGCGAAGTCCAGCTGCTGGAACGGTTCGTGGCCCGCGAGCACGGCGAGGCAGTGGGCGCCGTCCACCGCCTCCTCCAGGGTGGCGGTCCCCTCGACGCCCATGACGGAACGGAGCTCGTCCGGGTCCGCGAGCGGGTCGAAGATCGACACCGTGGTGCCGGCGGCGAGCAGGCCGTCCACGACGTGCTTGACCGGCGTGCTCCGCAGGTCCCCGGTGTTGTTCTTGAAGGCCGCGCCGAGTATCGCGACCTTCGCGCGGCCGGGGTCCCAGCCGGCCAGGGACAGCTCGGCCGCGATCGTGTCGTGGGTGTAGGCGGGCATCGCGTCGTTGACCGCCCGCACCGTCTCGATGGTCTCGAGGCGCACCCCGCGGCCGCGGGCGGCGCTCCAGGTCATCCACGGGTCCTTGGTCAGGCAGTAGCCGCCCACGCCCACGCTGGGCAGCAGGATGTTGACGTGGCTGTTGCCCTTGGGCAGCGAGTTGGCCCCCGAGATGACCTCCAGGACGTCGACCTGGAAGGCGTCGCACAACCGGGCCAGGTCGTTGGCCATGGCGATGTTGTGGTCGATCCACCAGTTGTCGGCCAGTTTGATGATCTCGGCCACCTCGGGTGAGGCGTACTCCCAGACGGGGACGCCGAGTACCCGCTTCCAGAACGCCGTCGCCGACTGCGTGCTGTCGGGGTCGCAGCCACCCACGATGACGGGAAGCTCGCACAGCTCGGAGAGGGCGTTGCCCTCCGAGAGCCGTTCCGGGCAGAAGACGAGCCCGAAGTCCTCCCCCTGGACCAGCCCGCCCGTCTCCAGCAGGGGCCGGACGAGCTCCCGGGTGGTGCCGGGGGCGACGGTGCTCTTCACCACCACCAGCTGCCCGCGCCGCAGCCGTGGCGCGAGCTCCCCGCAGACCTCCTCCAGCTGCGCGGTGACGAGCGACCGGTCGGGAGCGATGGGGGTGCCGACCGCGATGACGATGACATCGGCGTCCTCGATCGCGTCGTACCCGGTGGCGAACGTCAGGCGGGACGAGTCCCGCAGCTTCTCCAGGGCCTCGGCGAGACCGGGTTCGGCGATGCGGCACCGCCCCGCGTTCAGCTCGGCGACCAGGTCGGGGTTGCTGTCGATGCCCGTCACGTACAGGCCCCGGTCGGCCAGCGCGACGCCGAGGCAGCAGCCGACCCAGCCGAAGCCCACGATCGCCACCTTCGGCTCACGAAAGTCGGGAAGAAAGCGCATATAGGAACTCCCTGCGGTGTGAGTGCGGGGCCGCCGGCCGCCGGCCGTGCGTGTCGCCCTCGGAGGCGGATCGCACGGCCGCGGCCTCCATCCGACGTTCCTGGCGGACACAGGCCCAAGTGTCGAAGGCGGTGCTCCACGGCCGCTCGAAGACCCGTGGAGCGAGAGGTGTGTCAGGGAGCGGGCGATACAGCCGCCGACCAGCGGTCGTGGAGAGCCGCGGATCAGGCTGCTGGCGTGGATGTGCAAACGGAGGCGCAGGAAGCGGCACAGTGGACCAGTTGTCCCGAGTGCCGCGAACTCATCTATGCCAAGCGGTTCGAGCGCGATCTGGGTGTCTGCCCCGGCTGCGGGACGCACACTCGCCTGACCGCGTCGCAGCGGATGGCGCAGCTGCTGGACGCCGGCTCGGCCGTGCCCTTCGAGCCCCCCGTCACCGTCGAGGACCCGATCGGGTTCACCGACTCCCTCCCCTACACCGACCGGCTGAGGCAGGCCCGGGAGCGCACCGGGGCGGCCGAGGCCATCACCTGTGTCACCGCCTCGATCATGAATCACCCCGTGGTCGCCGCGGTCATGGACTTCCGGTTTCTCGGCGGCAGCCTCGGCGTCGGGGTGGGGGAGCGCATCGTCCGCGCCTGCGAGACGGCGCTGCGCACGCGTACGCCCCTCCTCCTGGTCACCGCCTCCGGCGGTGCGCGCATGCAGGAGGGCGCCTATTCCCTGATGCAGATGGCCAAGACCAGCCAGGCGCTCGCCGAGCTGGACGAGGCGGGCATCCTGACCATCTCCCTCATCACCAATCCCACCTACGGCGGCGTGGCGGCGTCCTTCGCGACGCTGACCGACGTGATCCTGGCCGAATCGGGGGCACGCATCGGCTTCGCCGGGCCGCGCGTGATCCAGCAGACGATCCGGCAGGAGCTGCCCGAGGGCTTCCAGAGCGCGGAGTTCATGCAGGCGCGGGGGTTCCTCGACGCGGTGGTCCCCCGTTCCGCCCTCAGGCCCGTGCTCGGCGCGCTGCTCGGCGTGGTACGCCCGGCGGGCGTTCCCGGCCAGGCGCCGGAGGCGGTGCGGCTCATCCACGACCCCGAGGAACTGCCCGAGCGGGACCCCTGGGAGGTGGTGAGGCTCGCCCGGCACGAGGAGCGTCCGACCACGCTGGACTACGTCTACCAGCTGCTCGACGACTTCCAGGAGCTGAAGGGCGACCGGCTCTCGGGTGACTGCCCCGCCATCGTGGGCGGCATCGGCCGCCTCGACGGGCGGCCGATCGTCCTCATCGGGCACCAGAAAGGCCACAACACCGCCGAGCGGGTCGCCCGCAACTTCGGCATGGCGCTGCCCGAGGGCTATCGCAAGGCCGCCAGGCTGATGCGGCTGGCGGGCAAGCTCGGCCTCCCGGTCGTCACGCTCGTGGACACGCCCGGGGCGCATCCCGGTGTCGAGGCCGAGGAGCGCGGCCAGGCGTGGGCGATCGCGGAGAACCTGCGCCTGATGTCGGGGCTCGGGGTGCCGATCGTGTCGGTGATCACCGGTGAGGGCGGCAGTGGCGGCGCGCTGGCGCTGGCCGTCGCGGACCGGGTGCTGGCCTGCGCCAACGCCGTCTATTCGGTCATCAGCCCCGAGGGATGCGCGGCCATTCTCTGGAAGGACCGGGCCGAGGCGCCCCGGGCCGCGGCGGCGCTGCGGCTCGACGCCCGCGACCTGCTCCGGCAGGGCGTCATCGACGCGGTCGTGCCGGAACCCGCGGGCGGGGCGCACGAGAACCCCGCCGCGGCGGCGGAGCGGCTGCGCGCCGCGCTCTGCGTGACCCTGAACGAGCTGACCCGGCTGACCCCCCGCGAACTGGTGGAACGGCGTCGGCGCCGCTTCCGCCGGTACGGCAACGAGGACGCGAGGAACACATGACCGACGATCACACCAGGCACAACGGCATCGGCGAGCTCTGCAGGCAGGCCGGCGAGATCCTCAGCACGGCCCCCGGCCCCCTGAAGCGGGTGCGGGTACAGGTGGGCGACATGAGTGTCGAGGTCGAATGGCCGGAGACGGCGGGGGCCCCCGCCTCCGCCGTCCAGACCGTCCAGACGATCGCGGCCGTTCAGGCGGTCGCGGCCGTCCAGACGGCGGCCGGCCTCCAGACGCCGTCCGACGCCATGGTGCTCGAGGCACCCCTGGTCGGGACCTTCTACCGCGCGCCCTCCCCGGAGAGCCGGGCGTTCGTCGAGGTCGGCGACATCGTCGAGGCGGGCCAGCAGGTGGCGGTCATCGAGGCGATGAAGCTGATGAACGCGGTCGAGGCCGACAGGCCCGGCCGCGTGATCGAGGTACTCGTCAAGAACGGAGACCCGGTCGAGTACGGCGAGCCGCTCTTCGTGCTCGAACCCCTGCGGGTCACGGAGTCGCCGACGGTGAGGGGAACGCATGTTCTCGACGGTTCTGATCGCTAACCGCGGAGAGATCGCGCTGCGCGTCGCGCGTACCTGCCGTGAGCTCGGCATCCGCACGGTGGCGGTCTGCTCCGACAGCGACCGCGACTCCACGGTGGCCCGCTTCGCCGACGAGTCCATCCGCATCGGCCCCTCGGAGGCACGCCGCAGCTACCTCAACCCCGCCGCGGTCGTCACGGCGGCGCTGCAGGTCGGGGCCGACGCCGTGCACCCCGGCTACGGCTTCCTGTCCGAGGACCCCGACTTCGCCGAGATCTGCGAGGACGCCGGGCTGACCTTCATCGGGCCCTCGGCGGCGCTGCTGGCCCGGCTCGGCGACAAGGCGGAGGCGCGCAACATCGCCACGGCGGCGGGGCTTCCGGTCCTGCCGGGCAGCTCCAAGCCGCTGGCGACGCTGGCGCAGGCGCGGTCGATCGCCGCCGAGGTCGGCTACCCGGTCATCATCAAGGCCGTCGCCGGGGGCGGCGGCCGGGGCATGCGGGTGGTGCGCGACCCCCGCGACCTCGCACGCGAGTACGCCCAGGCGAGGGCGGGCGCCCAGACGGCGTTCGGTGACTCCCGGGTCTACCTTGAGCGGTTCCTGGAGAACGCCCGCCACATCGAGGTGCAGATTCTCGGGGACGGCCACGGCAACGTGATCCACCTCGGGGAACGGGACTGCTCGGTGCAGAGGCGGCGGCAGAAACTGCTCGAGGAGACGCCGGCGCCCGGCCTGTCCCGGGAGCTCGCGGACCGTATCTGCGCCGCCGCCGTGCAGGCGGCAGGCGCCATCGACTACGCCGGCGCCGGGACGTACGAGTTCCTCGTCGACGACGAGGACGGCTTCCACGCCATGGAGGTCAACTGCCGGATCCAGGTGGAGCACCCGGTGACCGAGATGGTGACCGGCGTCGACCTGGTCCGCGAGCAGCTCCACGTGGCCGCCGGATACGGCCTGACCATCCGGCAGGAGGACGTCGTCCCCCGCGGGGTGGCCATCGAGTGCCGCGTCAACGCCGAGGACCCGCGCCGGGGGTTCCTGCCCACCCCGGGGACCATCCACAAATTCGTGCCGCCGGCCGGGCCCTTCGTCCGGGTGGACACCCACGGGGAATCCGGCATGCGGGTGACGCCGGACTACGATCCGCTGCTCGCCAAGGTCGTGGTCTGGGCGCCCGACCGGCGCCAGGCCATCGCCCGCGCGGACCGCGCGCTCGGGGAGTTCCATGTCGAGGGTCCGGGCGTGTGCACGACCCGCGACTTTCTTCGGGAAGTTCTGGAGCACCCGGTCTATCGGGCCGCGAAACACACCACCGCGCTGATCGACGAAATGGATGTGCGGTGAGTGAAGTCGGCTCCGATGGTGCCGCACTCGATAGTCGTATCAGTTCGATTCCAGGTACCCGCGAGGATTCGACGAGCGGAAAATGAAACCATGTCGACATTTAGTGGGTAGATCACGTTAGGAGATCTACGTGAAGGCTGATGGTCGGATCCTCGTAAATATTCTGCAGCAGGGCGTCTGGGAAATGCCCCTTGAATCCATGCCGCTAGCGGCCGGATATCTCAAGTCAACCGCTTACGCGGACGAGCGGATAGCGGCCCGGGCGGACATCAAGATCTGCAATTACCGGGGAGCCGTCACTCTTCCGGAAATGGCCGCCGATTTCTTCCGGGGGGATCCGCCGGACATTCTCGCGTGCTCCGTCCTGGGCTGGAACTACCGCGCCTTCGGGACGCTCGCGGAGACCTTCAAACAGATGAACCCCGACGGCTGGGTCGTCTTCGGCGGAACGCACGTGGCCAACCAGGCCGAGCGGGTCTTCGGGATGTTCCCCGAGGTCGACGTCATCGTCAACGGCGAGGGCGAGCTCGTCTTCCGCGAGCTCCTCAACGCCTACCTGGACGGCCAGTCGCGTCACGATCTCCACGAGATCACCGGCATCTCCTTCAAGGACGCGGCCGGCGACACGGTGACGACGGCGGCGCGGGAACGGATCGACGACCTCGACGTCATCCCGTCCCCGGTGCTCAGCGGCGCCATAGAGCTCACCGACGGGAACGGGAAGTTCCTGTACGACGTGGCCATCATGGAGACCAACCGCGGGTGCCCCTACAAATGCTCGTTCTGTTACTGGGGCGGCGCGACGGGACAGCGGGTCCGGGCCTTCTCCCGGGAACGGCTCCGGGCCGAACTGGAGCTTTTCGCGAAGATGAACGTGCACACGATCGCGCTGTGCGACGCCAACTTCGGACTGCTCCCGATCGACGAGGAGTTCGTCGACGACCTGATCGAGATCCGCCGGAAATACGGCTACCCGAAGGCCCTGGAGAGCTCGTGGGCCAAGAACAAGTCGAAGGTCTTCTATTCCATCGTCAGGAAGATGAAGCAGGCGGGGCTGCGCAGCTCGTTCACGCTGGCCCTGCAGACGCTGAGCGACACCGCCCTGCGCGAGATGAACCGCAAGAACATGAAGGTCAACGCCTGGGAGGACCTCGCCGCGTGGCTGAGCGAGGAGGGTCTCGAATGCTACGCCGAGCTCCTGTGGGGAGCGCCGGGAGAGACCATCGAGACCTTCTTCGAGGGGTATGACCGGCTGGCGCGCAAGGTCTCGCGCATCGCGGTGTATCCGCTGCTGATGCTGCCCAACACGGAGTACTCCGAGAAGAAGGCGGAGTACGGCATCGTCTCGGTCCGCGGGGACACCGACGACTTCGAGTACGTCCTCAGCCACAACACGATGACGTTCGAAGAGAACAAGCGCATGCAGCGCTTCCTCTTCTGGGCGCGGCTGATGGCGGAGTACATGATCCTGCGCCACCTCTGGGTCCCGGCCCTCAAGCTGGCCGGGATGACGCAGTCCCAGGTCCTGCGCAACTTCGAGGAGTGGATCGAGGGGACCGACGACCCGCGCGCCGCGCCGCTGCTGACCGCGCAGTCCCTGGCGGCCGCCGACCAGGACTCCTACGGGCCCGCCCTGGGCTATCTCTACGGCAGCGGTGACGCCATGCGGCTCCTCCAGCGATGGTGGAGCGAGTCGATGCGTCCCGTGCTTCCCGCCGACGTCACCCCGGTGCTCGACGAGATCTTCCGGTACGACCTGCTCACCCGGCCGATCTACCACAGGGAGGACGACCCCGCGGAGGACGCCGTCCCGTTGCCCCTGGTCGAGGTGGAGGGCGAGAAGTATCACATGCGGGCCGGTGTCGAGCTGGGCTTCCCCATCCCGGAGATCGTCGCCGACCTGCGCGCGGACCGCGAGCCTGATCTGTCGCCCGCGCCGACCAGGGTGGACCTCTACTACAAGACGGGATTCGAGAACTTCGCGGAGACGACGAACCACGAGGAGATCGTCTACTTCATGGGCATGACCCGGGAACAGGTCACCGCCACCAGGACCAAGACCGCCGTCGTGGTCGTGGCCGACGGGGACGAGACCGTCGTGGTCGTGTCCCCCGAGGGGACCGAGACCGTCGTGGTCGTGGCTCCCGACGGCGTCGAACCGGTGCTCGCCCCGACCCCCACCGACCCGAACCGCTACCTGACGATCCTCCGGGATCACGGCGGCTGTTCGTGAACTCCTGAACCGATCAGGATCACCCCCTCAAGTATGCCGCCTGGAGATCGAAATGAGTACGAAAGCAACCTTCGGCTATCCGCGGTGGTTCGCGACCATCTTCCTCACCGACATCTGGGAGCGTTTCAGCTTCTACGGGATGATGGCGATCCTGACGCTGTACGCCGCCGCCGACAGGAGTGAGGGCGGGCTGGGCCTGAGCATGACCGAGGCGTCGGCCATGTACGGCTCGTACATCGGCCTGGTCTTCGTGCTGTCGCTTCCGGGCGGCTGGCTCGGGGACCGGATCCTCGGCGCCTGGCGGGGGGTGCTGTGGGGCGGGATCCTGATCGCGCTCGGCCACTACAGCATGGCGATCCCGAGCGACGCGACCTCCTACCTCGGGCTGCTGCTCATCGCGCTGGGCACCGGCCTGCTCAAGCCCAACATGTTCGCGCTGATCAGCGGATTCTTCGGCACGGGGGAGCGGGCCAGGCGCGAGGCCGCGTTCTCCATCCTCTACGTCAGCATCCAGATCAGCGCGCTGATCGCCCCGCTGGTGGTGGGCCTCCTCGGGGAGACCCTCGGCTGGCACTGGGGGTTCGCCGCCGCGGGCGTCGGCATGACCTTCGGCGTCGCGCAGTTCGCGATGGGCGGCCGGCACTTCGGCGAGATCGGCAAGGTGCCGCCGCATCCGGCCGGGGACCGGGAGCGGGCGAAGGTGCTCCGCTGGACGGTGACGATCGTGTTGGTGCTCGCCGCCCTGATCGCGCTGGACGTCGTGGCCGGCACCTTCACCATCATGCATCTCGTCGCGGCCTTCGGCCTCGTCGCCCTGACGGCGCCGTTCGTCTACTTCCGGGTGCTGTCGCGCAACCCCGCGATGGGCGAGGGCGGCAAGCGGCGGCTGCGCGCCTTCTTCTGGCTGCTGCTGTCGTTCTCCATGTTCTGGATGCTGGCGGGCCAGTCGGGGTCGATGCTCAACCTGTTCGCCAAGAACTCCACCGAGCGCGACCTGTTCGGCTTCACCCTGCCGGGAAGCTGGTTCCAGTCGGTGATCCCGTTCTTCATCCTGGTCTCCGCCCCGGTGTTCGCCTGGCTGTGGGTGCGGTTCGACGACAGGATCGGCTCGCCGACCAAGTTCGGGGCGGCGCTGCTGCTCGTGGGCACCGCCTTCGTCGTCATGTACGGGGCCGCCGCGTCGGCCTCCGACGGCGGAAAGGTGTCGGCCCTCTGGCTGCTGGCGGTGTTCTTCCTGGTGGCCTGCGGCGAGGTCATCATCGGCCCGGTGGGAATCGCCGCGGCGGCGGAGGTCACCTCCTCGGCGTTCATCGGGCGGACCATCGGCCTGGTCTGGCTCTTCAGCGCCCTCGGCGCCGGTCTGGGCAGCCAGGTCGTGCACCTCGCCGACGTGATACCGGACCAGTTCTACTACCTGAGCCTGGGCCTGCTCGTCGTCTGCGTCGGGCTCCTGGTGGCCGGCCTCGGGCGCGGCCTGCGCTTCTCCAACGCCGCAGAGGCCCAGGCTGAGCCCACCGCCGAGACCGGGCCCGTCGCCGACAGGACCGGACCCGTCGCCGGCAAGACCGGGCCCGCGTGAGCGAGACGACGGCGCCGCGGAGAACGGCCCTCGTCACGGGGGCCAACCGCGGTCTCGGCAGGGCGGTCTGCGAGGTCCTCGCAGACCTGGGGCACCGGGTGGTCGTGGCGGGGCGGGACGAGCGGGAGGCCGGGCGTGTCGCCGCCGAGATCGGCGGCGACACGCTGGCCGTGGCGCTCGACGTCACCGACGACAAGAGCGTGCGCCGCTGCCGGGAACGGGCCGGGGCGGTGGACATCCTGGTCAACAACGCGGGCGTCCTGCTCGACGGCGGGACGTCCCCGTCGTCGGTGCCGCCCGATCTGGTCGAGCGGCACCTGCGGGTGAACACGGTGGGCGCCTGGAGGGTCAGCCAGGCGTTCCTGCCGGACATGCTGGAGCGGGGCTGGGGCCGGATCGTCATGGTCTCCAGCGGCACCGGCGCGTTCAGCAACGGCCTCTTCCCCGGCGCCCCCGCCTACTCGGTGTCGAAGGCCGCGCTCAACGCCGTCACGGTGCTGCTCGCCGGGGAGACCCGCGACCGCGGCGTGCTGGTGAACGCGGTCAACCCCGGCAGGGTGCGCACGCGCATGTACCCGAGCGCGGAGCAGACGCCGCGGGACGCGGCGGTGGACATCGCCTGGGCGGCGACGCTCCCCGAGGACGGGCCCACCGGAACGTTCCTCCGCGCCCGGCGGCCCATCCCCTGGTGACACCCGTGCCTCCTGGGCGGCACGCGTGCTTCCCGGGCGGTACGCGTCGGGCGGCCGATCCTTCGTGACGCCCGCGCCTCCCGGGCTTCCGGGTGTCTGATCCTCCGTGACGCCGCGCTTCCAGGGCCCCCAGTGTCTGACGTGACGCACCCGCTTGCCGGGCGGCACGCGGCAGACGGCCGACCCTCCGTGACACGCGCGCCCCCCGACGACATACGGCCGGCGGCCGGCCCCCCGATGATCGCGGGGGACCGGCCGCCGGCCGCGCTGTGCGCCGCTTTCGAATGTCAGGCCACGACCTCGCCCTCCGCGAGGTGCAGCACGCCTTCCGTGGGGGTCACGCCGCGAAAGCGCAGCCCGGCCCGCTCGAACACGGCCCGGTAACCGTCCTCGGTGCGCTCGCGCCCGCCCATGACCAGGAGCATGTGCAGGTCCATGCTCGACGCGAACGGGTGGACCGGGGGATCGGTCAGCAGGGGGTCGGCGATGACGATCCGGGCGCCGGGGGCCGCCGCCTCCGCGCAGCTGCGCAGGGCTCGCGCGACCCACTCGTCGTCGTACATGTGCAGGGTGAGCTTGAAGAAGTAGAGGTCGGCCGGGTACTCGACCTTCTCGAAGAAGTCTCCGGAGACCAGCCGGCACCGCGTGGCCAGCTCACCCGTCCTGAGGTCGTCCAGCACCACGCGCAGCGTCCGCTCGTCCTCGAAGAGCAGGCCGTTCATGTGCGGGTTCCGCTGGAGCACCAGGCGCAGCAGGGCGCCCCTGCCGCCTCCCATGTCGGCGAACGTGCGCACCCCGGTCAGGTCGAGCGCGTCCACCATGCTCGGGAGCATCGGGTCCGACCACGCGGTCACACCCCGGTAGATCATGTCCTGGGCGTCGGGGTTGGCGTCGAGGTAGGAGAAGAAGTCGGCGCCGTACTCCTCCTTGAAGGCGCTCTTCCCGGTGCGTATCGCCTGGGGGAGCTTGCTCCACATCGTCCAGCCCCAGTCGCCGCCGGTCAGCAGCCTGTCGTGCACCCGCTCCGGATGGTCGGTGCGCATGGCCAGCGACATATCGGTGTGCTCGTACGTGGTCGGATCGACCTGGCGGAAGATGCCGAAGGCCGCCAGCGCGCGGAGCATCCGGGTCAGGGCGTCCGGGTCGGCGCCGAGCTTGACCGCGATGTCGCTCACGGCCATGGGCTCGTCACTGACGGCGTCGGCGATCCTGAGCCGGGCCGCGGCCAGGACGATGGCCGCGGCGGACATGCCGGTGGAGAGGCGGAAGACCGCCTCGGCGGGAGACGCGGGTTTCTGGTTCGATTCGATCACGGCTGACCACCTTCAATTCGAGGCTGACGGACGGCGGGACGCTCAGGTCCTGGCGAAGGCTTCGAGCTCCCTGACGGTCTCGGTGGGCGCGGGCTGCCGCCGGATCTCCTCGCGCAGCCCGATGGCGGCGTCGCGGTAGGAGGGGACGGTGAGCAGCTCGGCGACGCGCTCGGCGAAGGTGTCGAGATCGGCCTCCGGGGCCACCGCGATGCCCGCGCCCGCGGCGATGAGCGGCCGGGACTCCATGAGCTCGTCGGGCATCTGCGGCACGACGAGCTGGGGGACGCCGTAGTACAGCGCCGTCAGCATCGTGCTGATCCCGCTCTGGTGCAGCATCACGCCGCAGGTCGGCATCAGCAGGTGCAGCGGAAGGGCCTCCATCACCCGCACGTCGTCCGGCAGCTCGCCCTCCCGCAGGTTCTTGCGGTCGGCCGCGGAGAGCGTGACGACGATCTCGGCGTCGAGGTCGGAGAGCGCCTTGACGAGATCGGGGACCAGGAAGCCGCGGCCGCGGTCGGAGGCGCACAGGCCCCAGCTGACGCAGACCCGGCGCCGCGGCGCCGGTTCGAGCAGCCAGTCCGGCAACGCCCCGGGGCCGTTGTACGGCACGAAGCGCGTCATGATCCGGTTGACCTCGGAGGGCAGCTGCATGCTGGGCGGGCAGTTGTCGATCGTGGCCTGGCCGAGGATGTCCACGTCGTCCACGCCGAGCCGCTCGGCCAGCGGCCGGAGCAGCGGCGGCACGATGTTGCGCGCCATGTAGATGACGTCCACACCCAGCACGTGCCGGACGGCCGGAATGCCCAGCGCCGCGCCGACGAGGGGGGCGGCGAAGCTGGTCGGCTCGTACACGATCAGGTCGGGCCGCAGCGCGCGGGCGTGCCGCATCAGGTCGTCGGCGAGCTCCCCGGCCAGCGCCGCGAACATCGGGAAGGCCCGCCGCGAGACGTCTCGCCAGCCGCCCTTCCACTCCTCGTCGGACACGCCCTCCGGCGCGGCCTCCGGCCAGTCAGGGGGGTCGGCCAGCACCCGTTTCCTCAGCTCGGCCTGGTCGACGTCCCGGCTCGTCGGAACGGCGGTCGCCCCCGAGCGCACGATCGTGTCGGTGAAGGAGGGCTCGCTGCTCACGTACACCTCGTGACCGGAGGCGCGCATCGCCCATACGAGCGGGACGAGATGGTAGTAGTGCGATCCCCAGTTCGTGGTGACGAACAAGACGCGCATAGGCACCTTCCCTGCTCACGCATGCTTGGTTGCGCCCACCATGTCAGGGGCCGTTAGAAGACGGCTGGAGGCGACCGCCCGCACTTCTAGCGCTTCTCGGCCCGGCCTCAAGCGGCGCCCCCGACGATGGGGTGATCACGGTGATCCATCATCGATGGGGAGACGATTCATGAAGTCCTCGGCGCCGCAGTTCCCGTTCGAGTGGCCGGCCGCGGCCGGCCCGCCGGAGGCGCTGCTCACGCTGCGCAAGGAGCCGGTGGTCCGGGTCACGCTGCCCAGCGGGGACGAGGCGTTCCTGGTGACGCGGTACGAGGACATCCGGCGGGTGCTCTCCGACCCCAGGCTGAGCCGCAACCGGGACCGGCCCGGGGCGCCGCGGATGACCGAGCAGAAGACGAAGGTCTTCCAGAACCCCAAGATCGACCGGGACCCGCCCGAGCACACGCGCATGCGGCGGCTGATGGCCAAGGCGTTCACCGCGACCCGCGTGGAGGCGCTGCGCCCGCACGTGATGCGGGTGGCCGAGGAGCTGGTCACGGACCTGCTCAAGCGGACCCCGCCGGCCGACCTGCACGAGGCGTTCGCCGTGCCGCTCACCCTCCAGGTCATCTGCGGCCTGCTCGGGGTGCCGCTCGAGGACCAGGGGCGGTTCCGCGGCTCGCTGAACGAGGCGTGGCAGTACATGGGAGAGCTGATCGAGGCCAAGCGCGAGAACCCCGGCGACGACCTGATCAGCGCCCTGATCGGGGTGCACGACGAGGACGACGGACGGCTGAGCGCCCACGAACTCCACGTGTGGTGTGTGATCCTGCTGCTGGCGGGGTTCGAGACGACGGCGACGCAGCTCTGCGGCAGCGCCGTCCTGCTGCTCACCCACCGGGACCAGCTCGAACTGCTGCGCGAGGACCCGGCCCTGATCCCCGACGCGGTGGAGGAGCTGCTGCGGTGCCAGATCGCGGGGCACTCGCTGTCGATGCTGCGCCTGGTCACCGACGACATCGAGATCGGCGGCGTGACGATCCCCAAGGGGTCCGGGCTGATCCCGGTCCTGGAGTCCGCCAACTTCGACGAGACGGTCTTCCCCGACCCGCTGCGGCTGGACATCACCCGGGCGGACAAGCAGCACCTCGTCTTCAGCGCCGGGCCCCACTTCTGCATGGGGGCGGCGCTGGCCAGGCTGGAGCTGCAGGTGGCGCTGGAGGTCCTGATACGCAGGGTGCCCACGCTGCGCCTGGCCGTTCCGGCGAGCGAGCTGCGCCACCACGACAGCCCGTTGGACCTGGGGTTCCGCGAGGTTCCCGTCGCGTGGTGAACGACTCAACAGAAGGCAGGCAGCCATGACCGCCAATCCCATCCCGTACCCGTTCCGCCGCCCCGGCCCGCTGGCCGTGCCCAAGGAGCTGGGCGCGCTGCGCGACGAACCTGTGGTGAGGGTGGTCCTCCCCAGCGGGGACGAGGCCTACCTGGTGACGCGGCACGAGGACGTCAAGAGCGTGCTGACCGACCTGCGGGTCAGCCGCAACCTGAACCGCCCCGACGCCCCCCGGGTCTCCAAGAACAACATGATGTTCCAGGACTCGAAGATGGACCCCGACCCGCCCGAGCACACCCGGGTGCGGCGGCTGGTGATGAAGGCGTTCACCGCGACGCGGGTGGAGCGGCTCCGCCCGCGCGTGCAGGAGATCACCAACGAGCTCATCGACGCGATGGCGGCCAAGACGCCGCCGGTGAACGTGTCCGAGGAGCTGTCCTTCCCGCTCAGCATCCGCGTCATCTGCGACCTGCTGGGGGTGCCGACCCAGGACCAGCACCGCTTCCGCCGCTGGACGGACCACTTCCTGTCCACGGGCAAGTACACCAGGGAGCAGATCCACGGCGCGCTGGGCGAGCTGAACGAGTACATGGCCGCGCTGATCAAGGCCAAGCGCGAGAACCCGGCGGACGACCTCGTCAGCGCGCTGATCAACGTGCACGACGAGGACGACACCCGGCTGAGCGAGTACGAGCTGCACTGGTGGTGCCGGCTGCTGCTGCTCGTCGGGTACGAGACCACCGCCAGCCAGCTCGGCCTGACCGTGGCCAAGCTGCTCGCCGAGCCCGAGCAGCTGAAGCTGCTGCGCGCGGACGAGTCGCTGCTCTCGGGCGCGGTGGAGGAGCTGCTGCGCTGGAAGCTGATGAGCGGCTCGCTGTCGATGCTGCGCTACGTCACCGAGGACATCGTGGTCGGCGGCGTGACGATCCCCAAGGGGTCCGGGGTCATCCCGGCGGTGGAGTCCGCGAACTGGGACGAGCGGGTCATCGACCGGCCCGACGACCTCGACATCACCCGGAGGGAGAACCCCCACCTCACCTTCAGCGTCGGCCCGCACTTCTGCATCGGCGCCGCGCTGGCGCGGGTGGAGCTGGAGATCGCGCTGGCGACCCTGCTCCGGCGGTTCCCGACCCTGCGCCTGGCGATCCCGGCGGAGGAACTGCAGCGCACCGAGGGCACCCTCATCGAGGGGCTCGTCGAGATCCCGATCGCCTGGTGAGCGCCATGCTCGTCTCCGTCGACCCAGAGAAGTGCTGTAGCAGCGGGCTGTGCGCGCTCTCGGTGCCCGAGGTGTTCGGGCAGGACGAGGAGGAGTGCGTCGTGCTGGTCCTCGTCCCCGAGCCGCCGGCCGCGCTGCACGACAGGGTCCGCGCCGCCGCGCGGCGCTGCCCCACCGGGACGATCGAGGTGCGGGACTGAGGACGCAGGAAGGACGCAGAGCGGGAAAAGGGATGAAAAATCCCCGGGATCGACGGTCGAGCCGTCGGTCCCGGGGAGGTGCCAGGCCGGGAGCCGCCGCGCAGCGGCCCTCCGGCCGTGAAGCCGTGAAGCGATAAGACCGTTCTCCGGCTGTGAAGCCGTTCTCCGGCCGTGAAGCGGTGAAGCCATGTGGCGGTGAGGCCACGTGGCCATGCGGCCGTGATGACGCGGCCGTGAGGCCACGCGGTCACGCGGTCAGTCCGGGGCGGGCAGGCCCGCCCGGACCGTACCGGTCAGGGCCACGCCCCGCCGCGGGCCGCCGCTAGTTGCCGCCGGCGACGTGGACCACGCTGCCGGTGACGTTGCCGTTGGTGGCGGAGGCGAAGTAGAGGACGATACCGGCCACGTCCTGTGGCGAGGAGATGTGACCGGCCGGCTTGCCCCTGTTCAGGAAGCGCTTGATCTGCTCGGGGGTCTTGCCGGCGAGGTCCTGCTTGTACTCGTCGGGAACCCGCGCCAGGAATCCCTTGGTGACGGTGGGGCCGGGGGCGACGACGTTGACGAGGATGCCCTCGGGCGCCAGCTCGGTGGCCAGCGTCCTGCTCAGGCCGTGCATGGCCATCTTGCTCGCCACGAACGCCTCGTCGCCGGCGCCGCCGCGCTGGACGATGTTGGCCGAGATGAAGACGATCCGTCCCCATCCCCGCTCCTTCATGCCCGGCAGGGCGGCCTGCACGGTGTGGAAGGAGCCCTCCACGTCGGCGCGCAGTGACGACTGCCACTCCTCGACGGAGATGTCCTCGAAGGCGACCGGGTCGACCTTCGTCCCCGGAATGGCCGAGGCGTTGACGACGAGTACGTCCACACCTCCCCATTTCGTGGTGACCGTGTCGAACGCGGCGCGGATCGATTCGGGGTCGGTCAGGTCGTACTGGACGGTGATAGCCTCTCCGCCCTGCTTGATGACATCCTCCGCCACCTGGAGCGCGCCGTCCTTGTTGCGGTGGTACGTGATCGCCACTTTGGCGCCCTCGGCCGCGAACGCGCCGGCGAGATGACCGCCGATCGAGCCGCTGCCGCCCGTGATGAGGACGACCTTGCTGGCGAGACCGAGATCCATCGTCAGACTCCCTGGAGTTGGTTGGTGGGAACGGGAAAGCGAGTTATTACGCGAGTTACGCTAAATAGCTCCGATCGCAGGACGCTAGAGCCGCGCTCGATCATGCCGCCCGGCAAGCGCCGCTCCATCGTCCAGCCTTCGAGGGGGAGCTGTCAGTGTCCGGATGAGTGAGTCGCCGGTACCGACAGGAAGGCGTTCTTCGATGCGCGTGCTGTTCACGGGGTGGGCATGGCCCTCGCATGTGTATCCGATGATTCCTCTCGCATGGGCGTGCCGGGCGGCCGGTCACGAGGTTCGCGTCGCCGCCCCGCCCGGTCTCACGAACGTGATCGCCCACGCGGGGCTGACCCCGGTCCGCGCCGGGCACGACATGGACGTCACCGGCGCCGTGCGGAGCTTCGTACGGAAACTGGCGCCGGAGAACAGGACCGGACCGGCGGCGCGTCCAGCGGGCGGCGGACCGTCCGCGAAGACGCCCCGGGCGCTGGGCATGTTCGTCGATCTGGCCGAGTCCATGGTCGACGACCTGGTGACCTTCGCCCGTGACTGGCGGGCAGACCTCGTCGTGTACGACCCCACCGCCTGGGCGGGCCCGCTGGCGGCCGCGGCCGCCGGTGTGCCCGCCGTCCGCCAGCTGTACGGGATCGACCTGCTGTTCCCCGCGCGGGAGGCGGTGATCCGGGCGCTGGAACCGATCCGCGCCCGGCTCGGCGTCGACGAGGCCGACCCGCTGGGCGCCCTGACCATCGACCCCTGCCCCGCCGGGCTCCAGGAGGATTTTCCCGGAGCCAGGCGGCGGATGCGCTACCTGCCCTACAACGGCGCGTACGACGTGTACCCGGCCGGGCCGCCGGAGCGCACGGGCCGGCCCAGGATCTGCGTGACCTGGGGAACCACGATGGCCAGGCTCGGCGACGAGTTCTTCCTCGCCGGGCACGCGGCCCGCGCCCTGGCCGGCCTGGACGCGGAGGTCGTCCTCGCGGTCACTCCCGCGCAGCGGGCCCTCCTGGGGGACCTGCCGCCGAACGCGCGGGTGTTCGAGTCGGTCCCGCTCCACCTGCTGCTGCCCGGCTGCGACCTGGTGGTCCACCACGGCGGCGCGGGATCGATGCTCACCGGCCTGGTGAACGGCCTTCCCCAGCTCGCGCTGCCCCGGCTTCCCGACCACGCCGGGCACGCCCGCCGGCTCGCGGCCACGGGCGCGGGGCTGGTGCTGGACCCGGCGAACGGGTTCGAACCGGCCGAGATCCGCCGGGCCGTCGAGGACCTTCTGGCCTCACCCGGTCACGCGCGTTCGGCGAGGCACCTGGGCGACGAGATGGCCGCCCACCCGACCCCCGCGGAGCTGGTCGCCGACCTGGAGGACCTGGCCGGCGGGCACGACAGGCAACTGAGCAGTCTTACTCACCATGCGATGGGCTGAAAGGAGGCGCGGGTGCGCCGTACATTGATCGTCGCCAGAATGAACCCCGGTGACGCCGACACGGTGGCGAGGATTTTCGCCGACTCCGACACCACGGAGCTGCCAGGACTGGTCGGTGTGACCCGTCGCACGCTCTTCCGCTTCCACGATCTCTACTTCCATCTGGCCGAGGCGGAGACCGACGTGGCGTCACGCGTGGACGACGTGCGCCGGCACCACCTTTTCAAGGACGTCAGCGACAGGCTGGCCCCGTACGTGCTGCCCTACGACCCGAGCTGGCGCGGCCCGCGCGACGCGATGGCCACCCCGTTCTACGAGTGGGAGGAAGGAGAAGGTGGCCGACGTGTCTGACACCGGTGTCGCGCCCCCAGAGGCGAGCAAGGAAGAGGTCACGCTGACGAAGGTCAGCCTGAACGAGACGGTGGTCAACAACCGCCGAGGCGGAGAGATCCGCGTGCTGCTCAGCCCGAACACGGTGGGCACGAGCACGGGATTCATGGGTCTGCTCACCATCCGGCCCGGCGAGTACGTGTCCGAGCACTACCACCCCTACTCCGAGGAGTTCCTCTACGTGTCCCGGGGGACGCTGGTGGTGCGGATCAACGGCGAGCAGGAGCTCACGCTCAACACCGACGAGGGCATGGTGATCCCCAAGAACGTCCGGCACCGGGTGATGAACCAGAGCGAGAGCGAGGCGTTCGCGGTCTTCCACCTGTGCCCCCTGGCCCCGCGGCCCGATCTCGGCCACGTCGACACCGAGCCGTACCCGGGCCAGGCCGGTGCCTCCGAGGCGGGGAAGTGATGGGCGGACGGCGGGTCGTCATCACCGGCATCGGAACCGCCACCCCGGGAGGCATCGGGTACAAGGCGTTCTGGGACCTGCTCACCGCGGGCCGCACGGCGACCCGCACGATCTCGCTCTTCGACCCGTCCGGGTTCCGCTCCCAGGTGGCCGCGGAGTGCGACTTCGACCCGAAGGCGGAGGGGCTGTCACCCCAGGAGATCCGCCGGATGGACCGCGCCGCGCAGCTCGCGGTGATCTCCGCGCGGGAGGCCTGGAGCGACAGCGGGCTCGAGGGGGAGAGCGTGCCGCCCGAACGCCTCGCGGTGAGCCTGGGCAGCGCGGTCGGCAACACCATAAGCCTCGAGCAGGAGTACGTCGTGGCCAGCAACGGCGGCAGCCGCTGGCAGGTCGACCACTCCTACGCCGCCCCGCACCTGTACGACTACCTGGTGCCCAGCACGCTGGCCGTCGAGGTCGCCTGGGCGTGCGGCGCCGAGGGGCCGGTCTCCCTGACCTCGACCGGATGCACCTCGGGGCTGGACGCCGTCGGTCACGGCTACCAGCTCATCCAGGAGGGCGCCGCCGACGTGGCCGTGGTGGGCGCGACCGACGCCCCCATCTCCCCGATCACCGTGGCGTGCTTCGACGCGATCAGGGCCACCACGCCCAGGAACGACGACCCCGAGCACGCCGCGCGCCCCTTCGACAAGAGCCGCAACGGCTTCGTGCTCGGCGAGGGCGCGGCGGTGATGGTGCTCGAAGACCGTGACCTGGCGATCCGCCGGGGCGCGCACATCTACTGCGAGGTCGTCGGCTTCGCCGCCCGCAGCAACGCCTTCCACATGACCGGCCTCAAACCGGACGGCCGGGAGATGGGCGAGGCGATCCGGGTCGCGATGGAGCAGGCCAGGTTCAACCCCGAGGACATCGACTACATCAACGCGCACGGTTCGGGCACCAAGCAGAACGACCGGCACGAGACCGCGGCCTTCAAGCGGAGCCTCGGCCACCGCGCCTACGAGGTGCCGGTGAGCTCGATCAAGTCCATGGTCGGCCACTCGCTGGGCGCCATCGGCTCCATCGAGGTGGCGGCCTGCGCGCTGGCGATCGAGCACCAGGTCGTCCCGCCCACGGCGAACCTGCACAACCCCGACCCGGAGTGCGACCTGGACTACGTGCCGCTGGCGGCCAGGGAGCGGGAGCTCGGCGGGGTGCTGACCGTGGGCAGCGGCTTCGGCGGCTTCCAGACCGCGATGGTGCTCGCGCATCCGGGGAAGGTGCCCGCATGACACCCCTCGCGTGGACCCCGCCCGGCCCCGGCCAGGTCCCCTTCCCGAGACCCCGCGCGGGCCTCGCGGAAAGGGGCGTGGCCAGGTGAGCGGGAGGCACGTCGTCACCGGCATAGGGGTGACCGCCCCCAACGGCCTCGGCACCGAGAGGTTCTGGTCGGCGACCCTGGCCGGCAGGAGCGGCCTCGGGCGGATCACCCGGTTCGACCCCTCGCCCTACCCTGTGACCCTGGCCGGCGAGGTCAGGGACTTCGCCGTCGACGACCACCTGCCCAGGAAGATCACCGTCCAGACCGACCTCATGACCCACCTGGCGCTGGCCGCCTCCGAGATGGCCCTCGCCGACGCGGGCATCGACCCGGCGGAGCAGCCCGAGTACGAGATGGCCGTGATGACGGCCAACTCCTCGGGAGGCAACGAGTTCGGGCAGCGCGAGATCCAGGCGCTGTGGAGCAACGGCCCGCGCCACGTGGGCGCCTACCAGTCCATCGCCTGGTTCTACGCCGCGACCACCGGCCAGATCTCGATACGGCACGGCATGCGCGGCCCCTGCGGGGTGATCGCCACCGAGCAGGCGGGCGGGCTCGACACCGTCGCGCAGGCCCGGCGGGCACTGCGGAGCGGGACCGGCATGGTGCTGACGGGAGGCACCGACGCCTCGCTCAGCCCGTACGGGCTGGTCACCCAGATGCCCACGGGCATGCTGAGCCGCTCCGCCGACCCCGGCCGCGCCTACCTGCCCTTCGACACCGAGGCCTGCGGCTACGTGCCGGGGGAGGGCGGCGCGATCCTCGTCCTGGAGGACGAGAGGACCGCGCGGGCGCGCGGCGCGGAACGGATCTACGGCGAGATCGCCGGCTACGCGGCCACCTTCGACCCGCGGCCGGGTTCGGACCGGCAGCCGGGACTGCGCCGCGCGATCGAGGGCGCGCTCGCCGACGCCCGGATCACGCCGGACGACGTGGACGTCGTCTTCGCGGACGCGAAGGGCGTCCAGGAGGCGGACCTGCTGGAGTCGCGGGCGCTGGCCGAGGTGTTCGGGCCGTTCGGCGTGCCGGTGACGGCCCCCAAGACCATGACCGGCCGCCTCTACGCCGGAGGCGCGGCGCTCGACCTGGCCGCGGCGCTGCTGGCCGTGCACCACTCGGTCATCCCGCCGACCACCAACGTCGCCCAGCTCGCCCCGGGCTGCGACATCGACCTCGTCCGGGATGTCCCCAGGGAGGGGAGCGTGCGGACGGCGCTGGTCCTGGCCCGAGGTCATGGCGGCTTCAACGCCGCCCTCGTGGTCCGGGCCGTCCGCGACTGACGGTCCGTTCATCGGCACTTTTGGAGGAACACGTGGAGAAGACGGAACTCCGGCTGGACGAACTGAAGCGGATCATGCGCGAGTGCGGGGTGGAGTCGTCGGCCAACCTGGACGCCGACATCCTCGACGTCTCGTTCAAGGACCTCGGCCTGGACTCCCTGGCGGTCCTGGAGATCGGTGCCCGGGTGGAGCGCGAGTACGGCGTCGAGGTTCCCGACGATGCCATGGAGGAACTGGAGACGCCCCGGCAGACGCTCGATTTCGTCAACCAGCGGCTGCCGGCGGCCTGAGCGAAGGAGTGGTGTCATGGCAGGTCACACCGACAACGAGATCTTGATCGCGGCCCCGTTCGACCTGGTCTGGGACATGACCAACGACGTGCCGTCCTGGCCGGAGCTGTTCAGCGAGTACGCCGCCGCGGAGATCCTGCACCGCGAGGGCGACACGGTGCGGTTCCGGCTGACGATGCACCCCGACGAGAACGGCAAGGTCTGGAGCTGGGTCTCCGAGCGCACCGTCGACCGGGGGGCGGGCACCGTCAGCGCCCAGCGGGTCGAGACCGGACCGTTCGACTACATGAAGATCCGGTGGGAGTACACCTCCACCCCGGACGGCGTGAAGATGCGCTGGATCCAGGACTTCCACATGAAACCGGAGGCTCCCGTCGACGACGCCGGGATGACCGACCGGATCAACCGCAACTCGGCCGTGCAGATGCGCCGCATCAAGGAACGAGTCGAGGAGGCCGCGCGGGCGGCGTCGGCTCCGGTGTGACGTGGTGGTCCAGATCCTGCTGCCGCTGGTACTGCTCGGCAACGGCCTCGCGGCCGGCATCATGCTCTCGACCGTCATCGGCGTCGTGCCGTGGATGCTGGCCCAGCCGTACGACAGGTATGTCGGGGCGATCCGCTTCATGTGGCCGCGCTACGACCCCTTCATGCCGATCGTCAACGCGCTCACGTGCGTGCTGGACATCGTACTGATCTTCGTGGCGCCCACCGCCGCGTCGCGGGCGCTCTTCGGGACCGCGGCCGGGCTACTGCTCGTCGTGATGGCGATCTCGGTCGTCAAGAACGTGCCGATCAACCGGTACGTGACCTCGCTCGACCCCGAGGACCGCCCCGCCGACTGGGAGGAACGGGACCCACGGGTGCGCTGGCGGAACTGGAACCTCATCCGCACAGTCCTGGCCCTCGTCGCGTTCGGAGTGAACGCCTGGGCCACGACCGCCCTCATCTGAACGCGAAGGGACAACCATGGAATTCCGACTCGCCGGGAAGAAGGCGCTCGTCACGGGCGGCACCCGGGGCATCGGGCGGGCGATCGTGCTCGGTCTCGCCCAGGCCGGCGCCGACGTCATCACCTGCCACCGGCAGGAGGGCGAGGCCGCCGACCGGCTCGCCCGGGAGCTGAAGGAGATCGGCGGCGACCACCACGTGATCAAGGCGGACGTCGGGCGGATCGAGGACATCGAGAGGCTCGCCGAGGAGTGCCGGTCACGGTTCGGCTCCCTCGACATCGTGGTGAACAACGCGGGTGTCATCAGCCACATACCGTTCGCGGAGCTTTCGCTGGAGGAGTGGCGGCGGGTCCTCGACGCCAACCTCACCGGCACCGCCTTCGTCGTGAGCGCCTCGCTCCCGCTCCTGTCGGCGGGCGCGTCGATCGTCAACGTCGGCTCGCGGGTGGCCACCGTGGGGGTGCCGTTGCGCGCCCACTACACCGCGTCCAAGGCCGGCCTGATCGGGCTGACCCGGTCGCTGGCCAAGGAACTCGGCCCCCGCGGGATCCGGGTCAACGTCGTCGCGCCGGGCCCGGTGGAGACCGAGGTCGAGATCCCCGCCCCGGTCAGGGAGCGCTACAAGAACATGATCCCGCTCGGCCGGCTCGGGGCCTCCGACGAGGTCGCGAACGTGGTGCTCTTCATGGCCAGCGACCTGTCGAGCTTCGTGTCGGGCGAGACGATCCACGTGGACGGGGGAATCTGACATGACCACGGAAACCGGCGCGTCCATGTTCCGGGTGATGCTGCGCATGCAGATCAAGCCCGGGATGGGACAGGACTTCGAGAAGACCTGGTACCAGGTCGCCGACGCGGTCACCCACCACCCGGCCAACCGCGGGCAGTGGCTCTCGAAGAGCGCGGAGGAAGAGGGCATCTACTACATCGTCAGCGACTGGGTCGACGAGGAGCGCTTCCGGGAGTTCGAGAAGAGCGACCGCCACCTGGAGCACCGCACCAAGCTGCACCCGTACCGGTCGGGCGGCTCGATGACGACCATGAACGTGGTCTACGACATGGCGCGCGAGACGGCTCAGCGGCGATGAGCGAGCGGGTGCGCATCCTCGTCTTCGTCACCGCCGCGGACGCCGGGCCGGAGGCCGTCGAAGGCGCCTACCACCGGATCAGCCGGAGCCTGACCGGCACACCCGGGCTGCTCGCCAACGAGCTGCTCCGCTCGGTGCACGATCCGGCCGGTTTCGTGGTGATGAGCGAGTGGCGTGACATGGACGCCTTCCGCGCCTGGGAGGAGGGGGAGTCGCACCGTTCGACGACGGCTCCGCTGCGTCCTCTGCAGGACCACTCGCGGGGCGCGTCCTTCGGCGTCTACACGGTCCAGGCCGTGTACGAGAACAGGACCGCGGTGTACGCGGGAGGGGAGACGGACTAGGCATGCAGGGCGTGATGGGCACCGTGGCGATGGTGGGCAGCGGCCTGACCGCGGGAGTTCTGTTCTGCGTGGCCCTCAGTGTGGTGCCGACGCTGTTCGCGCTGCCCCCCGACCGCTACGTGCAGACCCACAAGCTGGTAGGCCGCAACTACGACCCCACGATGCCCCTGATCGTGCTGACGACCGCGGTGGCGGACATCGTGCTCGCCGTGGTGACGCCCCTGACGGGGCCGCGCTCGCTCTTCGCTGTCGCCGCCGCCCTGATGCTGGGCGTCTCGGTGGTGTCCCATCTGTGCAACGTGCCCATCAACCGGCGGGTCAAGGCGCTGAATCCGGCGGCGATCCCGGAGGACTGGATGGACCCGCGCCCCCTGTGGCGCAAGTGGCACCTGCTGCGAACCGCACTCGCCGTACTGGCCCTGACCGTCAACGCGGTCGCCGTCGTGCTGACGTGAGGCCGGCGCGGAACCGAACGGAGGAATGATGGAACTAGGAATATTCGGCAAGCGGGTCCTCGTCACGGGCGGGACGCGCGGACTCGGCAAGACGGTCGTCCTCGCCCTCGCCAAGGGAGGCGCGCGGGTGGTGACCTGCCACCACAGCGCGGGGGCCGCGGCCGACGACCTCTCCCGCGAGCTGAAGGAACTGGGCGACCAGCACCACGTGGTCCGCGCGGACGTGACCGCCGAGGACGACGTGCAGCGGCTGGCCGGCGTGTGCAAGGAGGCGTTCGGCGGGCTCGACGTGGTGATCAACAACGTTGGCGTGGTCGGCGAGGCGCCGGTGGGGGAACTGTCGGCGGAGGAGTGGAGCCGCGTCCTCGACACCAACCTCACCGCGCATTTCCTGGTCACCCAGGCGTCGCTGCCGCTGCTGGCGGAGGGCGGGTCCGTGATCAACATCGGGGCCTCGGCCGCGCTGCGCGGCCGCGCGGCGACCGCCCACTACACCGCCTCCAAGGCCGCGCTGATCGGGCTGACCAAATCACTGGCCAAGGAGCTGGGACCGCGGGGAATCCGGATCAACACCATCGCTCCCGGGGTCATCGACAAGGGCGGGGACCTCGGTCCGCCGCCCCAGATGAGGGAGCGCCTGGCCAAGATGACCGCGCTGGGCCGGTTGGGCACGACCGACGACGTGGCGGGCGCCGTGCTGTTCTTCGCCGGCGACCTGTCCCGTTACATCACTGGAACGACCCTGAACGTCGATGGAGGAATCTGATGCCGTACGCCGCGATCACCTACCGTGTGAAGCCGGGTCACGAGGACGAGATCGCCGAGATATTCGCCGGATTCCAGCGCGTGGGCACGCCCGTGCTGGTCGACGCCGACGGCAAGGAGGCGGGCCGCCTGGTGGGCACCGCGGTGTTCATCAAGGACGACCTCATGATCAGGGTCATCCACTACGAGGGCGACTTCATCCAGGTGGCCAGGAACATGGCCCAGCACAAGGGCGTGCACGCGCTCGAGGCGAAGCTCGCGCCCTACCTCGCCGAGACGCGCGACACCAGCACCCCCGAGGCGTTCGGGCAGTACTTCAGGAACGCGACGATGCGGTGCATCTCGCAGCTCTCCGCCGACACCCTGCCGGTCGGGGGCTGAGGGACATGGCCCCTCCACACGTCGCGCTCGTCGGGAGCGGGGCGATGGGCGTGGGAATGGGCCACCGGCTCCTGGAGACCGGCCACCCCGTTTCCGTCTACAACCGAACTCCCGGCAAGGCCGCCGCGCTGGTCGAGGCGGGCGCGCGGGCGCTCACGACCCTCGAGGCCGCGGCCGAGGCGCCGATCGTCCTGCTCAGCCTGAGCGACGAGATGGCCGTGGAGCAGGTGCTGTTCCAGGCCATGCTGCCCGCCCTGCGGGAGGGCACCATCGTGGTGGACACCACCACGACCTCACCGCTGTACGCGCGCCAGGCGGCGACGCGCCTGTCCGCCGCGGGGCTCGCCCGCGTCGAGGCGTGCGTCCTGGGCAACCCCGTGATGGCGCACACCGGCAAGCTGCGCATCTTCACCGCGGGGTCCAAGAAGGACGTGGACGCCGTCGACGGCCTGCTGGGCGTGCTGGGGCAGGAGGCGCGCTACCTGGGCGCCGCCGGCGCCGCCAGCACCATGAAACTGGCCTTCAACCTCCTGCTCGGGGTGCAGACCGCGGCCCTCGCGGAGGCGGTGTCCTACGGGGTGAGCGCCGGGCTCGACCGCGACCTGCTGATCGAGGCGATCGCGAACAGCGGCTTCAGCTCGCCGGTCCTGGCGTTCCGCGCCGGGTTCATGCGCGAACGCCGCTACGAGCCGGCGGCCTTCAAGACCAGCCTGATGGAGAAGGACCTCCGCCTGGCGGCCAACGACGCCACGGCCCGGGGAATCACCCTGCCGCTGACCGAGGGCGCGGGCGACCTCATGGCCGAAGCGGTCGCCGCCGGACTGGGCGACCAGGACGCGGCCGTGATCATCGAGCTGCCGCAGCGGCGGCTCAGCGAGAGAGAACGACCGGAGAACGGAGCCGTCAGATGACCACGCAGACCTCGAGGATCACCGGCCCAGCGGAGATCATCCAGCTGGGCAAGACCGCCTTCTGTACGGCCAAGGTGCTTCTCAGCGCCCTCGAACTGCGGGTGTTCGCCGTGCTCGCGGAGAAACCGCTCACCGAGCCGCAGCTGCGCGAGCGGCTGGGCCTGCACCCGCGCGCCTCCCGCGACTTCTTCGACACCCTGGTCGCGCTGGGGCTCCTGGTACGCGAGGGGGACCTCTACTCCAACACCACCGTCGCGGGACGGTTCCTCGACCCGGGGGAGCCGGCGTACGTCGGCGGCTTCCTCGAGCGTTCCGACCGCATCCTCTACCCGGCGTGGGGTGACCTGACCGAGGCGCTGCGGACGGGCAAGCCGCGAGTGGACAACGCGTTCCGCGAGATGCTGGAGGACCCGGCCCGCCTGAGCAGCTACCTCGGCATGATGGACGCGCTCAGCACCATGCTGGCCCCGCTGATCGCGACCTCCTTCGACTGGAAGAGCGTCAAGAGCTACGCCGACATCGGCGGCGCCCGGGGCAACCTGGCGGGCCGCGTCGCGCGCGAGCACGAGCACCTGTCCGTCCACGTCTTCGACCTGCCGCCCATGGAGAAGGCGTTTCGCGCGCACACCGAGCAGCTCGGGGTCGCCGACCGCGCCACGTTCCACGCGGGCGACTTCTTCGCCGACCCGCTGCCCGAGGCGGACGTGCTGACCATCGGGCACGTGCTGCACAACTGGTCCCCGGCCGAGCGGCGCGTGCTCATCGGCAAGGCGTTCCAGGCCGTCCACCCGGGCGGCGCGCTGATCGTCTACGACCGGATGCTGTCCGACGAGCCGACCGACCCGGAGAACCTGGTGATCAGCCTGGACATGCTGCTGACGACGGAGGGCGGTTCGGAGTACCCGGTCGGGGAGTGCCGCGAGTGGATGGAGGAGGCGGGCTTCACCGTCGAGTCGGTCAAGCCCCTGGGCGAGTACGACACGCTGATCGTGGCACGGAAGGCGAGCTGAGCCATGGACGTCGGAGTCGGCCTGCCGACGACGGTGACCGGGGTCGACGGGCGCACCGTGCTCGAATGGGCACGGCGCGCCGAGGCCCGCGGCCTGTCCTCGCTCGGCGTGCTGGACCGTCTCGTGGCCGGTAACCAGGAACCCGTCGTCACCCTCGCGGCCGCCGCCGCGGTGACGCGGCGTATCAGGCTCGCGACGACGATCCTGATCGCCGCCTACCGCGGCCGGGCCGCGGTCCTGGCCAAGCAGCTGGCGACGGTGGACGAGCTGTCCGGCGGCCGGCTCACGGTCGGGGTCGCCGCCGGCGGGCGCGCGGACGACTTCGCGGCCACCGGGGAGCCGTACGAGCGACGGGGGCGGCGGCTGGACGCCCTGGTCACGGAGATGCGCGAGATCTGGGCGGGGGACGGGCCGGGTGGCGACATCGGGCCGCGGCCGGTCCTTCCCGGCGGGCCGCCCATCTGGGTGGGCGGCCACACGGACGCGGCGCTGCGGCGGGCCGCCCGCCTCGGGCAGGGCTGGATCGCCGGCGGCTCGTCCTCGGTCCCGTACGCCGACCTGGTGGCGCGGGCCCGCGCCGCCTGGCAGGCGGAGGGGAGGACGGACCGGCCGCGCATGGTGGCGCTGGCCTACTTCTCGCTCGGGACGGCGGGGGCCGAACAGGCCGTCGCGCACATGCGCCGGTACTACGCGCAGGCGGGCCCGTACGCCGACCGCGCGGCGGCGCAGACCGTGACGACCGAGGGCGCGCTCCAGCGGACGCTGAAGGAGTACGAGTCCGCGGGCTGTGACGAGCTCATCTTCTTCCCGTGCTCCGGTGACCCGGACCAGGTGGACCTGCTGGCGGAGGCCGCGAGGACATGAAGGGGATCATCCTGGCCGGAGGGCGGGGGACGCGCCTGCATCCCATCACCCTCGCGGTCTCCAAGCAGCTGCTCCCGGTGAACGACAAGCCACTGATCTACTATCCGCTGTCGGCGCTGATGCTGTCGGGCATCCGGGACATATTGATCATCTCGACGCCGGTGGACCTTCCACAGATTCACCGGCTGCTCGGGGACGGGACGCAGCTGGGCCTGAACCTCTCCTACGCGGAGCAACCCGAGCCGCGGGGACTGGCCGAGGCGTTCCTCATCGGGGCCGACCACACCGGCGACGATCCGGTGGCGCTGGTGCTGGGCGACAACATCTTCCACGGGCACAGGTTCGACGACGTCCTGCAGGAGAACGCGCGCGACGTCGACGGATGCGTTCTCTTCGGCTATCCGGTGACCGACCCCGAGCGGTACGGCGTGGGCGAGACCGACCGCGAGGGCAGGCTCGTCTCCATCGAGGAGAAGCCGGCCAGGCCCCGCTCCAACCGCGCGATCGTCGGCCTCTACTTCTACGACAACGAGGTGCTCGACATCGCCAAGAACCTGCGGCCGTCGGCCCGCGGGGAGCTGGAGATCAGCGACGTCAACCGCGTGTACCTGGAGAGAGGCAAGGCGCGCCTGGTCGATCTGGGACGCGGGTGCGCGTGGCTGGACGCGGGCACCCCGGCGTCACTGATGCAGGCCGGCCAGTATGTCAGCGCGCTGGAGGCGAGGCAGGGCGTGCGCATCGCCTGCGTCGAGGAGGTCGCCCTGCGGATGGGCTTCATCGACGCGGAGGCCTGTCACCGGCTCGGCGAGCGGCTCGCGTCGTCCGACTACGGCCGGTACGTCTGCGCCGTCGCCGAGGAATTCCGCTGACGTTCCCCCGCTGACATGGTTCGGGCCGGGAAGCCCGTCGCTTCCCGGCCCGAACCGTTTCGTTCCGTGTCATTTGGCTGCGTTGTGCTGCGGGCGCAACGCCTGCCGTCAGGACACTTTTCGCGAGTGGTCGTTGTCCGCCAGATAGGGTTCCTCGACGCCGTTCGGCGAGCAGGGTTCGAGCTGCGCGGCGGTCTGGGTCAGCGTGAGCGCGGGGGGATGTCCCCTTCTGGCGGCCACGTCGACCGGACCCAGCTCGGCCGGGGCCAGAGCGGCGCTGCCTTTGCCGAGCTCGCTCTCGAGCTTCTCCTCGGCGTAGATTCGAGCCAGCTCGTTGATGACGTAGACGGTTCCCTCGCTCGCGCCGGCGTCCCCCACCGCGCGCAGGAAGTGAGCCGAGACCAGCCGGGTCAGGAGCGTCTCGGTGGTGTCGACGTCGCAGCCGATCGACTGCGCGGCGCTCTCGAGGGTGAACCTCGTGTTACGCCGCAGGCAGAGCAGCCAGAGGGCGCTCCGCTCACGCGGATCAAGCTCCCGGTAAATGGTGTCGAACAGATCATAGATATCGAAGTCAGCAGAATTTAATTCTTTGAGCCGTAATTCGGGGTTGGCCAGCCGGGCCGCCAGTCTCCGGATCGGCAGGGTCGGCGACGCGGTGAGCCGGGCGGCGGCCGCCCGTACCGCGAGCGGAAGTCCCTCGCAGAAACGCACCACGCTCTCGGCGTTGTTTCTCTCGCGTTCGACGCGTTGCCCGCCCGCCACCGCGGCCAGCAGGCGAACACCCTCCTCGAGGGGAAGCGGAGCGAGGTCTATTCGATTCCTGCACGAGAATCCGTAAAGCCCGGACCTGCTTGTGATGATTGTCGTGCAGTACTCGCTGCCAGGGAGGAGAGGACAAACCTGGGCGGTCGACACGGCGTCATCGAGGACGATGAGAACGCGATGTGCCGAACACCAGCTCCGGAATAATTTCGAGCGTTCTTCGATGCTGTTCGGAAGTTTTTCTGCGGGCATTCCCGCCGTGATCAGGAAATTGTATAGAATCTGACTTGGATCAACGGCTTCACCGCGAATCCCGCGCAGCGTGTAATAAAACTGCCCGTCCGGGAAATGCTGTTTGACGAGGTGCGAGAGATGCACCGCCAGCGCGGTCTTTCCCACGCCCGGCATGCCGGCGATCAGGATGGTCGGCGGCGTGGTGACCGTCGGCTCCGTCATGGTGGCGGCCGTGACCAGGTCGCCGATGTAGGTCTGGCGGCCGGTGAAGTCCCAGATGTCGGGCGGAAGCTGGGCCGGGCAGAGCGACGCCTTCGCGTTCCTCGGTTTCTCCCCGCCGCCCGTGGTCACGCTGCTCGGCTCGATCGGCGGCTCCGTCTTGGCGGGGCTCGCGGGGGTCTCCGCCGAGAGCAGTGACTGGTGCAGCCGCTGCGACTCCGCGGACGGCTCGATGCCGACCTCCTCCACCAGCGTGGCGCGCAGCCGCTGATACTCCTCCAGGGCCTCCGAGCGCCGGCCCGAACGGTGCAGGGCGGTCATCAGTTGCGCGTAGAAGGCCTCGTGGAGCGGATGCACCGAGACCAGGTGCTTGAGCTCGCCCACGACCTCGCGGTGCCGGCCGAGACGCAGGTCGCTCTCGATGCGCAGCTCCAGGGCGCGCAGCCGGCTCTCTTCGAGGGAGGCCACGTAGGCCGACAGCAGGTTTCCCGCCGCCACGTCCGCCAGCGCCGGTCCCCGCCACAGCGACAGGGCGCGGGCCAGGTTCTCGGCGGCCTGCTCGGGGTCGTTCTTCTTCAGCGCCGCGGCGCCTGCCCCCAGCAGGCGCTCGAACGGGTCCAGATCGAGGTCTTCGGGGTCGACCACCAGCATGTATCCCCATGACTGGGTGCGCAGGACCTCCTCGAACGAGTCGATCTTGTCATTGGAGAGGATCTTCCGTAGCTTGTAGATGTACGTCTGCAGTGTGGAAAGGGCGCTGATCGGAGGACTTTCTCCCCACAGCTCGTCGATGAGCTCGGCGGTCTGGACGATGTTGTTGCGTCGGAGCAGAAGAAAAGTAAGTACCTGACGAAGTTTTGGCGCGGTCGGGGTCACCTCCCGGCCGCCGTCGAGAACTTTCAGGGTCCCCAGAACACAGAATCTCATCGCAGACCTGCTCATCGCGCACACCTGGCCTTCTCCGGACAGCCTCTTGAGCATTGCAGGCCGCTTTCTGGCACGTAACAGGCACGCAGACCTCCCGAAAGCCTGCAGACTCCCCGAAGTCTTCGCTATCCCCGTCGCCGCGCCCACGTTCGCGGCTTGTTGCCTACATCAGGAATGATCGATTGTGTATTCTATATATCCAGATCATGTTCCTATGTAGCACATGATTAGGATCGTTGAACACGGCGGTAGATTTTTACTGGAAGCTCGATAGAAGACCAGCGAGTTAGGCATCATTTTCATGTCGAGGGGCAAGAATGTAACGCTTTGTAATTGCCCATGTGGGCTAGGTGATGCCTTTTTCGATATGGGATTGGGACCTTCCTGTTCTCTCGGCCGGCGGCGCTGTGAGGCCCCGTCCCCGGACTTCCGGGGCCCCGTCCCCGGACTTCCATGGCGGGATCCGTTCCCCCGCCCCATGCACGGCAGGGGCCTTGGCAGGCATGGGGCGGGGGACGGAGGCTCACATCAGTGCCAGTTCCTCTTCGGGGGTGGGTGCCTTGGCGGGATCGGGCCGCTTGGCGGCGAAGCTCAGCAGGCCCGCGATGATCACTACCGCCGCGCAGACCAGCAAGGTCCACCGCAGGGCTCCGACGAAGGCGTGATCGAAGGTCAGCTGGGCGATCTCCCGCATCTGCTGGGCGAGCTGGCCGCTCACCCCGGCGGGCAGCTGCACCTGGTCGGCTCCCGCCTCGGCGCCCCTGGCCGCCGTGGCGATCGCGTCGACGAAGTCACCGCGATACTCGCTGGGAAGCTGCTCCGCCTGGCGTCGCGCCTCGTCGTTGAGCTCGCTGCTCAGCCGGTTCTGCAGGACCGCGCCCATCGCGGCGACCGCGATCAGGAAGCCCATCTGGCGGATCGCGTTGAAGGCGCCTGACGCGGCGCCCGCGAACTCCTGCTGCACGTCCTGCATGGCCATCGTGATGGTCGGGGCGAAGGCGGCCGCCTGGCTGATGCCCGCCAGGATGAGCGGACCGAGCAGCGCCCACCGGCTGGAGTCGGTCTGCGCCATCATCGCGATGAGCCCCAGGCTGATCGGATAGAGGGTGAGCCCGCCGATGAGGACGTACTTCCCGCCGATCTTGTCGATCAGGAAGCCCACGACCGGGAAGGAGAACATCATGGCGAGCGCGGTCGGCGCGAGCGTGAGGCCCGCCTCGAGCGCGCTGAGCCCGAGCACCTGCTGCAGATAGATCGTGAGGGTCAGCGACAGCCCCATCATCCCGAAGGAGACGGCGATGATCACGAAGCTCATCAGGGAGAAGCCGCGGTCCTTGAAGATGCCCAGCGGGAGCAGCGGCTGCGAGGTCCGCGCCTGGGTCGCCAGGAACACCGCCAGCAGCACCAGGCCCACCCCGATGACCAGCGGGATGCTGATGAAGGAGGTGATCGTCCCCCACTCGTAGCGGTCGCCCTCGAGGAGCCCGTAGGTGATCGCGCCGAGCGCGGCGGTCGCCAGGAGCGCCCCGGTGAGGTCCAGGTGGGGGCGCTTGCCCGGACGGATGTCGGGGATGAGGGTGAACGCCATGATGATGGTGATGATGCCGATCGGCACGTTGACGTAGAAGATCCAGCGCCAGGTGCCCTCCGCGACGAGGAGCCCGCCGAGCGTCGGACCGGCCAGGCCGGCCAGCCCGGCCGTGACACCCCACACCGCGCTGGGCAGGCCCCGCTTCTCGGGGGGGAAGACCGCCGTCAGGATGGTCAGGGTCTGCGGTGTGATCAGTGCGGCGCCGACGCCCTGGGCGGCGCGGGCGGCGATGAGCTGCCAGGGTTCCTGTGCGGCTCCGCACAGCGCCGACGCGACCGTGAAAACGATCATGCCCGCGATGAAGACGTTGCGTGGCCCGACGATGTCGCCCAGCCGGCCCGCCGTGATCACCAGTACGGCCACCACGAGGATGTAGGCGCTCATCACCCACAGGACCTCGGTGATCGTCGCGTTCAGGTCAACGAGGATGTCGGGGATGGCGATGTTGACGATCGTGGTGTCCAAGATCGTCATGAAGAACCCGATGCAGAGTGTCACCATGACGACCCACGGGTTCCCGCGTCTGCTCACTCTTCGCACCTCCTTAGAGGACTCGGCTCCCGGGGGGTCGCCTCGATGGGGGCCCGGGAGGGGTGTGTTGCCAGGGAGAACGGTATATGCTTTAACTATCGACAAGTCTAGTAGTTGGAAATTTTAAATGTCAAAAGAAATCTGGAAGTCCCTGATAGATGAGGTCCAGGTGGCCGTGATGGAGCTGCAGAACGTCTCGGACGCGGTGGACGAGGCCGCGGCGGCACGTCTGGGCATCAACCGGACCGACATGCGCTGCATGGGATGCGTGTTCGCGCTCGGCCCGATGACGGCCGGGGAGCTGGCGGTGGCCGCGAGGCTGTCCCCCGGCGCGGCGACCATCGCCATCGACAGGCTGGAACGGGCCGGATACGCGCAGCGGGTCCGGGACCTGCGGGACCGGCGGCAGGTGCGCGTGGTGCCGACGCCCCAGGCCGAGCAGGTCGCCCAGGAGATCTGGGGTCAGCTGAGCGAGGAGGACGAGGCCGGATTGGCAGGGCACACCGAGGAGGAGCTCGTGCTCATCCGGGACTTCCTGAAGGCCACCGTCAGCCGTCACGCCCGCCAGGCCGACCGCATCCGGCATGGGAAGGTCCTCTCCGAGGACACCGGCGCGCGGCCGGCGCTGCGCTCCGAGACCTCGCGACCGTAACCCGTCCGCGCGCCGGGGTCTGCCGTCTCGTCCGGCCCGCAGCCCCGGCGGCGAGAACTCTCACCAGGAGGTGACGATCCGCGTGGCCGGCATAGAGTTCGACGCCGACGAGGGAATTCACTGGCTCGGCTCCCCGGCGAGTCTGGACGGGTTGATAGTGGGGGAGGGGATCGCCTGTCTGGCGGGGCTGCGGGACGCGTTCCCCGTGGCCCCCGCCTTCTGCGTGTCGGCTCCGCCCTTCGAGGTGTTCCCGCGCGGCGCCCTGGGCCCCTGGCGGGACACTCTGAACAGGGCCTACAACCGGCTGGGCGAGGTGTGCGGCCTGTACGCGCCCTCGGTGGAGGTGCGCTCGCTCCTCATCGAGCCGCCGTCGGTGCCCTCCTGGGTCGGCCACCCCTGGACGTTTCTCAACGTCTCCGGCGAGGAGGCGGTGATCCAGGCGGTGACCGAATGCCTGGCCCCGTTCTTCTCCGACCGGGCCCGGGCGCTGCGGCGCCGGTACGGCTGGCCCGAATCCGTCGTCCGGGAGGTCATCTTCATCCGCCGGTTCAACGACTCCAAGATCTGGGCCACGCTCTCGCCCGCCGGAGCGTTCGGGCGGCCGGGCGACATCAAGGTGCGGGCGGGCTGGGGGCTGCACGAGCAGTCGGTCGGCCATCCGCTGCCCGCGGACGAGTTCATCGTCAGCGCGCGGCGGGTCGCCCGCAGCCGGATCGCGATCAAGAGAGACGCCGTGATCGCCGACATCGGGGGAGTGCAGGAGTCCAAAGTGCCCTCGATCCTGCACCGCGCGGCGGCCGTCCCGGATCCGCTGATCCACCAGATGGCGGACCTCTACCACGCGGTCGCGGCCCGCATGGGGGAGCCCGCCAGCCTCGACCTGGTCTCGGGCGAGGCGGGGCTGGAGATCCTCTGGTGCGAGGCTCCGGTGGACCCGCCCGTGTGAGGAGGAGGCCGCCCGGCTCCGACCGGCGGCGTCCCGCCTACAGCGCGGCCGCGGCCCGCTCGACACCCGGCCCGGACAGGCCCGCGAGCCCCGCGGCCCGCCCGGTCGCCAGGAGGAGAAGATCGCCCGCCGGCCCCCGGACCTCGTCCGGGCCCTCACCCGCCGACCAGTCCAGGTCGGTGGCGACCAGTCTGGTGCCGCGCAGGCGCTTGGGAGCGCCGTAGAAGCCGGTGTTCAGGACGCGGCCGAGCCCCGCGACCGCCCGCTCGGCGGGCATCTCCCGCACGCGTCCGAGCGGGCGCGCGATGTCCTGCCCGTGCACCAGGACGTCGACGAGCGTGTCCAGCGGACGGGAACCGAGCCCGCGGCGCCGTGAGCCCGCCGTCTCACGGAGTTGCGCGACGAGCTCCGCGGGCCCGAACCCGGCCGCCCGAGCCCGCGCCTGGTCGGCGAACACCCGGTCGAGGTCGCCCCGCGTCCGGATCACGCCCTTGATCGTGTCGAGGAACAGGGTGTGCGTGGACAGCGTCAGGTGGGCGGCCACGTCGTGCACCGTCCAGCCGGGGCAGAGGGAGGCCACCTTCCATTCGTGGTCGTCGAGTTCGCCGAGGAAGCCGGCGAGGCCGAGCCGTTCGTCCTCTGTCCAGGAAAAGATCTCTTCATCGTCCATGTACGGCTCTCCTCGGTCAGGTGTGCGTGTGATGGCGACGGCAGGAGGCGCTCCGCCGTCATGTGCCGGTCGTGGCGCCGGGATCGGATGCCTCGACCGCGTCGAGCCTGCGCAGCAGGTGCGCCCGTTCGGGGTCGGTGCCGGCCAGGCCGAGCGCCTCCCGGTAGGCCGCCGCGGCCTCGGGGAACCGCCCGAGCCGGTGCAGCAGGTCCGCCCTGGCCGTCGGGTAGGGGTGGTGGTCGCGCAGTCGCGGCTCACCGGCCAGCTCGTCGAGCAGGGCCAGGCCCGCTTGCGGCCCGTCGCGCATCGCCACCGCCACGGCCCGGTTCAGCGCGACCACCGGGGACGGTGCGAGGGCGAGCAGCACGTCGTAGAGCGCCACGATCTGCGGCCAGTCGGTGGTCGCGACGTCCGCGGCCTCGTCGTGCAGGGCGGCGATCGCGGCCTGCACCCCGTACGGCCCGGGTGAGCCGCCGGTCAGCGCGAGGAGCACCAGGTCACGGCCCTCCTCGATCATGGTGCGGTCCCAGCGGCCGCGGTCCTGGTCGTCGAGCAGCACGACCTCGCCGCCCGGGCCGGTCCGGGCGTCGCGCCGCGCGTGGACCAGCAGCATCAGCCCGAGCAGCCCGGCGACCTCCCGCTCCGCGGGCAGCAACCGGCGCAGTATCCGTCCCAGCCGGATGGCCTCCTCGGAGAGGTCGAGCCGCTGCAGATCCGGGCCGGAGCTGGCCGCGTAGCCCTCAGTGAAGATCGAGTAGATGACCTGGAGCACCCCCGGCAGGCGCTCTGGCAGCTCGTCGGCGCCGGGCACCCGGAACGGGATGCGGGCCTCGCGGATCTTCCTCTTCGCCCGCACGATCCGCTGGGCCATCGTCGCGGACGGAACGAGAAAGGCCCGCGCGACCTCGGGCGTCGTCAGGCCCGCGAGGCAGCGCAGGGTCAGGGCGGTGCGATCCTCGGCGGGAAGAGCCGGGTGAGCGCAGGTGAAGAACAGCTGCAGCCGCTCGTCGGGGAGGTCGCCGTCCGCGTCCGCGGGCGGGGCGGGGTCGGCCCGGTCCGCCTCCACCTGCAGGACGGCGAGCCTGGCGGCGTAGGCCCGGTCCCGCCGCAGCCGGTCGACGGCCCGGCGCCGCGCCGTCGTCAGCAGCCAGCCCCCCGGCCTGGACGGGACGCCGTCGACCGGCCAGTGCACCAGTGCCGCCTCCATGGCCTCGGAGGCGACCTCCTCGGCCAGGTCGAGGTCGCCGAAACGGCGGACGAGGGAGGCGAGCAGCCGGCCGCGTTCCTCACGGAACATCGACTCCACGGACGACCTGGCGTCGGCGGCCCACCCGTCCATCCGCTCGTCCATCCGCCTGTCCATCGCCGTCAGACCTCGAACTCGTCGATCGGCCGCACCACGACCGACCCGCCGTCGCGCGCGCCGGGGCATCGGGCGGCCCACTCGAGCGCGACGTCGAGGTTCGGCACGTCGATGACGTCGTAGCCGCCGAGGATCTCCCGGGTCTCGGCGAACGGCCCGTCCGTGGTGACGGTCCGCTCGCCCGCCGGGCCGACCCGGACCGTCGTGGCGGTGGTCACGTCCTTCAGCGCGTGCCCGGAGACCAGGACTCCGGCCTCCCTCAGCGCCCTGTCGTAGCTCACCCACTCCTCGAAGTCGCATTGGTCGTCCACGTCGGCCGTCGCGGCACCGTAGATCAGCAACATGTACTTCACGGTCAGGCTCCTTGGTGTCTGTCGTGTTCTCGCGTGGCGGGTCGCCGTACACCGTGACGACGAACGGGAGGCGGCCGGATCGACACGCCCCGGAGATTTCCCTCCCGCGTCGTTACGGCCGTCACCGAAACGTCCCGTGGGTAGCGTCGGCGCGTCGACCAAGGAGGACTTTCCATGACCGAGCACACGCCGACGCCGGCGCTGGTGACCGAGCATCCCGAGCGTATTCCCGGCTACACCTACGGCACCGCCCAGGCCGCCGTCTCGCCGCTGACCCTTGAGGACCTCGACCGCCTGAAGGCCGCGGTGTGGCTCACCGCCGACGACGAGGAGGCCCTCCGCGAGGCCGCCGAGATCCTCGCCGACCAGGCCGATGACATGGTCACCGCCTACCGCGCGCGGCTCGGCCTCCAGCCGTGGCTGGGCGGGTACTCCGGCCACCCCGACGGCACCCCCAACCCCGGGTACGGCGCCGCGACGAAACCGCGCTTCGACCGGTGGATCATCGACGCCTGCACCCGTCCCCTGGACCGGGACTGGCTGAACTACCAGCACGAGATCGGCCTGCGTCACACCCGCGCCAGGAAGAACACCACCGACCACGCCGACTCCCTCGACCACATCCCCATGCGCTACCTGCTCGCCTTCACCGCCGTCGTCATCGCCACGGCGCCCACCTACCTCGCGGCCAAGGGGGCCTCCGCCGAGCACGTCCGGCGCATGCACTCCGCCTTCACCAAGTCGGTCATGCTCCACGTCACCGTCTGGACCCGGCCCTACGTCGACGCCGCCAACTGGTGACGGGCGCGACGCCGTGCTCACCGTGAGGATGCGCCGCTTCGTGACGGTCGAAAACAAGCCCGAAACCTTGACGGATTCGGCACGTGATCTCTAGCCTCGCGAGGCGACCGGCCGGACACGAGATCCCCGGATGAGTGCTCCTTGCCGACGTCCTGCCGCGGAAGCAGCCGGGAAAGGGAGTCGCGCGGCCTCTTCGGCGCCGCGACAGGTCAGAGGGAAGGCGCGTGAGATGTCGGTATCTCCGGTAGAAGAGCGGGACCGAAAGTCCTTCGCCCGGCGGGGGACGGGGACCGGCGGGCGGGCGGGCGCCGGGAGCCGGGTCCACGCCATGCCGCCCGCCACCCGGTTCCGCGGCCCGCTCGACGTGACCGCGCCGCCCACCGCCCGCGCCTCGGACGGCGTGGCCGAAGAGGCCCCCCGATCCCGGTGACGGCCGGTGAGGTGCCGGGGGGTGGGGTCGTGGTGGAGTTCGCGGGGGCGCGGGGTGGGGTGGCGCCGTTGACGTGGGGGCAGGCGTCGATCTGGCGGTTGACCACGTGGCGGGCGGCGGGGGA
>NZ_JBPJUQ010000053.1:0-79866 GCF_051192615.1 Streptosporangium sp. G11
TTGCCCGAGACCTACCACCAGGTAGGCCCCGAGGCGGGGACCGCCACTTCAAGTTCTACGAGCTACGGGACAACCTCGACGAGGTCGCCTCGAACCGCAACGCCCCCGCCAACGCGAGCATCGTGGCCCGGTCGGCCTTGAAGAACTGCTGCACCAACAGTTCGTGGTTGTCGCCCCGATACGCGGTCACCTCCTCGATGTCGGCCAGCTGGGAGTCGAACCCGCCCGCGTCCTCCACCACGGCCAGCACCGACCCGACCCCCGCCGCCTGCACCCGCACCGCCTTCAGCAGTGCCCGGATCACCGCCCCCGGATCGCCGCCGGCACCGCCCGGATCGGCCTCAGCCTCAGCCTGATCCGTGTCGGAGTCGGTGCCGCCGGGATCGGCCGTCGCCTGATCGTCACCAGCACCGTCCTGCTCCTGGGTGAGCGCGGCCACCGCCATCAACACCATCTGGGTCGCGGCGACCTCAGCCACCCCGACCGGGCCGCCCGGGGCCAGGCCCTGCAGCACATTCCGGTAGACGACGATCAGCTGCTCGGTCACCGCCCGCTGCCGCTGGTGGAACAACTCCAGCTGCGCCTTGGCCTTCTTGTTGTTCACCGCCATCCGCTTGCACAGCATCTGCGCCAGATCGTCGCGGGCCCGGCCCCGCGAAGCGTGCACCAAACACGTCAGCACCGCCATCCGCCGGATCCCGTCCGGTGCATACCGGGAGAACACGTCCACATCCGCGGCCTCCGCCTCACCCGCGAAGTCAGCGATCTTCGAGGCGGCGATCCCGTCGAGGGCGTCGTCGGTGTCGGCCAGGCCGTCCAACCAGGCCAGGTGCGCGGCCTGGTCCTTGAACTTCGACCACGTCGCCCGCCGGGCGGCCTTCTTCACCCGCTCCAGATCCGACTTACCGCCCGGCCCCACCACCACCACCAGGGATTCCAGGCGGGCACGGGCGTCCCGCCGCAACCGCACCCAGATCGTCCGGAAGATCTGGCCGTTCACCTGCCCGCGGATCGTCGACTCCATGCTGTCGAGCGTGGAGAACGCCGGCAGCTCCAGCCCGGCCTGGGTCAACCGCTCCAACGCCACGTTGATCAGATCCGGCGGGTAGTTCTTCACCCACGCCGCCTTCGTCATCTCCCGCTCCGCCAGCTTGCGAGCCTTGCCCGGCGCGTACTTCACACCCTCCCGCAGCCGGACCAGAACCCGGTGCGACTGCTCCGTCCGTGCCGAGGCATACACCGGCTCCAACGACTCATCGGCGTCCTCCCGGAACAGGCACTGCCGCACGTGCTCGACAACTACCGCAGGCGCCTCGCCCTTCTTAGCGAACCGGCCGAGCTTCTGGAAGCACTTCAGCGCAACCGCGAGCGCGAGCTGGTGCTCGTCGGTGTCGGTCTTGGCCCGGACCCACTCCATCTCCTCCTCAGACGGCGAGAAGAACGTGTACAACTCCCGGGCGAACACCAACCGCCCGAACTCCGGATACGCCGTCCGCTCCACCGACGTCACAACAAACCCTCCCGCCACACCCCCACACGAACAGGAGCAACGTAGCGAGACACACCCACCCGAATCGGGCAAACATGATCACAACTTCAACACCACAACGTGAACCAGATCACACCCTCAAACCGAGTCGAACATCCTGTTCGACCCAGCCGTGCCATCACGCGTCCCCGACGCCCCGGAGACAGCCTCTACGACGCGTCAACCAGTGGAAACACCGTTCATGATCCACTGAATGTGGGTTTTGGGCTTACTTGGGTTGGACCCCATGTTCAGGACATGAGGGAAATGACCGGCCCGACCTGGTGGCGCGGCGCGCCGACAACGGGGACTGCCGCTCCACCCCACCCCGGCACCTTCCGCGGAGCAGGCACCTGAGGTGCTCCACTTCGCCTCTCAGCCGTGCGTGTTCCCGGAGGTCGCGGCCGTCTCCGCCGCCAAGAACACGATCTTTTCGGAAGTCCGGTGACCTGCGCGGATCGGCCCGGTTCGGGGCAGGAGACCTTGCCGTCGTCCGGTCGCCGCCGGGCGGGCGGGCGCGGAGGGCCGAAAGCCCGGAGAGGTCAGTGGCCGGCGTTCTGCCCGCCGTCGACGTGCAGGATCTCACCGGTGATGAACGGCGCGTTTTCCAGGCAGACGACCGGTCTATTACGAACATAGACGACCGGTCGTAGACTGGGTGCATGGGACGAACGAGCGACGCCAGAGAGAAGATCCTCACGGTCGCGCAGCAACTGATCGAGCTGAACGGTTACTCGGCACTTGGCGTGGCGGAGATCTGCAAGGCCGCCAACGTTCCCAAGGGCAGCTTCTACTACTTCTTCGAGTCCAAGGAAGCGCTGGCCCTGGCCGTCATCGACGCGGAGTGGAATGAGGAACGCGGCAACTGGGCGGCGCTCCTTCACGGGGACGGCGCGCCCCTGGAGCGGCTGCGTCGGCTGTTCGAGGCGACCGAGGTCAGGCAGCGCGACGGCAAGCAGTCGTGCGGAACCGTCTCCGGCTGCATGTTCGGCAACCTCACCCTGGAGCTGAGCAACCGGACCGAGCCCATCCGCGCCCGCCTGCAGGGGATCTTCGACGCCCAGGTCGACATGGTGAGGTCCGTTGTCGAGGAGGCCAGCGAGCGCGGCGAGGTCGCCGTGGCCGACCCCACCGCGGCCGCCCGCGCCGTCGTCGCCCAGCTCGAAGGGCAGGTTCTCTTCGCCAAGCTGTACAACGACACCCAGCGCCTCGACACCATGTGGACCAACTGCCTGGCCCTTCTCGGCACCCGTCTGCCGGAGCAGGCGGCCGCCGGCTAGGACGGCCAAAGAGAGGTCTCCCACCGCGACCGGGGCCGCGTCTCGATCGCCGCCCCGCTCACCGTTTTCGCTACGCATCCGACGAGGCGTCGGTTGCACCCGGCGTTTCCTGGACGATGGGGGTGAGCCTGGCCATGGGCCGATCTGGCCGTCGTGGCCGGATGGACGATGGTCGCGGCCGTGGCCGCGACGAAGGGAAGACATGGACGTCATCGAAATGATCGACAAGGTTCGCGACTCCGCCACCGTCACCCGCGTCTTCGGCGAGCCGATCACGCAGGACGGGGTGACCGTCATCCCCGTGGCCCGCGTCGGCGGGGGCGGCGGCGCCGGAGGCGGCAAGCAGGAGGGCGGCGAGAACTCGGGCGAGGGTTCCGGCGGCGGGTTCGGCGCGAGCGCGACCGCGGCGGGGGTCTTCGTCATCAAGGACGGCCAGGTCCGCTGGCAGCCCGCGATCGACTACAACAAGATCATCCTGGGCGGGCAGGTCGTGGCCGTCGTCGCGCTGCTCACCCTGCGCGCGTTCGCGCGCTCGCGTGCCCGCCGGACATGATCATCCTCGGAGCAGGTCTCGCCGGTCGGCCGCGCCACCGCCGCCGCCCGTGGTGCCCCGCGCACCTCATCCAGGGCAGGGTGGAGAGCTGGACCGCCACCGGTCAGGACCGTACGAACCGGAGCAGAGGTGATCAACGAACGGAGTCGCCTCGGATGATCGCGATCCGGCCGGGATTTCCCCGGGACCACAGTGCCCCCTCGGTGAGTCAGCGCAGGTCGGCGACCACGTCGCCGGATTCACGGCTGTCGCCGCCGAAGCCCCGGGTCCGTTGCCGCGGACCTCGCGCGAGAACGTAGGCGAACAGGATCGCCATGACTACCGCGCCTGCCCACATGGCCTGCTGCCAGCCGTCGACGAAGGACTCCTGGGCGGCCAGGGCCAGCGCCCGCGCCTGGGGGCCGGCACCGTCGGCGGCCGCGAGGGCGTTGGCGACGCCCTCGCGGGCGGCGTCGGCGGCGTCGTCCGGCACCCCGTCGAGCCGGGAGTCGATGGCGCCGCGGTAGCCGGCGGTCAGGACCGCTCCGAGCAGCGCGACACCGAGCGCGGTGCCGAACTCCCGGGTGACGTCGTTGAGCGCGGACGCGACACCTTGACGCTCACGCGGCAAGGCGGTGGTGATGGCCTCGGTGGAGGGCGTCATCGTCAAACCCATACCGAGTCCCATGGCGAGCATGCCGGGCAGGATCGAGAGGTAGCCGCCGTCGATGGAGACGAAGGTGGCCATGAGGACCAGCCCCGCGCCGCCCAGGAAGATCCCTGAGGCCATCGTCGAGCGGCTGCCGATGCGCGCGGCCACCCGCGGGGCGAGGCCGGAGGCGAACATCATCAGCAGCGCCATCGGCATGAGCGCCAGGGTGGAGCGAAGGCCGGACCAGCCGAGCACCGCCTGGAAGTACGGGAAGAGGACCACGAAGATCCCTGCCTGCACGCCGAAGACCGTCAGGAGCGACACGGAGCCGCTCGCGAGACCTCGTTCACGGAACAGGCGGACGTCGAGGAGTGGAGCCTGCCGGCTCAGCTCCCACGCCACGAATCCGACAGCGGCGACGACGCCGACGAGGAGGCTCAGTAGCGTCGCGGGCGCGGTCCAGCCTCGTTCGGGGCCCTCGTGGAGGAAGAGGACGAGCCCGACCACCGCGACCACGGACGACAGCGAACCGACGGCGTCGAACCCGCGCCCTGACGCCTCGCGCGAGTTCGGGACGGATCGCAGCGCCAGGACGACGGCGACGGCGACGAGCACGACCGGCAGGACGAAGAGCCACCGCCAGCTCGCCAGGTCGACCAGGACGGCCGACAGGTACATCCCCACGATGCCTCCACCGCCGGCGACACCGGTCCACACGCCGATCGCTTTGGAGCGCTCCTCGTCCGGGAAGGTCGAGGTGATGACGGCGAGGGTGACCGGCATGATCATCGCTGCGCCCGCACCGCTCAGGAAACGCGCGGCGAGCATGATCTCGGACGAGGTGGCGAGGCCGGCCGCCGCACTCGCTGTTCCGAAGACGAGCAGGCCCGCGAGCAGCACCGGCCTGCGGCCCCACCGGTCGCCCATCGCGCCGAGGGGCAGGAGCAACGCGGCCAGGCTGATGGTGTAGATGTTGATGAACCACAGGACCTCGGTCTGCGAGGCGTCGAACGCGACGGTGAGCTCCGGCTGGGCGACGTTCAGCCCGGACACCGAGGCGATGACCGCCATGAGCGCGACGCAGACCCCGACCAAGATCGTACGTCGTTGTCGCGGGTCTTGGATGGTCGGGGCGGGGGCTCCCGCAGGTGAGGACCGGTTCGTGCTCATGGGATTCCTTTCGAGAACTTTCAAGAAGGCAAGGGGGATCGGCGCCGGAGCAGCGGGCCCCGGCGTTGTCGGACGAGGTGGTTACCGGCGTCGGGTGGCGCGCACGACGACATCTCGCAGGGGGACCGCTCGGCCCTCGTGGCCGGTGAGCGTGCGGAGGTGTTCTTCGGCGGTGACGATCTCCCACTCCGTGCCGTCCATGCGCGCGGTGATGGCCGCGGAGGTGACCGACGCTTCGGCGGGAGGGTGGTGCCCGTGGCCGGTGGAGCCCGGGGTGTGCAGGTGCCCCACGATGAGCAGCGTGCCGCCGGGAGCCACCCATCCGGCGATGCGGTCGTAGAACTCCAACTGGGGCATCGCCGGGTGGGCGTAGTGGGTCATGACCAGGTCGAACCGCGCTTCCGGGCTCCAGACGCCCAGGTCCGCCTCAACCCACCGCAGGCGCTCGGGGGCTCCGCTCGTCGCCGCGCGCTCGGCGGCGCGAGCGAGGGCCTCGGACGAGATGTCGGCCGCGGTGACGTGCCAGCCGTGGGAGGCGAGCCAGATCGCCGCGGCACCGCCGCCGCACCCCGCGTCCAGTGCCGTGCCCGCCGTCAGGCCGCCGGTCTCACGGGCGAGGTACGGGTTCGGCGGGTTGCCGCCCATGGATCCGGGGCCCCCGGCCTGCCTCTGTTGCCAGTGCCGCTCCCAGAAGTCCTTGTCGAATCCGTGCGTCATGGGTCGTCCTCCTCGTTCGCGATGATCTCTCCGCCGTGGCCGGTGACCTCGTCGCGGCCACGTGCCAGCGGCTCCGCCGGGCTCACCCGCGCCGGCGGAGCGCGCCCCCCTCTGCGGGTGCGTTCCCCGGTTCGTTCTTCATGGTGTCGACAGAGAAGGCGGATGTGCAAACGTTGTTGCCGAATGGCAAAATAGAAGGATGGACGAAGCCATTGACCGCACTCTCGACGCTGTCGGACCGAGGTTGAAACGCCTTCGGCTGCATCGCGACGTCACGCTCGCCGACCTCGCGGAGGAGACCGGCATCTCCACCAGCACCCTGTCCCGGCTCGAGGCGGGCCTGCGACGTCCCACGCTCGAGCAGTTGCTTCCGCTTGCCCGGGCCCACGGGGTCACACTCGACGAGCTCGTCGATGCGCCGCCGACCGGCGACCCCCGCGTCAATCTGCGTCCCATCCCCTGCGGCGACGGCTCGGTCATCCTGCCGCTGACCCGTAGGCCCGGAGGAATCCAGGCCTACAAGTTCGTCCTCCCGGCCGGAAGCGACGACGCCGAGCCCGACCTGCGCACCCACGAGGGCTACGACTGGGCCTATGTCCTCAACGGAACGCTCCGCCTCGTACTCGGGGAACACGACCTCATCCTCAAGCCGGGGGAGGCAGCGGAGTTCGACACGCGCACCCCCCACTGGTTCGGGGCCACCAGCGCCGGTCCCGTCGAGTACCTGAGTCTCATCGGGAAACAAGGCGAACGCGCGCACGTCCGTGCGGCGCCGAGACGTGAACCGGCCGAGTAAGGAAGCCCAGGGACGGTGGTGTGTCCGGTGAGCGAACCGCGCGTCCCGCCGAAGCCGGGGGAGAGGATGACCAGGGGCGCCCCCCGCGCCTTGCCCATCGGTCGGGCGTCGCCGAAGGCGTGGGTACGCGTCCTGCCGGGCAACAGGGTGGTAGCCCGCTCGGTTCGCGGTTGGACGGGGCGAGCCGTGCTCAAAGGAGAGCGATCCCGGTTTGATCGTGGACGCGGTGCGGGTCGCCCACGAAGGGCAGGGGCTGGTGGACCCGCAGGTGACGCCCCGCCTGCTGCAACGCCGCCGTCCGGGGGGTGTTTCTGTGAAGGTGCGGATGTGCGAAACCCATGTCTCAGGTGGCCATTCTTCGCGTAAATCTATTTTGCCTGACATAAGGGACAGTCCTGGGCGGTGGCGGGGAAGGGCGTGAGAGGGGCAGCCGCACCCCTTGATCGGGGTGCCACGCTGGAAGGGGATCCTGATGTCGCCTGGCAAGAGGAAGCCGGATCTGGCAGGTCCGATGTTCGCCGAGCAGCCCGACGGAAGCTACGTCACGTCTTTGCGCGGCCTCGCGGTGTTGCGAGAGCCGCTGCTGAACAAGGGCACGGCCTTCTCGCCGCAGGAGCGGGCCGACCTGGGCCTGGAGGGCCTGCTGCCGCCGGTGGTCGAGACACTGGAGGAGCAGGTGAGCCGGTCGTACGCGCAGTACCGTGCGCAACCGACCGACCTGCTCAAGAACGTCTTCCTGGAGGGCCTTCGCGACCGGAACGAGGTGCTGTACTACCGGCTGCTGAGCGATCACCTGCGCGAGATGCTGCCCATCGTGTACGACCCCACCGTCGCCGAGGCGATCCGCACCTACAGCCATGAGTATCGGCGCCCGCGGGGGGTGTACCTGTCCGTCGACGACCCGGCTGGGATCGAGCGGGCGTTCCAGAGCCTGCAGATGGGGCCGGACGACGTCGATCTGATCGTGGCTTCCGACGCGGAGGAGATCTTGGGCATCGGCGATTGGGGCGTGGGCGGCGGGGCCGGCATCGCGGTCGGCAAGCTGGCCGTCTACACCGCCGCCGCGGGGATCGACCCCGGCCGCGTCATACCCGTCGCCCTGGACGTGGGCACCGACAACGAGGCGCTGCTGAACGACCCCGCCTATGTCGGCAACCGGCACGCACGGGTGCGGGGGCGGCGCTATGACGACTTCATCGACGCCTACGTGAAGACGGCGTCGCGGATGTTCCCCGGCGCGATGCTGCACTGGGAGGACTTCGGCCCGTCGAACGGCCGCCGCATCCTGGAGAGATACACCGATCACCTCTCGACCTTCAACGACGACATGCAGGGCACCGGAGCGATCGTGCTGGCCGCCATGCTCGGCGCCGTCCGGGTGTCCGCGACTCCCATGGACGAGCAGCGGATCGTCATCTTCGGCGCCGGCACCGCCGGCATCGGCATCGCCGACCAGATACGCGACGCGATGGTCCGCGCCGGCCTGGACCAGGAGACCGCGACCCGGCGAATCTGGCCGGTCGACAAGCAGGGCCTGCTCATCGATGACATGAAGGACCTGCGTGACTTCCAGCGGCGCTATGCCCGCTCACGGGCCGAGGTGCACGGCTGGTCCGAGGACGCCTCCGGAATCTCGCTGGCCGAGGTCGTCAAGCGGATCAAGCCGACCATGCTGGTGGGCACCTCCACCGCTCATGGCGCGTTCACCGAGCAGATCGTGCGCACCATGGCCGCGGGGGTCGAGCGGCCGGTGATTTTCCCGATCTCCAACCCGACCGAGCGGATCGAGGCGGTACCCGCCGACCTGATCCGCTGGAGCGACGGCCGGGCGCTGATCGCCACCGGCATCCCGGTCGAGCCGATCACCTACAACGGCGTCACCTACGTCATCGCCCAGGCCAACAACGCCATGCTGTATCCCGGACTGGGGCTGGGCGTCGTGGTCGCCCGAGCTCGCCGAGTCAGTCCCGGCATGCTGCAGGCCGCCGCCGAGGCGGTGGGCGGCATGGTGGATGTCTCGACCCCCGGCGCATCCCTGCTGCCGCAGGTGGACAACCTTCGCGAGGTCTCCGCCACGGTCGCCGTGGCCGTCGCCGATCAGGCGGCCGAGGAGCACCTCGCTCGCACCGACCTGCGCGACACGATCCAGCAGGTCCAGGACACCATGTGGCAGCCCGCTCACCGCCCGGTCCACGGGAACGGGCGGTGAGCGCGCCCCGCGTCCGGGATGTGCCGATCGGACTCGCGGACACCGGCACCCGGACGGAGAGTGACTCCCTCGGCGAAGTGGAGGTGCCGGCTGGGCACTACTGGGGCGCCCAGGCCCAGCGGTCGCTGCTCCACTTCGACATCGGCGACGATCGCATGCCCAAGGCCGTCTACCACGCCTACGGCCACATCAAGAAAGCGGCGGCGATCGTCAACGCTCGCGCGGGCCGCCTGCCCCGGTGGAAGGCCGACCTCATCAGCCGGGTCGCCGAGGAGGTCGTTCGCGGCAAGCTGGACAGCGAGTTCCCGCTGTACGTCTGGCAGACCGGCTCGGGCACCCAGTCCAACATGAACGTCAACGAGGTGATGTCCAACCGGGCGATCCAGCTCGTCGGCGGGCGACTGGGCAGTAAGGACCCGATCCATCCCAACGACCACGTGAACATGGGCCAGTCGTCCAACGACACCTTCGTCACCGCCATGCACATCGCCGCCGCCCAGGCCATCGATGAACACGTGCTCCCCGCCGCCGCCCGGCTGCGTGACAGCGCCGAGGCCAAAAGCCGCGAGTGGGAGCACATCGTCAAGATCGGGCGTACCCACCTGGAGGACGCCACCCCGCTGACCGTCGGCCAGGAATGGTCCGGCTATGCCGCCCAGCTCGGCGCGGCCATCGACCATCTCGAACGCACCCGTACCGGGCTTTACCGGCTGGCGATCGGCGGCACCGCGGTCGGCACCGGGCTGAACGCACCGCCGGGTTTCGGTGAGGAGATGGCTCGGCAGATCGCCGAGTTCACCGGGCGCCCCTTCACCGGCGCGCCGAACAAGTTCGCCGCTCAGGCCTCGTGCGACGACCTCGTACGGGTCTCTGCGGCGCTGCGCGCCTTGGCCGTGCCGCTGTTCAAGTTCGCCAACGACCTGCGCTGGCTCGGCTCCGGGCCGCGTACAGGGCTGGGTGAACTGATCCTGCCGGCCAACGAACCGGGATCGTCGATCATGCCGGGCAAGGTCAACCCGACGCAGGCCGAGGCCATGCTGATGGTCGCCATCCAGGTGACCGGCAACGACACCGCCGTCTCCATGGCGGGTGCCGAGGGCAATTTCGAGCTGAACGCCTTCCGCCCGGTCATCATCAAGAACGTCTTGCATTCGGCGCGCATCCTGGCCGACATGATGGACCACTTCCGAACGTACCTGGTCGAAGGGGCTCGGCTGAACACCGAGACCCTGCGTCGCGACATCGACCACTCGATCATGATGGTGACCGCCCTCAGCCCCGTCATCGGCTACGACCAGGCCGCCCGCATCGCACACCACGCTCTCGACAAGGGGCTGGCACTCAAGGACGCCGCGCTCGAATGCGGCGTCGCGGAGGACCTGTACGACAAGATCGTCGACCCCGAAAGCCTCACCAGGCCAGGGGTGCCCGGCCCGGCCGTCAACGCCGAGGCCGGCCAGGCGGACCCCCGGCGCTGAAAACGGTCATGAGCTCCGGGAGACGGGGAGGCCGGGTGTTCAGCGGACGGTACGGAAGAAGGCGCGCAGCTCGTCCACGAACAAGTCGGGGACCTCAAGGGCGGCGAAGTGCCCGCCGCGGTCGTACTCGGTCCAGCGGGTGATGTTGTTGAGCGGTTCGGCGAAGGGACGGATCGCGATGTCCTCGGCGAAGCTGGCCACGCCGGTGGGCACCTGGGAGGGCGTGGGCCAGCTGCCGGTGTGCATGGACTCGTAGTACAGCTGGGCCGAGGACGTGCCGGTGTTGGTCAGCCAGTAGATCATCGCGTGCGTGATGACGTGGTCGGCTCCGATCGAGCCCGCGGGGTGGGCCCAGTCGTGGAACTTCTCGCCGATCCAGGCGAGCTGGCCGACCGGAGAGTCGGCCAGGCCGAAGCCGAGCGTGTGCGGGCGGGTGGCCTGGATCTGGAAGTAGCCGTTGCCGTCGGAGAGGAATTGGTTCATCCGGTCGAGCCTGGCCTGCTCGGCGTCGGTGAGCACCGTGTCCGCGGGCACGTCGCCGAGCGGGATGAACCCGACGGTGGCCGCGTTGACGTGCACGCCGGCGACGCGTTCGGGGTCCACCCGTCCGAGGTCGGGCGCGATGATCGCGCCGAAGTCGCCGCCTTGCGCCCCGTACCTGTCGTAGCCGAGCCTGGCCATCAGCTCGGCGTAGGCGGTGGCGATGCGGCGCGAGTCCCAGCCCGCCGCGGCCGGCCCGGTGAACCCGAAGTTCGGGTGCGAGGGGATCACGAGGTGGAAGGCGTCGGCCGGGTCGTCGGGGTCGGTCAGCGGCTCGATCACCTCCAGGAACTCCGCGATCGACCCGGGCCAGCCGTGCGAGATGATCAGCGGGAACGCCTGCGGGTGGCGTGAGCGGACGTGCAGGAAGTGCAGGTCGATCCCGTCGATGTGGGTGGTGAACTGCGGGTGCCGGTTGAGCCGCTTCTCCGTGGCGCGCCAGTCGTATGTCGTGGTCCAGTACTCGGTCAGCTCCTTCAGGTGGTCCAGCGGCACGCCGCGGCTCCAGCCGGCGTCCGGAATCTGGACGGGCCAGCGAACGGCGGACAGGCGCCGCCGCAGGTCGTCCAGCTCGGACTGCGGTATGTGGACCTGGAACGGCTTGATCTCGCTGTTCAACACACGACTCCTCTTTGTCGGCACGAGGCGCTCGGCCGCGTGCTCGGGGTGGTGTCCTGGCTGGGCGTGTTCGCGTCGCAGGGTTCGGTCACGAGCCCGCCCGAAGACCCATGACCGGTGTTCCGGGCGAAGGACCCGCCGACACCGCGCCGTCCGGCGTCTACTCCGGTCAGCGGCGATCACTGAGACGAGCATGTCAGCCAAGGAGGTCAGTTACTGTCCTCGTTGCGACGCACAATGGAGGCATGCTCGAAACGTCCGCCCGGTTGCTCCGGCTGTTGTCGTTGTTGCAGCAGCGCCGGGACTGGACCGGTCCGCAGCTGGCCGACCGGCTGGGGGTGACGGTGCGCACCGTGCGCCGTGACATCGATCGGCTGCGCGAGCTCGGCTACCCGGTGCACGCCACGATCGGGAACGTCGGCGGATACCGGCTGGGCGCCGGGACTGCCATGCCGCCGCTGCTGCTCGACGACGAGGAGGCCGTCGCGGTCGCGGTGGGGTTGCGCACCGCGGCCAACGGCACGGTGGCCGGGATCGAGGAGGCGTCGGTACGGGTTCTGGCGAAACTGGAACAGATCCTGCCCCCCCGGCTGCGATACCGGGTCTCGACGCTGGACGCGGCCATCGTGGCCCAGCACCGGCCGGGCGCGGTCGTCTCGGCCGAGGTGCTGACCACGATCGCCACGGCCTGCCGCGACCACCAGCGGCTGCGCATGGACTACCGCGGCCATGACGGCACCGAGAGCACCCGCACGGTCGAGCCGCACAAGCTCGTCCACGCCGAGCACCGCTGGTACCTGGTGGCCTACGACCTCGACCGGGCGGACTGGCGGACCTTCCGGGTCGACCGGCTGCGGCCCCGGACCCCGGCTGGCCCTCGCTTCAGCCCCCGCGAGCCGCCCACCGGCGACATCGGCGGGTACGCGTCCTGGGCCGTGGGCGTCGATCGATATCGCTACCGGGCGCGGTTCACCATGTACGCCCCGGCGGCACGGGTGGCCGAACGGGTACCGGCCGACACAGGGGTGATCGAAGCGGTCGACGAGCGCAGCTGCACTCTGTGGGTCGGCTCGGACTCCCTCGACGGGCTCGCCCTGCACGTGACCCTGCTCGGCTTCGAGTTCACCGTCCACGAACCGGCCGAGCTCGTCGAGCGCTTCAGGACGCTGCACGCGCGCATCGGCCATGCGCTCGGCCCACCGGCCGGATGACCAGGGCGCCACGGGGACCCGCCAGCGCGCCGCGGGGCGCGAGTCTCACCCGTGCGGGCGCCGGCCGCGGGGCAGGCTCGTGTCGCCGGCCGACACCCGGCGAACACCGTCGCCGGCAGCCTCCCGCGAGCAGAAATCCCCAGGTCAGGGGCGGCGAGCCACCCACGTGGTCCGGTTGGTCCTGACGGTGAGGTCCTCGCGCCGCAGGACGCTGTGGGGGCCGTCATCGTCGATGACCGTGTCAAGGGCGACCAGGTCTTCAGCGGGCAGCTGACCGTCGAGGTGAAAGCGCAGCTGCCGCAGAGACACCTGGGCGTAGCGGCCGGCGGCGGCCGGCAGGGGGGCGGGCAAATCGATGGCCGACGGGCGTTTGGCCTCCAGGACGAATCCCGCCCGCCGCAGGTGCTCCGTCCATTCGTCGGCCGGCCTCTTGTTCAGGACGGCGTGAACGCGGGCTTCCAGGCCGGGGCGGCCCACGCCTACGTCGTCGGGCAGGAAGCGGGGAAAGAAGTCCATCTCGGTCACGGCGATCAGGCCGCCCGGCCGCAGGACGTCGAACGCCCGGGCCAGAACACGGTCAGGGTCGGCCATGTGGTGCAGGGAGGAGGCAGCCCACACCAGGTCGCAGGTGTCGAGCGCCGGCCAGTCCTCGTTCAGATCCGCCTGGACGCCGAGGACCCGGTCGGTGAGACCGAGCAGGGAGGCCTTCTTCGACAGCCGGTGGAGCATCTGCGGGGAAAGATCCACGGCCGTCACGTCGGCCCGCGCGAAACGCCGCGCCAGGGCGATGGCACCGGTCCCGGGCCCGCTGCCCAGATCGACGATGCGGCGAGGTTCCCGGTCGGCCAGTTCGCCCAGCCAGGCGGTCAGCTCCGACAGGTAGGCCTGCAGAACCTCAGCGTCCAGCTCCAGGAGCTCGGCGAGCGCGTCGGTCTCCGTGTGGGGGTGGGGATGGGTGTGGGTGTGGTCCTGGTGAGAGGTGTTCATGTTTCGACGATAACCCCGCCTTGCTCCTACCGGGTACGCTCTTGCGTATGACGCAAGAAAGCGATCTGGACAGCACGGTCCGCATGCGCATCAGGAGCCTGAGGCAGGCACGCGGCTGGTCACTCGACAACCTCGCAGAACGCGCCTTCCTGAGCCCCTCCACCCTGAGCCGGATCGAGACCGGCCACCGGCGCATCAGCCTTGACCAGCTGACCTCACTGGCCCGCGCCCTGGGCGTCTCGCTCGACCAGCTGGTGGAAACCGTCAACGACGACGACGTCGTGATCAGGCCTCAGCGCAACGAACAGCGCGGGCTGACCACCTGGCTGCTGAACCGCGGATCCGGGCCGGCCGGCATCACGGTCGTCAAGATGCGCATCACCGACGAGGCGCGCGGCCAGGGGGCCGACCAACTCGCGGTCCACCCCGGCACGGACTGGTTCACCGTCCTGTCGGGGACCGTCACGCTGATCCTCGGCGAGCGCACCATCCAGGTCGAGACCGGCCAGGCGGCCGAGTTCTCCACCATGATCCCCCACGCCATCAAGGCACACGGGGGACCGGCGGAAATCCTGGGCATCCTCGATCACGACGGGCAGCGCATCCACCTCCACCACCCGGCGTGAACGACTCCGCCGCACGTCCGGGCGCCGGACTCGTGCCGCGCACGACGGTCAACGCCTCGTGTACGCGGACCCGGCCGTACGTTGACCACATCGATCAGGCCCGCCGGTGCTTCGACGAGCTCGTCCACGAGGTCCCGCGCGGAGGTCTTCCCCTGATCCGCTGAAAGCCCGAAACGACGGCCCCTCGACCGCCGGGGCCGTGCCGGCTTGAAGTGACGGCCCATGTCGCCCGCGAGCGGCTCGGGTTCGCTTTCGGAAGGGCGGCCGGGATGCCTCCGGCCACCGTGCGTGGATCATTCCCGGGCGCGTTCGCTCATCGGACCGAACAGGCCGGGGCCCGCCGCCCGGACTTCGGGATCAAGCCCTTGCCGCGTTGTCGAGCAACTCCCTGACGAGCGACAGGGCGACATCCACGGCCCGCGCGCCACCGGGATGGGCCGCCGCGGCGTGCAGACCCTCGACGATCAGCCAGATCCTCTCCGCGAAAAGGTCGGGATCGGCGATGTGCAGATCGGCCACGAGGCTGTCGATCCGCGCCCGGGTATCGCGGAGATACGCCGTGGCGATCCGGCCGGCGGGGTCGTCGTGGTCGGCCACCTCCGCCAGATAGTTACGGAACGGACAACCTCGGTAGCCGGGCGACTGAACGCTCCTGGCCGTCGCCTCCATGAAAGCGATCAACCGCGCCGAGGGGGTGCTTCCCGCGCACTGGTCGGCTTCCGCCAGCCGGCGCCTGAGGTCCTTACCCGCTTCGTCGAGGTAACCCGCGACCAGCTCGGCCTTGCTGGGAAACTCCCGGTAGAGCAGGTTCTTGCCGCATCCGGCACGGTCGATGATCTGCTGCATTCCCACCGCCTGCACGCCATGGCCGTAAAACAGCGTCGCGGCGGTGTCGAGGATGCGCTCCCGCGTACCGGGCGCCGGCTTACGTGCCACTTCGACCACCTCCGGTGCCAGTGTAGCGGACCGATCGGTCCCCAAAGTTGACTCGCGCAGCCCCTTGGCGCACCATGGGACCGATCGGTCCCGGACCGATCGGTCCATTATTAGACGTGTCGCCGGCGTGTGCACGCCGGCGTGACGGGTGCACGAAGCCGTCGACACATGCGAAGGAGAAACAAGTGTCAGGAGTCCTTGCGGGCAAGGCCGCCGTCATCACCGGCGGATCCACCGGAATCGGCCTAGCCACCGCCCGCCGTTTCCTCGACGAAGGGGCCTCGGTCGTCATCGCGGGCCGTCGTCAGAGCGAACTCGACAAGGCGGTCGCGGAGCTGGCGGGCGATGTCATCGCCGTTCGAACGGACGTGTCGAAGATTGACGATCTCGACCACCTCTACGCCCACGTGGAAAAGACGCGAGGGCGCATCGACATCCTCTTCGCCAATGCCTCGATCGCCCAGCCGCACACCCTCGGCGCCATTGCCGAAGATCTTGTGGACCGCCACCTCGACATCAACGTCAAGGGCCTGGTCTTCACGGTCGAGCGAGCCCTTCCGCTGATGTCCGACGGGGGCTCCATCATCGTGACCTCCTCCACTGACGGGGTGAAGGGTGGCCCGGGGCGTAGCGTCTACTCGGCGACCAAGGCCGCCGGCCGCAATCTCGTCCGTTCGTGGATGCAGGAGCTCGCCGGCCGCCGCATCCGTGTCAACGCGGTCAGTCCGGGCGCCACCGAGACTCCGGGCCTCGCGAGCCTTGCCGGCGACATGCCCGTAGCGGACTTCTTCAGCCACCTCGCGGCAGGAATGCCTGGTGGCCGCAATATCCAGCCGGACGAGGTGGCCGCGGCCGTCGCCTTTCTGGCGTCGCACGACGCCAGTGGCATCAACGGCATCGACCTGCCGGTCGACGGCGGACTCGGCCAGATCTAGGACCTGTTCTCGACGAGGTGTGCGGACGCGCCGGCCGGTTCGCCGCGGCCGGACACGATCGAGGAGGCCCGCCGAGCCGGAGGGGCGAGTGCACGCGCCCTGCCGGCACACCGGTGCTGAGACAATCGCCGCGCCGCACCAGCAGGCGCTCATGGGAATCGCCGGTCGTGGAGAGGTGTCCCGGGCGGGCGGGGGCGGTACCGGCGGCGCGGCGCCCTGAACCGCGCGGACGTCTATCGGGTCGCCGCCTCGACCGTCCCGGCCGCCAGGGCCAGCGCGACCCGCCTGCCCGGACAGGCTCGCGGCCCCGCCCCGAACGTCAGATACTCCCGTTCACGCTCCGTGGGCACGAGGTCGCGGCCGGGGAGCGCCTCCGGATCCCGGACGGCCGCCGCGACGTCGAGCACCACGGCCCTTCCGTCGGGTGCCCGGCGGCGCAGCGCCCGGACCGGAGGAGCGTGACGCAATGTCTCGTCCAGTAGCTCCTCCACCGTCCGCGAACTCGCCGTGCCCGACCCGACCGTGCATGACCCGACCGCGCCCGACTCCGCCACGCCCGGCTCCGCCACGTTCGACTCCGCCACGTTCGACCCGACCGTGCGCGACGCCGGTCCGGCCGACAGCGCGCCGCGGACGAGCGAGGCCGTGGGGCCGTACGCCTGGGCGAGCAGCCCCGCCACCACGGCCAGCCGCTCCGGAGCCGGGTCGCCCAGCAGGCGCGAGAGCCGCGCCAGCCCTTCGTCGGCCGCCTCGATGTCCGCCTCACCAGCCTCGGACCCGGACCCGATCCCCGGCAGGTAGGCCGGGGCGATCGCCGCGACGGCCTCCACGGCCCTCGGCCCGTCGTCGGCCCGCACGCCCAGCGCGACGGCCAGGACCAGCACCGGAACCAGCTCCGGGGGACAGGGGAAACGATCGGTGTCGCGCGAGGCGAGCCGGAAGGCCTCGGCGCGCAGCGCGCCCGGATCCAGCCCTGCCAGCACCGCCACGCCCGCGGCCCGGCGCTCGGCGTGCGCGGCCCCCTCGGCGAAGCGGCCGACCGCTCCGCGCAGCCACGCCACGGTCAGCGCGAACGGCGGGCGCGGTACGGGATCCACCGTGAAACGGGGGTCGGCCAGCACGGTCCGTATCTCGGCGGGGCGGCTCACGACCAGCGGATCGGATGTCATCGGCTCTCCTTGGGGGTGCAGATCCCCCTTCGGGTGAGGCGGGACCGTCACGGTCTCCGCCGGGAACCGCACGGCATGGCGTCCCATGGCCCGGCGATGTTCGGAAGGCTAGCCGCCGGACGCTTCGGCGCCCGCCGAAGCGTCCACCCCGAACCACCTGTGTGAATCACCCGTCCGAACCATCCGCGTCAATCACCCGCGTACCGGACCGGCGGCTTTCCCCTCGGCCCTTCAGGGCGGTCACGCTCGCGCGGACGAGGCGGCGCGGGTGACGCAGGCCGAGACGAAGCCGGCGACGACCGGGTGCGGGCGGCTGCCGTCTCCGGCCAGTTCCGGCTGGAAGAGGGTGGCCAGGAAGAACGGGTGGCCCGGTAGCTCCAGGATCCGTACCAGCCCCGCCTCGTCGTGGCCGGTGAAGCGCAGCCCGCCCGCCTCCAGGGCGGGCACGTAGTCGGCGTTGAGCCCGAAGGCGCAGGAGTATCTCTCCACGGTCCTCTCGGCACCGATGATCCTCTCGGCCAGCGACCCCGGGGTCAGCAGGACCGCGTCCTCGTGACCCGCCAGCGAGCACGCCAGCGGCAGCAGCAGGAAATCCTCGGCGCCCGGGTCGTTCTCCGCGTGCGCGACGGGCAGGTCCAGGACGTTGCGCGCGTACTCCAGCAGGGTGTGCTGGAAACCCCCGCAGGTGCCCAGGAACGGGATGCCGTGCTCGCGGGCGGCGCGGGCGGCGTTCACCGCGCCGCTCTCGCTGCGGTACGGGCTGCCGGGCACCATCCAGATGCCGTCGAACCCCTCGAGGCCGGTGGTCTCGGTCGTGGGGATCCAGTAGGCGTCCAGCGCCAGCCCGTCGCGCTCGCGCAGCGCCTCCAGCAGGGCGGGGATGCGGGCGTGGGCCTGGATGGACGGTGACTTGTCGCCCACCAGGGCGATTCTCGCGGTGGTCATGCCCCGATCCTGGTCCCGGCGGCCGGGTAAGCGCCAACGATGATTCCTGGTAGGTCGATAAGTGATACTGATGCACCGTGGATCCGCACCTGTTGCGTACGTTCGTCACCGTCGCCGGCCGAAGGTCCTTCTCCGACGCGGCCATCGAGCTCGGCTACACCCAGTCGGCGGTCTCACAGCAGATCGCCGCGCTGGAGGCCGATCTGGGACTGGCGTTGCTGCACCGCCGTCCGGTGGCGCCCACGCGGGCGGGGGAGCGCCTGCTGGAACACGCCGGGCCGCTGCTGCTGCGCCACCGGGCCGCCCGCGCGGACGTGCTGCGCGCCGCGGCGGGACCGGCCGGGCTGCTGGCGGTGGCCGCCTCCCCGCTGGCCTGCGCCCCGGCGATCGTGCGGAGCCTGTCTCCGGGCGGCCTCGGCGGGGTGCGGGTGGAGCTGCGCACCGTCGCCCGCGAGCGCGTCGCGGGGGAGGTCGCCTCGGGCGCGGCCGGTCTCGGCCTCGTCGACGGGATCGCCGCCCCCAGCGACCCGCTGCGGCTGCCCGACGTGGGACCGCTGTCGGGCTTCGGGGTCGCCGAGGAGGAACTGGTGGTGGTCCTGCCCGCCGGCCACCCGCTCTCACACCGGCGCGGCCTGGACCTGGCCGACCTGACCGACGCCCTGTGGTTGCGGGCGCCGGTCGCCGTACCGGTGGAGCGGCTGCGCGAGCTGGCCGGCGGGGGCGGGTTTCGCGCCGCGTTCCGCTACGACGGCGAGGACGTGCGCACGGTGCTGAACCTGGCCGCCGCCGGGCATGGGCTGGTCCTGCTGCCCGCGTCCGCGGCGGCCGGGGCTGCTACGGGAGTGCCGCTGAACTCGCCGCGCGTGGTGCACCGGGTGGAGGCCCTGTACGCCGAGACCGCGGGCCCGGCCGCCGCGCTGGCCGCTCAGCTGCGCCAGCCGCCCTCGTCCACCCCGCCGGGCACCTCCGCCTCCGGGTCGTAGGGGGTACGGGTGAAGACGAAGGTGTTGAGGTCAAGGTGGCTGAGCGAGCCGTCGGGCCTGCGGACCGCCCGCAGGGTCTCGCCCGCGTAGTAGCCGTCCAGTCCCAGCCAGGTCCCGTCGGCCTGGGCGGTGAACCGCGAGGCCCGTCCCGTGCCGCCGACCGGGTCGAGGGAGACGCCGCCCTCGGGCAGCAGTCGCAGCGCGTACGTGCTGGGCCCCCAGTACCACGGGCCGGCCAGCTCCAGCAGGCCCGCGGTGTCGGCGACGGGCTCCCACTCCTCGGGCAGGCGCGGCTCGTGCTGGTCGAGGATCGCCAGCAGGTCGGTCGGCAGGGCGCGGCTGACGCCCGCGGTGGAGTTGGTGGCGAACAGCACGCCGACCCTGTCGGACGGGTCGGCCCACACCGTGGCCACGAAGCCCGGCATCGAACCGGTGTGACCGGCCAGGCGGCGGCCGCCCGCGCGGGCCAGCTGCAGGCCCAGGCCGTATCCGCCGGTCCAGGCGTCGCCGTCGTCGACGGTCGCGGGCTCGCGCATCTCGGCCACGGTGTCCGGGGCGAGCACGTCCCCGCTGTCTCCTGCCACGAAGGCCGCCCACCGGGCGAGGTCGGCGGGGGTGGACCACAGCTGCCCGGCCGGGGCCATGGCGACCGCGTCGTGCTCGGGCTCGGGCAGCAGCACGTCCGCCCAGGGGTGTACGGCGTAGCCGGTGGCGTGCGGCGCGCGCGGCCGGGGGGTGGTGTCGCACATGCCCAGTGGCAGCAGGATCTCCTCGTGCACGGCCTGTGCCCAGTTCACGCCGCGGTGCCGGGCCACCAGCTCGCCCAGCAGGGCGAAGCCCACGTTGGAGTAGTGGTAGCGCCGTCCCGGCCGGTGTTTGGCCGCCTCGGGCCCGAGCGCGGTGACGAGCTCGGCGGTCGGCACGCCCGGAGTCCGTTCCCACCACGGGCCCGGGGGCTCGGCGCTCAGCCCCGAGGTGTGCGACAGCAGCTGGGCGACGGTCACGTCCCCGACCTGGAGATCGGGGATGTGCTTGGCGGCCGGGTCGAGCAGGTCGACCTTCCCCTCGTCGCGCAGGCGCATCACCACGGCGGCGACCAGGCTCTTGGTGATCGATCCGATGCGGTACTGGGTGTCGGGGGTGGGAGTGGCCCCCTCCACCCGTCCCCGCGCGCCGAACCAGGCCAGCCGCCCGTCGCGCACCACCGCGGCGGCCAGTGAGGGCAGGCGGCCCTGGGCCTGCTCCACCGCGATCCTGCGCAGCAGCGCGCGGGCCGTACTCTCCAGAACCGGTGACATCAGATGGCTCCTCACCCGACATGAAACCAATGCGAAAAAGCGTCCCCAGGTTAGTGCCGTACGAGCCGGGAGAGCATCGGTGGCGGCATCATCCACGCGGTCGTCCGGTCGCCGACCGTCTCGCCACAGGTGGTGCGGACGCGGCCGCCGCCCTCGGGGTTGAGGAACCGGCGGACAGCCGTTGGCGCTGAGAACGATCTTGACTGCAGGGAGCCGAGGCTGTTCTTGATTGCGAAGCTTCCCTAGCGCGTTGCCTGGTCCCGGCGTCGGCGACCTTGTCGTCGAGCAACGCATACAGCTGGGTGGTTTCGGTGGAGGCGTGGCCGAGGCGGCGGCGGACGGCTTCAATGGAAACGTCGGCGTTGATGAGTTCGGTGGCGTGGGCGTGGCGCAGTTGGTGGATGTCGATCTCGACGCCTGCCTGCGCGCAGTAGGTCTGCCAGCGGTGGTGGGCGGCGGCGTAGGACAGCGGACCGCCGCGGCCGTTGATGGAGGCGCGGAACAGCGGCCCGGCGCTGTAGCCCGCGCGGGCCAGGTAGAGCTTGAGCAGGATGACGTAGCCGCGGTCGTCGAGCAGGACGGTGCGGACGCTGCCGCCCTTGCCGTGGACGCGGACGTGTTCGTCGTCCAGGCGCAGGTCCAGGTCTTCGACGTACAGGCCGCACACCTCCGAGGCGCGTGCGCCGCACACATAGGCCGTCTCGAACAGCACCCGATCGCGCAGCCGGCCCAGCGGCAGATCCTTGCGCGGCCGCCGCGAGCAGATCACCGCCAGCACCTTGGCCACATCGGCGGCCGCGGCCGGGCGCGGCAGGCTCTTGGGCACCTTGACCGTGTCGATCCGGTCCATCGGGTTGGCGTGCAGCAGGTCGTGGCGGACGGCCCACTTGGCGGAGGTCGCGACCCCTTCGGACGAGTGCGGTGGTCGATGTGCTGAACATTTGCATGGCGGCCAATACGTTTGTATAGAATGTTGGACGTGCGACCAATTTCTGAAGAGGACCTGACGACGCGCGCCCGCATCCGCGACGCTGCGATGGCGCTGTTCGCCGAGCAGGGGATCAAGGCCACCACCATCCGTGGGATCGCCGAGACCGCAAAAGTCTCGCCCGGCCTGGTGCAGCACCACTTCGGCACCAAGGAAGCGCTGAGACAGGCTTGCGACGAGTACGTCCTCAGCTACCTGCGCGAGCAGGTCACCGTAGGCGTCACCGACCACAACCTGGACAAGCCCGAATTCATCGAGAACGTCCATCGAACCGCGCCGCCCCTGATGAAATACCTCGGCCGCGCGCTTGTGGACGGTTCCCCCGCAGCCGCCGCCATGTTCGACGAACTCGTCAGCGTGACGGAGGAGCATCTCGCCGACGACGACCGCTCGGAGGCCGACCATCGCGCCCGCGCGACCGTGCTGACCGCGATGAAGCTCGGCATCACGGTGCTGCACGAGCACGTCTCCCGCGCGCTGGGCACGGACCTGTACGCCCCGCAAGGCGCGCTACGCGTCGGCAAGGCCCAGCTCGATCTGATCAGACCGGAATTCCTCGGCCGCGAGCTGTTCGACCAGGCGCGGACGGGCCTGGAGAAGGTCGAGGGACAACGATGAACGCCGCAGTGCACGTCAGCTGCCTGGTCAAGAGCTTCGGCCGGGCCAAGGCCCTGGACGGGCTCGACCTCACCGTCAAGACGGGCGAGGTGCACGGCTTTCTCGGGCCCAACGGTGCCGGCAAGACCACCACCATCCGTATCCTGCTCGGCCAGATGCGCGCCAACGGCGGCCAGGTCGCGTTACTCGGCGGCGACCCCTGGCGCGACGCCACCGAACTACACCGAAGGCTCGCCTACGTGCCCGGCGACGTCACCCTGTGGCCCTCGCTGACCGGCGGCGAGGTCATCGACCTGCTGGGCAGGGCCCGCGGCGGCCTGGACCCCAGGCAGCGCGCCGAGCTGCTGGAGCGCTTCGAGCTCGACCCGCGCAAGAAGTGCCGTACCTACTCCAAGGGCAACCGGCAGAAGGTGGCGCTGGTGGCCGCGTTCGCCTCCGACGCTGAACTGCTGATCCTCGACGAGCCGACCTCGGGTCTGGACCCGCTCATGGAGGCGGTCTTCAACGAGTGCGTCCTGCGGGAGAAGCGCAACGGCCGCACCGTGCTGCTGTCCAGCCACATCCTGACGGAGGTGGAGACGCTGTGCGACCGCGTCAGCATCGTCCGCGCCGGCCGTACCGTCGAGTCCGGCAGCCTGGCCGACCTGCGCCACCTCACCCGCACGTCGGTGACCGCCGAGCTGATCGGGCCCGCTCCCGGGCTGGCCACCCTGCCCGGTGTACACGATCTGACCGTGGACGGCGCGCGGCTGCGCTGCCAGGTCGACGGTGACGCGCTCACCTCGGTGCTCGCCGAGCTCGCCAGAGCGGGCGTACGCACCTTGACCACGCAGCCGCCGACGCTGGAGGAGCTGTTCCTGCGCCACTACGAGGGAGCCGCCAGATGACCGGCACCATGACCGGCACAGGGACACTGATCCGGCTCATCCTGCGCAGGGACCGTGTGCTGCTGCCGGTGTGGATCGTGATCAGCGCACTGCTGCCGGCGAGCATCGCCTCGGCCACCACCGACCTGTACGCCGACCAGGCCGCCCGCGACTCCTTCGCGGCAGCCTCGGCGGCCAATCCTGCACAGCTGGCGATGCGCGGCCCCATCTACGACGCGGGCGTCGGCGGCCTGACCGCCTGGACGCTCGGCTCCTCCCTCGCACTGATCGGCGGGCTGGTCAGCATCCTGCTGGTGATCAGGCACACCCGGGTCGAGGAGGAGGCCGGCCGGCGCGAGCTGCTGGCCTCGGGTGTCATCGGCCGTCATGCCCCGCTGGCCGCCGCGCTCGCGGCCGTACTGGCCGCCAACCTGCTCCTGGGCCTGCTGTCGGTGCCCGCCCTGGTCGCGGGCGGCCTGCCCGCGGGTTCCTCGCTGCTGTTCGGGCTGTCCACCGCCGCGGGCGGCTGGGCGTTCGCGGCCGTGGCCGCCGTCACCGGGCAGCTCACCGCCTCCTCCGGGACGGCACGTGGCATCGCGATCGCGGCCGGCGGCCTGCTGTTCGCGGTGCGCTCGCTGGCCGACGCCGGTCACGTCGGCTGGCTGGCTTGGGTGTCGCCGTTCGGCTGGGTCCGGCTGACCAGACCCTACGCCGGCGACCAGTGGTGGGTGCTGGGGCTGGTCGCGGTATTCGTCGCCGCCCTGACGGCGGTCGCGTTCGCGCTGTCCACACGGCGTGACGTGGCCAGCGGCCTGATTCCCGCCCGCCCCGGACCCGCCGGCGGAACCCTGCCGGGCGTGTTCGGCCTGTCCGCTCGCCTGCACCGCAGCACGCTCGCGGGCTTCGCGATCGGATTCGGAGCGCTGGGCGCCCTGCTCGGCGTGGCGGCACGCGGGCTGAACACCCAGTTGGACACGCCGCAGTTCCGGGAGCTGGCCGCGACTCTCGGCGGCGCCGAGGCCCGGCTCTCGGACGTGTTCTTCACGTTCGTGGTGTACGTGCTCAGCCAGCTCGTCGCGGGAGCCGCACTGGTGTCGGCGCTGCGCGCCCGTACGGAGGAGGCGGCGGGCCGGGCCGAACTGCTGTTGTCCACCCCCGTCGGCCGGCTGCGCTGGGCGCTGAGCCACCTGGTATTCGCCGTCGTGAGCCCGGTGCTGCTGCTGACCGTGCTGGGCGCGGCGGCGGGGCTCACCTTCAACGGCGACGTGGCCCGCGTCACCGGGGCCACGCTGGCCTACCTGCCCGCGGTCTGGACCATGACCGGGATCGCGACGCTGATGTTCGGCCTGTTGCCACGGCTGGCGGCGGCCGTGAGCTGGACCGGGCTCGGCCTCTTCCTGGTCGTGGACCTGCTGGCGGAATTCAAACTGGCCACCGGGATCATCCTAGACCTCTCACCATTCGTCCACGTGCCGGCGATATTGCTGGGCGGCGCCTCGGCGCCGGGAGTGTCGCTGCTGGGGCTGACCGTAGTAGCCATCACCCTGACCACGGCGGGGCTGGCGTTCCTGCGCCGCCGCGACCTGATGCCCTCTGCCTGAACAGCGCTAGAGAGGCGCTGATGGCCGACAGGCAGCGGTGTTCATCTTCTGGACGCAGGACGGCGGCGTCCGCGTGGTGAACCTGGCCACCGTTGCTCAGCCGTAGAGGGCATCGACAACAAAGAGATCACTGACCGCCAACTTCACCAGTGGCCACTTGTCGTCCCGGGATTCGAACGACCCGCGCTTCAGACGCCGTCCTCGTCCACGACAGTGGCACTGGCGGTGCTGGCCTTGGGCAACGTCGCCGTGCCGAGCGACCGCAGGCCCTTGTCCGGGGCCGAGGAGGCGATCGCGTAGCGGCCCAGGCAGTTGAGGTGGGCGTGGCCCAGCGGGGACAGCCGAGCCACGTCCTCCTCCTTGACCGGCACACCCTGGGCGCGTAACTGGTCCACGATCGCCGACAGATACCGTGAGTTCCACAACACGACGGCATTGACGACAAGTCCCAGAGCCGCGAGTTGATCCTCCTGGCCCTCCCGATAGGCCTGCCGGATCCGGCCGGAGTTGCCATGGCAGATCTTGCGGGCCAGGCGGTGCCGGGACTCCTGGACCGACAGCTGCTTGCCCAGGCTCCGGCGGTAGCTGGAATCCATCGGGTCCAGCATGCTCAGCAGGTGCATCGTCTTGTCGATACGGCCGTACTCGGCGAACGCCCGCCGCAGCCACGCCACCGACTGCTCGAACAGCGCCACCGGCCCCTCGGCGTGCGTCCACGCCCGGCCGTGCAGGAAGGTCCGGAACTGGCGCGTCAGCTGCCGCTCGCTCCAGCTGCTGGTGTCATCGAAGGTGTGGTAGCCGTAGGCGTCCCGGATCATCCACGCGTGCTCGTACGTCGTCTTGAGCCGCTCGGCGTACTTCTTGACCTGCGACGCGTCACCGATGCCCAGCTGCTCGGCCAGGTAGTCCACCACCGGCCAGGGCACCGCCAGCGGATCCTCCAGGAACAACCCCTTGTACCGAACGGTCCCGATCTGGACGGCGACGCCCAGCCGGTGAGAATCGGCCCTCGACTGCGCGATCACATTCCGGTCGAAGCTGTCGAGGAAGAAGAACTTCTCCAGGTCTGACAGCGATGGCACCTCGGTGAACGAGGCGTAGGCGGCCCTCTGCTCGGCAGACAGAAATTCCGCAGGCATAGCCCGCACGGTAGGGCCATATCGGTTGCGATCAACTCATAGTGATTGACGCGTTACAAGCGAGGATCTTTCAGTCGTAAGTGCGTCTTGATCCTCCTTAGCGCCAACGGCTGTCCGCCGGTTCCTCGCCCCCGGCCCTGCTCGGCCGGCTCCAGGGATCAGGTCCGGCCGGACCCGTCCTCCTGATCCACGGTTCCCGACATCGGGCGACCCATCAGGCCCGTGGCGACGGTCGCGATGTGCGGGGCCAGGTCGGCGGCCCGAGCCTCGGCCAGGGCGGGGGGCCCACGACCGAGCGCAGGATGCCGATGCCGATCATCCAGGCGCTGAGCAGCTCGGCCCGCAGCTCGGCGTCCTCGCCCTCGGCAAGGTCTCGCAGCGCGTTGACGTAGGTGTCGCAGACCTCCGTGCGGATGCGCAGGCGGGCGTCCTCGTGGGCCGAGGAGCGCAGCATGGCGACCAGGGGGTGCTCGCCGCCGTACTTCGTCCAGTCGTGGTCGACGACCGTGCGCACCATGCGGGCGACCAGCTCCTCCGGGGGGCCTTCGAGCAGGTCGGCAGGAGGGTCGGCGGCGGCGGCCGTCGTCGGCGGCGTCAGCGTCACCAAGGGCCGCGTCCACTGGGACGACCTGTCGCTCAAGCAGGGCTACGGCGGCCTCAAGGCCATGCTGCAGGGTGGTCGCGCCACCGACCTCCTGGGCGTCGCGTACGCCGCCAACCACCCGGACGCCCGCACCCGCTATCTGCTGCACCACCCCGGCTTCACCGACAGCGGCACCGACAGCCTCAAGCAGCCCGCCAGGACCGTCGTCAAGCTGCTGGCCAGGGTCGCCTCCCAATCGGTCGAAAAGGCCGTCGCGCCGATCGTCGAGCTGATGGACGACCCGCCGGGCAAGGGCGGCCTGCTCGCCTACGACCGTCGCCGCCCGCTCGATTCGTCCCTGTCCTCGCTCGACCCGGCCGCCGCCCGCCGCCTGTACGATCTGACCGGCCACCTGCTGCGCTTCTAGCCCACCTCGGCGCGGTCAGCGCCTCGCCGCACGCCGTACGGCGGGCGTGTGGCGAGTACGGCGGCGTCGGCGAGGTCGTCCTGGGCCACGACCGCGGCCCGGCCGTGGGCGGGACCGCTCCAGACGGCACCGGTGTATCGGCCTGTCGTTCAGGAGCGTGTCACCAGGTGCACAGTGAGAATGGCAATGGCGCCGCCGAGTGAGACATGACAGGGAACGTGTTGTCTTGGGGTTGCCGTAGTACTCGCCGAAAATCAGGCGGATATGGCCGGCTCGTGATGATCCTGCTGGGGATTGTTGTGCTGGTCGGACGCTCGTCTCTTCGGCGGTGAACTCGGGGTGGGCTTGCTCGATCGCCTCCGGGTAGCGCCGGCACTTGTCGTGCTCGGCGAGTGCCCGGTAACCGGGCCCCCGTCAGGGGCGCGTAGCGGGCGGATGCCGCCTTCGCCCGAACACCTGAAGTCGCTACCGGCCGTTCCGATCCTCCTCGCGGGCCGAAACGCCGATGACCGCGTGTCTCACATCGTGACGACCAGCTTGCCGGTCGTGTGGAGACGGGCGAAGTCGACGCATGCCCGAACGCCCTCGTCGAGGGTGTAGCGGCGGCCGATCGTGGCCGGCAGCTCGCCGCGGACCGCCAGCTCGCCGACCTCGCGCATCCCGCCGAAGGTGCCGTCCATGTCCAGCACGAAACGCAGATCCACGTCGTCGCGGCCGATCCAGTCCTGCTGCGGCACAGGGTAGGTGATCGTGAGAAGGCGCCCGCCCGGACGGACGGCGCTCGCCACCGCGGTCAGGTGGTCGCTCGGCAGGGTCAGGTTGAACGCGACGTCGACGCCGGAGGGGTACTCGGATTCCGCGTACCCGATGGTCTCGGCGGCGCCGAGGTCTCGCAGGACGCCCGCGTCGGCGGCGGTCGCGGTGGCGATCACCCGGGCGTTCGCGCCGGCGAGCAGCGGGACCACCGCGGTACCGACGCCGCCCGTGGCGCCGACGACCAGGACGGTTTCGCCGGGCCGCACCTTGGCGGTGGCCATCAGCGCTCGCGCGGTCAGGCCGACGGTGGGCAGGGCCGCCGCCCGGTCGGCGTCCAGGCCGGCCGGGCGGTGCGCCAGGAACGGGGTGTCGGCCTCGAACACCGCGTACTCGGCCAGCGAGCCGGTGCTCAGCGACGGCCGGGTCGTACCGGCCATCGCGCGCAGCGCCCGCGGCACGGCCTGGCCGAAGATCTCGTCGCCTACCCGGTAGGCCGTCACGCCGGCGCCGATCTCGCTGACCGTGCCGGCGAAGTCGTTGCCGGGGACGTGCGGGAACCCCAGCGGCACGACGTCGCGGAAATCGCCGCTGGGCAGCCGGACGTCCGCCGGGTTGATCGAGGCGGCGGCGATCCGGACCTGGATCTGCCCCGGCCCCGGCCGGGGCACCGGCACGTCGGCCACCGTGTACTCCTCGGGTGGTCCGTAGCCGGTCGCGACAACTGCCTTCATGTGGTTCCTCCAGAAACGGACCGGGCGGTCATGTTCTTGGGCGCCAAGCTAGCAATAAGCGGACCGGGCGGTCAACTTGCTAGGGTGTCGGCGTGACCTCACCCCGTCCGCTGCGAACCGACGCCGCCCGCAACCGGCGGCGGCTGCTGGCGGCGGCCGCCGACGAGTTCGCCGAGCGGGGGCTGGACGCCTCGGTCGCCGACATCGCCCGCCGGGCCGGGGTCGGGAAGGGCACCGTGTTCCGCCACTTCGCGACGAAGGACGACCTGATCGCCGCGATCGTCCTCGACCGGATCGACGAGCTCAACACGGCCGGCGAAAGACTGCTCAAGGCGGCGGATCCAGGCGCGGCACTGCTGGAGTTCCTCACCGTCGCCGCGCATCAGCGACAGCAGCGCGACCTGTCGCTCCTCCACGCGGCCGGCGAGCCGGCCGCGGAGGTCGGCAGGGTCCGTGCGCGGATGTTCCACACCGTGCACACGCTGGTCGACCGGGCCCGCGAGCACGGCGCCGTGCGGGCCGACGTCACCGGCGCGGACATCATCCTGCTGATGTGCGCGCCGAACTACGTCGCCGGTTACGTGCCGGACGCCTCGCCCGACCTGTGGCAGCGATACCTCGCCATCATCTTCGACGGCCTGCGCCCGGAAGGCGCCCACCCGCTGCCCCACCCACCGCCGCCGTCTCCCTGACGCCGGTGCGGCGACCCGCCGGTCGCCCGATGACGCCCGTTCGCGTCACCCCCGCCCGGCCGTGACATTCACCCGGGCCGATCGGGTGACACACCCCGTGCCCGCGGCCGGAAGGCCGGGCTCACCGTGTGCCCGGCCGAGACCGGCCCGGCCTACCTCCGGTGAGGTAGCCACCGCCCGTGGCTACGCTCCGCGCCGTAGGGAAAGGGCCTCCCCGGGGGCGACGACCGCGAAGGGTCGTCAAGACGACGATCTTCCATGGAAGCGCGGCGTGCGCGGCGGAACCGGCCGACCGATCGACGGCAGGCCTCGGAACCCTCTGAAGGAGGGGCATGTCCGTTCATATGGAGCAGAGGTTCACGGAATTCCTGACCTCGCTGCCCGAGGAACTGGTCTTCGGCGACGAGGATCCCGGGAAGGTCCTGGACCGCTACTACGTGCCGGACTTCGAGTACCGCAACGACGGGATCCTCCTGAACCGGCAGAAGCTCATCGACCACGTACGGCCCACCCGCAAGAACGTGGTGAGCTGCCGCGTCGAGGTGCACGAGACCCTGCTGAACGCGGATCGGGTCGCCGCCAGGTACACCCTGCACGCGGTCATGCGCAAGGGAAAGGTCCTGGTGACGCAGGTGTACATGTTCGGGCTGCTCGCTCCGGACGGCCGGATTCGCCGGATCGACTCGATCACCCGGGTCGTGCCGGAGGGCTGACCTCGAAGACGCCGGATCGGGCCGGCCCCGAGGACGCCGGAAGGCCGATCCCGAAGACGCCGGACCGGGCGGTGGATCCTCACCCGGGCCTCAGCCGCTCACGCGGCGATCCCACGGCGGTGGGAGGCGTCCCGCGCTCCGCGAACCGTCACCGCGCTCGTCCTGATTTTCTCCTTGTTTTCCCTCTCGTCCAGGAGACACCCATGCACGTCTCACCGCGGCGCCCGCCGCCCGTTTTGATCCTGGCGCTCACGACGCTGCTGGCCGGTTCCGGGGTGACGCTCGCGGCGACCCCGGCAGCCGCCACAGGCGCCGCCACGGTCTCCGCCACGGCCGGCTGGACCGCCACCTGGGCCGCCTCGCCGCAGCGTCCGGGCGTGAACTACACCCCGAACTGGTCCGAGCAGGGATTCGCGAATCAGACGATCCGTCAGGTGGTCCGGATCAGCGTCGGCGGCGGGGCGGCCCGCGTCCGGTTGTCGAACGTCTACGGCGACGCCCCCCTGAGGGTCACCGGCGCCACCGTCGCCCGCACCCTGAAGGGCGCCGCCATCCGGCCGGGGTCGCTCCGGCACCTCACCGTCAAGCGGGCGCGGTCCTTCACGATCCCCGCCGGCGCCGAGCTGGCCAGTGACCCGGTGCCGCTGCGGCTGGGCGCCCTGGAGTCCGTGACGGTCACGTTCTATCTGGCCGCGCCGACCGGCCCGGCGACGTACCACGCCCAGGCCATGGCGACCAGCTATCGTTCCGGCGGAGACCACAGGGCCGACGGCGGCGGTGCGGCGTTCACGCAGACCTCGCAGTCCTGGTACTACCTGAGCGGGGTCGACGTCATCGCCGCGCCGCGCCGTGACGGCGTGGTCGCCTTCGGAGACTCCCTCACCGACGGCTACGGGGCTGGATTCGGGGCCGACAACCGCTACCCCGACGAGCTGGCCGAGCGCCTGGTCGCCGAGGGGAGGCCCCGAGCCGTGATCAACCAGGGCATCGGCGGCAACCGGGTGACGGTCGACTCCGCCTGGCTCGGGGACAAGGCGACCTCCCGGTTCCGGCGCGACGTCCTCGGCCAGCCAGGAGTGGGCACCGTCGTCATCTTGGAGGGCATCAACGACATCGGCATGAGCGAGGCCCCCTCACCGCTGGGCGCACCGCCCACCGAGGTCTCGGCCGCGGAGCTCATCGCCGCGCACCGCGACCTGATCCGGCAGGCCCGCGCCGGCGGCCTGCGGGTCATCGGCGCCACGCTGCCGCCGATGAAGGGATCGCGCTACCACACCGCGCGCGGCGAGGCCAAGCGGGACGAGGTCAACACCTGGATCCGCACCTCGGGCGAGTACGACGCGGTGGCCGATCTCGACCGGGCCCTGGCCTCTCCCGCCGACGAGGACCGGCTCGACCCCGCCTTCGACAGCGGCGACCACCTGCACCCCAACGACGCCGGATACCGCGCGATGGCACGCGCCGTCACTCCGGCGGATCTCGGCTGAGAGCACCGCGACCCGGTGGTTCCCCCTGCGCAGTCGCAGGCCGAGAGCACCGCGCTCCGCGGCCTGGTCCGCGAAGCGCGGAGCGCGGATGCTCACCGCCGGGCGTGGGCGGCCTGTCTCTCCCGCAGGATCGCCGCGCTCCGCTGACACCACTCCCGGTTGCCCTGCTCGAAGGCGAGGCCGCGCAGGCAGGTCAGGTAGGGGCCGATGCGCTCAGCGTGGCGCAGGAACTCCTCCTCGCTCCTTTCGCCGCGCATCCGCCGCAGCAGCCCGCCGAACAGTTCGATCTTGGCGTCGGCGAAGGCGGCCCGCTCCGCGAGCTGTGCGATCACCTCGTCGGTGTCGACGTGGTCGGCGGCCTGGACCTTGACGAGAAGGTCGTCGCGGATGAAGGAGGGCTTGCCGGCGGTGGCCGCGAACCGCTCCAGCTCGGCCAGACCGGCCTCGGTGACCTTGAACAGGCGCTTGTTGGGCCGGGTGTCCTGGACCACCTCCCGGCCGGCGACCAGCCCCTCCTTCTCCAGCCTGGCCAGCTCGGCGTACAGCTGCTGGGGGAGGGCGTGCCAGAAGTTCGCCACGCCCATGTCGAACGCCTTGGCCAGCTGGTATCCGCTGAGCTCCTCGTCCAGCAGTGCCGCCAGCACGGCGTGCCGCAACGTCATCGAGGCCCCCTCCCTCTTTCCCCGCGAACCCCCGTCATGATACTCAATTAAATGACTAATCACTTTCTTGACTACGGAGGCAGTCATGACCACCGCAGACCGTTTCCGGGCCGCCGTCGAACGTCGCGATCTCGCCGCTCTGGGCGACCTGCTCACCGACGACATCCGCCTGTACAGCCCGGTGAAATTCACCCCCTTCGAGGGTAAGCCCATGGTCCTGGGCCTCTTCGGCATCCTGCTGCGCACCTTCGAGGACGACTTCCGCTACGTCGGGCACCTCGACGGCACCGCCCAGACCGGCACCGACGGCACCGAGGCCCCCTCGGTCGTCCTGCTGTTCCGGGCCACCGTGCGCGGCAAGCAGATCCACGGCATGGACCTCCTCCAGTTAGACCAGACCGGCCTGATCAAGGAGTTCACGGTGATGGTCCGCCCGCACTCCGCGGTCCAGACCCTGGGCGAGGCGGTCCTGGAGGGCCTCGTCGCCGACGGCCTCGTCCCCGCCCCGGCCGACCGCTGAAGCGCCCGCGGACCGTACCCCACGACCCGCGGCGAATGTGGTTGCGATACGCGGGGGCGCACGCGTACCCTTCCGGCAACGCATTGACGGAGACGAGTAGTCACGGGACCAGAGCGGGCACGAGAGAGCCGCCGGCAGCTGCGAAGGCGGACCTGCTCCCGGTGACGAAGACCCTCCCGAGTGCGGGGAGAAACGGCGTCCGCGCCCAATGCCCCGCCGGCCGGCCCCCGTCACCGGGCCCATCGAGGCCGCCGTCGTCACGGCGGTGAAAGTGCGGTGGCACCGCGAGTTCCCTTCTCGCCCGCACTCCCAAGGGATCACCACTCACTGACCAGAGGTTTGTGATGATCTCCTCATCCGCAATCGTCCCGCCCGACTGCCGGACCCTGGCCGCGGAGCTTCCGCGGCGGATCGGCCGGCAGGTGACCGTCCAGGGCTGGCTGCACCGCAGGCGAACCCTGAAATCCGTGGTCTTCCTCATCCTGCGAGACCGCTCCGGCCTGGTCCAGGCCGTGGTCACCGAGCCCGAGGACATGACCACGGCCGGCGGCCACCCCGAAGAGACCGTCCTGCAGATCACCGGGACGGTGACCGCCAGCTCGCAGGCCCCCGGCGGAGCCGAGGTGACCTCCCCGGTGGTGACCGCCCTGTCGGGGCCGGCCGCCGCCCCGCCGTTCGACCTCTACCGTCCCGCGGTGGCGGCCACGCTGCCGACCGTCCTCGACCACGCCCCGGTCGCCCTGCGCCACCCGCTGCTGCGGGCCCCGCACGCCATCTCCGCGGTCTCGGTGGCGGGTTTCCGTACGGCGCTGGACGCGCTCGGCTTCACCGAGATCCACACGCCCAAGGTGGTGGCCTCGGCGACCGAGTCCGGCGCCAACGTCTTCGCGATCGACTGGTTCGGCACCCCCGCCTACCTGGCCCAGTCGCCGCAGTTCTTCAAGCAGGCCATGGTCGGCGTCTTCGAGCGCGTCTACGAGACCGGCCCGGTCTTTCGCGCCGAACCGCACGACACCGCGCGGCACCTGGCCCAGTACACCTCGCTGGACGCCGAGCTCGGCTTCATCACCGACCACCGGGAGGTGATGGCCGTGCTGCGCGAGGTCCTCGCGGGCATGACGGCCGCCGTGAGACAGCACGCCGGCGAGGCGTGCGCGCTGCTGAACGTCGAGCTGCCCGACGTCCCGGAACGGATCCCGGAGATCCACTTCGCCCGGGCCCAGGAACTCCTGGCCGCCCACACCGGTGAGGACCCCCGGGGTGAGCCGGACCTCGCACCGGCCCACGAACGCTGGCTGTCGCGATGGGCGCTGCGCGAGCACGGCAGCGAGTTCCTGTTCGTCACCGGCTACCCGATGGCCAAACGCCCCTTCTACACCCACCCCGAGCCCGGCAGGCCTCAGTACTCCAACAGTTTCGACCTGCTCTTTCGCGGCTTGGAGCTCGTCACCGGCGGCCAGCGCCTGCACCGCTACGACGACTACCTCGCGGCCCTGGCGGCTCGCGGGGAATCGCCCGAGCCGTACGCCGGCTATCTCGCCGCCTTCCGGCACGGGATGCCTCCGCACGGCGGCTTCGCCCTCGGCCTGGAACGGTGGACCACCCGGCTGACCGGGGCCGACAACATCCGCCGCGCCACCCTGTTCCCCCGTGACCTCCACCGCCTGACCCCGTGACGCCTCCCGGGTGCGGCCCCTCCGGACATCACGGGAACGGGCCGCACCCGGCCGGTACGGCACGACGCCTTCCTTTCCCGCCCTCGGATCCCGAGGATCACTCGTGGTGCGGGACGGCGGCGATCGTGAGCCGCACCGCCAGGCGGTGAGGAGCGGCGGGCAGGCGACGGACACCCAGGGGCCGACTCCGAAGCGGCCGAGGGGCTCGGACCATTCCGGGCCCGGGGTGTGGCCGACGCTTGCCGCCGGTCAGGTCCCGCTCAGGTGTCCGTCGTGCTCCGGGCGGCTCTGGCGGTCGCGGCGGCGTGCTCGTCGGCGGTCATGCCGAGGGTGGGGTGGTGCCGGTTGAGGTCGTGCTGGTCGTCGGCCCACTGCCGGTAGTGCCGCCGGACGGCGGGCTCGTCGGAGTCGACGGCGTGAGCGATGTCGGCCCAGGTGGCCCCGGCCAGCAGCGCGTGGTGGACGTTGGCGGGGTGGCGTACGGTGCGCGCGATGGACTCCGCCAGTGCCAGCAGCTCCAGGTGCTCGGCCACGGTGAGCGGGGGCCGGTCCTCTGCCCCGTGCCGGGCGGGGTCGTAGGTCCCCCGGGCCAGTAGCTCCGCGCGGGCGCGAGCCGACGCGTTCCGGGCGGCCAGCTCGTTGTAGCGCTCCAGCTGCCGGCTGACGGGCACGTCGTAGCGAGCGTCGTGCCAGGTCGTGACGTTCTCAGGCGGGGTCATGACGACTTCTCCGGGACAGGCGGGTGGGGCGGCCCGGGGTCACCTCTGTTGGCGAAGGATGGAGGCCATCCGGCGGGCGGCGTGGGCGTCGAGCTTGCGGCGTCCGCGATTGTAGCGCCGGGTGGTGACCGGGGAAGGCGCGGCCCGATCGCTTCTCGCCGCCCGACGTCGCGGTGTATCTGCGCCGCCCGCGGGGCTGTGGTCGCCCGGTCGCGCGAAAGGCGGATCATTTTCGCCGCCGGCGTCATGCGAGCGCGGCCAAAACAGTGAACGGCGTCACACATGCCCCCATGGCCTGATTTTGGCGACATAATGTCGTAAACTTTGCGACAGGTTGTCGCATAAAGGAGTGGGGAATCGTGACGAAGCAAACCCAGAAGTTGATCGTCGTAACCGGAGCCTCCACGGGCATGGGCGCGTCAGCCGCCCGCGAACTGGCTCGCCAGGGATTCCACGTCCTGGCCGGCGTGCGACGCGACCGTGACGCCGACGCCATCCGATCGACCGGCATCGAGCCGGTCATCCTCGACATCACCAAGTCCGAGCAGGTGGAGGCACTCGCCGCGCGGGTCGCCGGCGACCCGCGCGCGCTGCACGCGCTCGTCAACAACGCCGGCATCCAGGTGAACGCCCCGGTCGAAGCCCTGCCGATGGCGCAGTGGCGGTGGGTGTTCGAAGTCAACCTGTTCGGCCACATCGCCGTCACTCAGGCGCTCCTACCCGCGCTGCTGCGCGGCAAGGGTCGCGTGATCAACATCAGCTCGATCGGCGGCAAGGCCGCCATGCCCACCTACGGCGCGTACGCCGGCGCGAAGTTCGCCCTGGAGGCGGTCAGTGACTCGCTCCGCCGGGAGGTCGCACCGCTGGGCGTACAGGTGGTCGTGGTCGAGCCCGGCGGCGTCCGCACGGAGATGGCCGCCCGCGGGATCGCGACGGCGAATCAGTTGGCCGCCCAGATGACGCCGGAGCAGGACGAGCGCTACGGCAGCCTGGTCCAGGCGATCAACACGCTGATGGCCTCGGGCACCGCGTCGGGCGTGACCGCCGATGCCGCCGCCCGGATCATCGCGAAGGCCGTGACGACCCGTAAGCCGCGCACCCGCTACACCATCGGCCGGGATGCCGCCCTGATCATCCGCCTGGCCCGGATGCTGTCCGACCGCACATTCGACCGCGTCATCACCGCCAACCTGCGCCGCCACTACCCGAAGGGAGCCACCGCGTAACCCGCCGCGACCTCCAACCCGCACAGGATCAACGGTTCAGGCGCCGGGCCGTCCGGCGCCCGGCCTCCGCGCTAAGCGGGAGGTGAAGCGGGGCGCGAGGCGCACGGCCGCCGTGCGGGGCGAGAGGCGGTCACGCGCGGGGCGGGAGCAGACCTGGGGCGAGAAGCAAGCCGCGATGGGAGAGAATGATCGGATGCCGCGGATCCGGGGAGCCAGCATCGAGGAGCACCACGAGATGGTGTGGGCCGACCTCGCCGAGGCGATGCGGCAGCTGCTGCTCGAGCGCGACTACGACTCGATCAACATGGGCCACATCGCGGCCCGGGCCGGGCTCGCGCGCAACACGCTGTACAACTACGCCCGCGACAAGAGCGCTCTGGTCCTGGCGCTGACCCAGCGGGTGGGCCGGCCCGCGGTCGAGCGTGTGGCCGCGATCGCCGCGCGGTCCGCGGACCCGGCCGCGGAGCGGATGCGGGAGATCATCGTGGCGGTCCTGGAGGCATTCACGGACCAGATCATGCAGCTGATGTTCCGGCCGGGCTCCGGTCCGCCGGTCGCCGAGGTGCCGAAGGGGCCGGACAGCCCGTTCCACGCGATCGTGGTCGAGGTGGAGAACGTCGTCCGGGCCGGCATCGCGCGCGGAGAGTTCCACGACGTCGGCGACGTGCACCTCGCGGTGGAGCTGCTGTCCGGTGTCATGCGCGCGGGCGCCGAACGCATCGGCCGGGACCCGGCCGCCTTCGCGGCCACGGCCAGCGCGGCGCGGGAGATCGTCCTCGCGTCCCTGGCCCGCCGCCCGGGGCAGGGTCCGTCGGCGGCGGGTCTTCGGCACGCACGGCCTGCCGGCATGGAATGAGATTTCAGGCGCGAAGCGCCCGCTCCCGGCTCAGGGGCCGTCCCGCGATCGCCTCCGCCGACGGGCTCCTCCGGTGTACGAACGCTCACCGCCATCTCCAGTCGCCATGCTGGAAGACCTGGCGCCATCCGCCGGGACTCCAGGGCAGCGGCCGAGCAGGCGATTCGCCTGCTCGGCCGCTGCGCGACTCCGGCACGTCATCCGGCACATCACACCGGACGCCGCACGGTGGCCGGCATGAGCGATCCACCGGCTGCTGTCGCGCCGCGACATCCCGCTGCGGGAGACACCTGTGGCGGACGCCGTACGAGACGGCGGCCAGGGCCGCCCCTGGATGAGGCCTGTTTCGCACGGATGCCTGAGGGGATCGCGCGCCGCGGCTCACATCCCCGCTAGTTCCCGGCCATCACGGTGAAGGTGAATCCGGCACTCGTCGAACGGCTCAGCGGGATGTCGCACTTGATCCGGCGCAGCACCTCGTTCCTGCTGAGGCCGAGCCCTCGCGCGATGAGCCAATCCGGGCGGACCGGGACCGGATCCTCGAAGAGGACCTCCACCTTGACCGGCCACGCCTCGTCGAGCCGTGCCGACGGGGTGTCCAGCCGCCAGGCCCCCTTCCAGTCCAGGGTGAAGCGGTTGCGCCGGGCGAGCAGCGGATCCAACAACCTGGACGCCACCAGCTCCGGATCGTTGGCGTGATAGCGGTCGAGCTCGGCCGGATCGAAGGATCTGACCGGCGCTCGCTCGTGCACGGTGAGCTTGCTCGTCCGGTCGCAGGACACGCAGCGGACCAGCAGCCACACGTCCAGCAGCTTGCCGTTGGCGTTGACGCGGAACCTGCCCTCGCCGGTGGTGGCCGACTCCGACGGGCAGTCCGCGCACCGCAGCGACAGCAGGGGCAGCCTGGTCCGGCGAACGACCCAGGGCAGCACAATATGAGGTTGTGAAGACATGATCTCTCTAGACCTGACACGAGGCCGATTGCGCGCGGCCTCAAACGCCGTATGACCGGGCGCGTACGGGCAGCCCGGCAGAGCCGACCGGAGGGTCGACTTGAAGGTGAGCGCAAGGAAGTGTCGGGTCTAAAGAGCAGGCGGGGTCACGCGGTTCGTTCTCTGTCCTCACTGCGACGGGGCCGCAGGCAACCTACGGGAACGCGGAGTGAAGGCTCAAACGGTTTTCCGGCGGCGGTGGTCCCTGTCGCCGGCTCAGGTGTTGTCATGGTGCGGGGAAGGCCCTTTCCCCTTCCTCGCACCGGCCGTCGTCGACGGGCTCCCGATGGCGCCGATCTCGGTCGGCCCGTGGAGGACCCGGCGCGACCCGGCTGCCCGCGATCGCGCGACGGGCCCGGCCACAGTCAGCAGCGCGGTGGGGCCCGTCGCCGATGTCAACGGTGAGGGTCGGCGTCAGCGCGGGGTGAGGACGTCGAATTCGTTGCCCTCCGGGTCGGCGAGGCACGTCCACGGGACGTCGCCCTGGCCGAGGTCGAGATCGGTGGCGCCCAGAGCCCGCAGCCGGGCCTCCTCCGCCGCCTGATCGTCACCGAGGTATGGGCGGAGGTCGAGATGGACGCGGTTCTTCACGGTCTTGGTGTCGGGTGTGCGGAGGAACTTCAGATACGGGCCGACGTCCTTGGCGGATCGCAGCACCGCATGATCGTCGGTGACCTCGTGCAGGGTCCAGTCCATCGCCTCGCCCCAGAACCGGGCCATGGCCCGCGGATCGGCGCAGTCGGCCACCACCGCGGCGATCGGCCCGGTGTTCCGGTAGATCGATCGGGGCTCCAGCACGCAGAACTCGTTGCCCTCCGGGTCGGCCAGGACCGTCCACGGCACGTCGCCCTGACCCACGTCGGCGGGCGTCGCACCGAGAGCCTTCAGGCGCGCGACCAGGTCCGCCTGATGGGCCGCGGAGGTGGTGGCGAGGTCGACGTGCACGCGGTTCTTCACCGTCTTGGGTTCCGGGACGGCGATGATGTCGATGCAAACGGCAACGGGGTCGGGATAGATGAAGCCCTCTGGTTCGAGGTTGGTCACGCCGGGTTCCTCGCTGGAAATGGTCCAGCCGAGCGCCTCCGCCCAGAACCGGCCGAGCGCGGAGTCATCCCGAGCATTCATCGCAATCTGAACAAGCCGCAATGCCATGCCGCCGATCCTATGCCCGCGCGGATCAAGGAGCCGTCCGCATTCGCCTGCCGCAGGCAGGTTCGTCCCTTAACAGCGGGAACCGCCGTTCCAGGCATCCCTGCATCCACCTGATGCCGAGGCTGGTCGTGGTCATCCCGGCGAAGATCGCCGCCGAGGGCGTCGTCACCGTGTTCCGAGCTCGGTGCGACCTTCCGCCCGCTGCTTGAGGCCCTTGTTGAACGCGGCGTACCCGTCGTTCTTGGGCGTCCTGAGCAAGGGCCGGATCAGGGTGACCAGGGCGCCGGAGAATTCCTCGTGGTTGGTCAGGCGGGTGGTGCCGTCGGGGTTGGGAGAAAGAACGAAGGAATGCCGGCCGTGGAACAGCTGCTTGACGCCGAGCGTGCCGACCCACCGCAGTTCCTGGCCGGGTGTCGCGACGGTGACGGTGGGTCTGAAGGTCATGCCCGGCATGCGCATGGTGAGCCTGCTTCCCACTCGGGCGGTTCCCTCGGCTGCGGAGAAGTTGCTCCACTCGCCGTAGGCGGCGAAGTCGGTGAGGACGTCCCACACCGCTTGCGGGGTGGCGTCGATGTCGATGACGGAGGTGAGGACGGGTTTCATGGTGGTTCCCACTTCTGGCTCGTGCGGAGGAGAGGGGTGAGGGTTCGGCGCGCGGGTGGCCTACGGGTGATCGGTGGGGCCGGGGTCCGACGTGGAGCGCAGGCCGCGGTCGACGAAGTCGATGAGCCACTCGAAGCTCTCGTCGATGTCGGCCGACCACTGGAATCCGCCACTGGCCTGCAGGGTGGCGAAGCCGTGGAAGATGCTGCGCAGCGCGCGCAGCGCGTGGGTCATCTCCTGCGGGGCGATGTCGTATCCCCGCAGTACCGCCTCGAAGGGTCCCAGTCCTCGCCTCTCGGCGACCGCGATCGGGTCGTCTGGACCGGTCGGCGTGATGCCGATGGTGGCCGCGTAGCGGCCGGGGTGGGCGAGCACGAAGTCACGCAGCGCACGGGCCGCGGCGATCAGAGCGTCACGCCCGGCGCGGCCCTGGGTGGCCGCGCCGATCGCGTCGGCGGCCTCGGCGAGGGTGAGCGCCGCGATCTGCCGGTTGAGGTCGGCCTGGCTGGCGATGTGCTTGTACAGCGACGGGGTGCGCACCCCGACCCGCTCGGCCAGCCTGCCCATGGTCAGGTCGGCGAAGCCGATCTCGTCGGCGAGCGCGGCGCCGGCCGCCACGATCGTGGCCGCGTTCAGGCCTGCCCTAGGCACGGACGCCGCCCAGGAAGCGCAGGATCGCGGCGAGGGTCTGCTGGGGGTACTGGACGTGCGGATAGTGGCCGGCGCCGTCGATCATCTTCAGCCGGCCCAGCCCGGCCGGCAGGTCGGCGACGATCGCCTCGCCCTCGGCCCGCGGTGAGACCCAGTCGGGGTCGAGGCTGCCTTGGACGATGAGCACCGGGCAGGTGACGTTGCCCAGCTGCTCACCGGCGTCGACGGGAGAGATCTTGCCCATCGCCTGCAGGACCTTCATCCGGCCCGGCTCCTGCAGCATCGCGGTGATCTGCTTCATGCGGACGTCCCAGTCGGCCGGCTTGACGCCGGGGTAGGCGACGTCCAGGTACTTGGCCCACTGCCGGGTGCTGCCCAGGATGGTGGTGCCCATGAGATGGGTCGCCCCGCGGCGGTAGGCGGCCACCCGCAGGTCACCGAGCCGGATCTGCTGCTTGCGGGTGAAAGGCCCGAGCTCGACCAGCGCGGTGACCAGCTCCGGGGCCTTGGCCGCGGCGATCGTGGCCGCACCGCCGGAGATGGAGTGCCCGACGAGCACCGCCGGCCCGCCGAGGTGCCGCACCAGGGCGATCAGGTCGCCGGCGATGGCGGTGCGGGTGTAGGACGCCCACCCGACGCTGGACTCACCGTGGCCGCGCAGGTCCACCGCGGCGACCCGATACCCGGCCTCCACCAGGGCGGGGGCGAGGAACCGGTAGGCCTCGCGGCTGTCGCCCATGCCGTGGGCGAGCACCACCAGCGGGCCGGTGAGGCCGGTCACCTCGTAGGCGATGGTCCCACCGTCAACGTTCAGGAACTCGGTCATGACTGCCTCCATGTGGCTTGTCGGCGCATTAGCTAACTTTGTTAGCTAAAAGCTATCATCTTTAGCTAACGAGTCAACCCCCGGGTACATGTCGTTGCGGCAGGAGGCGTACGTGTTCCCGGCGCCGTCCTCACGGGGTCGAGTGAGACAGGTCGCTGGGTCCACACCCCGGGCAATCGGCACACCGGCCCAGGCGACCCCGCTGCCGGTCATCGAGCCCGGTCAGACGCCGGCCACCAAGCGCGACCAGGCCCGGTGCGTGTTCCTCGCGGACGGCTTCACGTCCGACAGGAAAGGCCGGCCGCGCGACTGCGGCCTGCGGAATCGACCAGATGTCATCCGGGACGGACCCCGGCCACGGCGGCGTGCACAACTGCACGGCCAGGCCCGATCTCGCGGCCCGGCACACATGGTTTCGCCGAGCGCATGGCACATGGCACTTGGTCCGGTTGCCCGCTTCGGCCTCGTACCGCTCTGACTCAAACGCCTGTACCGGCTGCCCGAGTCTTACTGGCACTCCCTACGGCCAGAAAAAAATGCGCGTCGTGCATTGATACTCGACATGCATAGATGCTTGGCATGCATGTTTTGTGTGTAGGGTGACGGCGAACCCCGCCAGTGACGGGCGGCACAGCCTGCTGCCCAAGAAGAGGATGTGGCGATGACGACTCGCGGCGAGCAGAGCGAGACCCAGGCCAGGCCGGTGACGGAATCCCCGACGGGAATGCGCAGGATGCTGCCGGCGGACCTGGTGGAGCGGGGCGGCTGCCCGTTCGATCCGCCGTCCGGGCTGCGGCAGCGGCGTGAGCAGGGGGCGATCCAGCCGCTCAAGCTCCTCAACGGCGCTCCCACCTGGCTGGTCACCGGCCTGCAGGAGGCCCGCGCCGTCCTGGCCGACGCGCGCTTCAGCTCTGACCGGGTGCGCTATCCCGACGTCACCAGCCTGCAGCCGCACGAGGTCGAGCAACTGGCCGCCGCGGCGCAGGACGGCCAGGAGGCGTCCAGCCTCGCGCCGAAGGTGGAAAGCCGTGCCGACGGGATGTTCGTCTTCATGGATCCGCCGGAGCACACGCGCCTGCGACGGCTGCTGACCGGTCAGTTCACCGTCCGGCGGATGAAGGCGCTGGAATCTCGCCTGCGTGAGATCGCCGTGGAGCACATCGAGGCCATGCGGGCCGCCGGCACCGAGGCCGACCTCGTGCCGGCCTACGCGCTGCCGATCCCCTCGCTGGCGATCTGTGAGCTGCTCGGCGTCGACTACGCCGACCGGGCCGAGTTCCAGGAACGCACCGCCATCGCGCTGAACTCCACCACCCCCGAAGAGGAGCGGGTCCGCGCCGGCCTGGAGCTGTACGGCTTCATCCAGGAACTGGTGGCGTCCAAGCGGGCCGAACCGGCCGACGACATCCTGTCCGGGCTCGTGCACGACGCCGACCCGCCGCTGACCGACGCCCAGCTGACCGACATGGCGCTGGTGCTGCTCGGCGCCGGGCACGAGACCACCGCCAACATGCTGGGCCTGGGCACCTTCGCGCTGCTGGAGCACCCCGACCAGCTCGCCGCGCTGCGCGCCGACCCGGCGTTGATGGACAACGCGATCGAGGAACTGCTGCGCTATCTGTCCATCATCCAGATGGGCGTCAGCCGGGTGGCCGTCGAGGACGTCACGCTCGCCGGCGTGAAGATCCCCGCAGGCGCCACGGTGATCATCGCCACGCCCGAGACCAACCGCGACTCCCGCCACTGGGACGATCCCGACCGGCTCGACGTACGGCGGCCTCGCACCCCGCACCTGGCCTTCGGGCACGGCATCCATCAGTGCCTGGGCCAGCAGCTCGCCCGGGCGGAGATGCGGGTCGGCCTGGGGGAGCTGATCACCAGGATGCCGAACCTGCGCCTGGCCGTGCCCGCCGAGCAGGTGCCGCTGCGCAACGAGATGCTCATCTTCGGCGTGCATTCCCTGCCCGTCACCTGGGCCTGACCCGCCTGTAGCAGTCTAGGCTTACCGATTCACGGCGGGCCCGGTCCCACCGGGCCCGCCGGGCCGTCCAGCACGCCGAGCCCGCGAAAGGGGACATCATGGTCCGCCCTGAGGCGCCGCTCACGCCGGCGCGCGCCGAACCCGGCACCAGGACCGCCACCGGTACCGTCACCGGGGCCGGGGTCGTGACGGGGCGCCGCGAGCGGAAGAAGCTGGCCACCCGGGCCGCCGTACGGGAAGCGGCGCTGCGTCTGGGGCTGCGTCATGGCGTGGAGAACGTCACCGTCGAGCAGATCGCCACCGAGGCCGACATCGCGCTGCGGACCTTCTTCAATTACTTCTCCAGCAAGGAGGAGGCGGTGGTGGCGGTGGTGGCGGCCGGCTGTGAGGCGCTCACCGCCGAGTTCCGCGCCCGGCCCCGGACCGAATCGATGCTGTGGGCGCTTCGCCAGGCGGTGCTCGCCGTCGTCGACCACGATGACGAGACCAGCCGCGATTACATCAGGGCGGCACGGCTCATCTCCAGGACGCCGTCGCTGCTACCCCACCAGCTGGCCCTGCTGGTCTCCCAGGAGAAGGCGCTCGCCGAGGCCATCGCCGAACGCCTTCGATCCGGCGCCGATCCGGCGCCGAGCGGGATCTATCCGGCACTGTGCGCGGCAACGGCGCTGACAGCGCTCCGCGTGGTCCTGAGCCGGTGGCTCGAACACGCCGACGGTCTCGACGAGACGCCGCCCATGGACATCCTGCGCCAGGAGATCGACCAGGCGATCGCCGACCTGGCCGCCGGGCTGGACCGGCCAGGATCGGCCGACCTCGATGATCCCGCCATCACCCCTTGAGAGACGAACCTCCACAAAAGCGGAAATCAGTCGGGATGATTCTGGATTTAAATTAATCTCGCCTGCTTTCCGATCCCGCCTTCGGGATCGCCGGGTGCGCGGTGGGCACTCGTCGGACGCCGCTGACGGGAAAATCCTGTCTCATCTCCGGCGGGAGCGGGCCGCGCCGCCGTGGCGGGCGAGAGCGTCGTCGAGGTCGTCGAGGTGCCGGGAGACCGGTCCCAGGGTGAGCAGGCCGCTGCCCGCCCCGGCCAGCTCCGCCGCCGCGGGGGTGAGCTCGTCGCGCGCGCGTTGCATGGCCTGCCTGTCGCCGATGGCGATCGCGGCCCGCGCGGTCAGGCACCACAGGGCCTCGAACAGCAGGTCGCAGGGCGGTTCGGGGACCTCGCGCAGCGCCTCGGCGGCCTCGGCGGCCCGGTCTCGGGCCAGCAGCACCAGGGGACGGGCCCATGGCTCGTAGGGGCCCCAGTCGATGTGCTCGTCGGTGGGGGCGGGCAGCGCGTGCCGCAGGCGCAGGCACAGCAGCGCGAGCGGCGGCAGGCCGTGCTCCAGGCCCGGCATGCCGACGCCGTCCAGCCGTGCGATGGCGTCCCGGTAGGCCGCCTCGGCCTCGGCCGCAGGTGTCCGCTCGGCCGCGGCGAGCCGCAGTGCCCGGTACCAGTGGGTGAACACGCCCACCAGCGGCCGCTCGTGGCGCTCGGCCAGCCGGTCCGCGGCGGCCGCGTGCCGGTCGGCCTCGGCGAAGTCGGCGAGCGCGCCGCGGGCCTGGAGGCGGATGAGATGCCCGAGTATCTGGAAGGCCACCAGGCCGTGCCGGGTGGACAGCGCGACCAGCTCGGCGCCGATCTCGTCCCGGCGCGGAGCCAGTCCCGCGCGGTGGAAGGTCTGCATGAACACGCCGTTGAGGGCGAACGCCAGCAGCGCGGGATCGTCCAGGCGACGGGCGATCTCCTCGGCCTGGCGGGCGGCCTGGGGCCCGCGCGCCGAGCGGGTGCCGCGCGACTCCAGGGCGATCGTGGCCAGCAGGCCGGCCCGCGCCGCCTCATGCCCGCCGGGCGGGATGGCGGCCAGGGTGCGTTCGGCCGCCGCCACGACGCGCGCCGCCTGCTGGGGGTCGTCCGAGCGGGTCCAGATCGCCGGGACGTCGTAGGCGCCGATCACCCGGGCGGTCAGTTCCGCGTCGCCCAGCTCTTCGGCGGCGGTGATGGCCGCCAGGCGGTGCTTGCGGGAGGCGTCCAGGCCCGCGCCTCCGGTCACCGCGAGGCTGCGCAGCAGGCCCACCGTCGACTCCAGCCGGGCCCGGGCACCGGAGGTCACGGTGCGGTCGTAGACGGCGGCCGTCTGTGCCCATACCCGGGCCGCCGCCCCGTCCGGGCCGGAGGTGAGGTCGAGGTGGCCGGCGTGGTGGAGGATATCGGCCTCCAGGCGGCGAAGGGGCGGGCCCGGGTCCACCCCCAGCTGCTGGACCAGCGTCGTTCGTGCCCGGCGCAGGACGGCGAGCGCGTCGCCCTGGCGGCCGGTGCGATACAGCGCGAGCGCCAGCAGCCGCCAGGCGTCCTCGCGCCAGGGGTGCTCGGCCACGTGCGCGTCCAGGTCCGGCACCGCCTCGGCGGCCAGGCCGAGGGCCAGCCGGGTCTCGGCCTGGCGCTCGACGGCGTGCAGCCGCAGCTCGGCCAGGCGGGAGCGCTCCGTGCGGGCCCAGCTCCGGTCGGCGAACTCGGCGTAGGCGGGCCCGCGCCACCACCCCAGCGCCTCGGCCAGCCGGGCGAGCCCGTCCTGGGGAGGCATCGTCGCGGCGGCCGACAGCGCCCGTTCGAAGCGCCAGGCGTCCACCGCGTCCGGTTCCGCGCGCAGCGCGTACCCCGGCCCCTCGGTGACCAGCAGCCGGGCCGGGGTCCTGGGCGGGCGCTCGGGTTCCAGCGCGCGGCGCAGCGCGGCCACGAAGGTGCGTACCGCGCCCACCGCGCCGGGGGGTGGATCGTCCCACAGGTCCTGGACCAGGCCGGTGATCGGGACGACGCGGCGGCGGGCGATGATCAGCCGGGCCAGCACCTCGCGGTGCCGCGGCCCCTTCAGGGCGATCGCGTCCCCGGCAGCGTCCCAGGCCGTCACCGGCCCCAGCACCCCGAACACGACCCGCACCCCTCGACCGTCCTTTCCCCGCGCGTCCCCCTGGCCACGTTAGCGCGCTGACCGGATGCTCATTCACGCCCGGCAGGCTGGGGGAATCCAACCACCTAGGGAAAAGAGCGGAACCATGGCGCCTGTCATCGCCGGATTCGACTACCGGCGCGTCCCCGTCGCCGACGGCGTGTCCCTGAACGTGGCCGTCGCGGGAACGGGCAGCCCGATCGTGCTGCTGCACGGCTTCCCCCAGACCCACCTGATGTGGCGGCACGTCGCCGCCGACCTGGCGGCCGATCACACCGTGATCTGTCCGGACCTGCGCGGCTACGGTGCCAGCGACAAGCCGGCCGAGGCCGACGACACCACCTACGCCAAGCGCACCATGGCCGCCGACATCGTCGCTTTGGCCCGCGCGCTGGGACACGAGCGCTTCGCGCTGGCCGGGCACGACCGCGGTGCCCTGGTCGCCATCCGCGCCGGCCTGGACCACCCCGAGACGATCACCCACCTGGCCAGCCTCGACGTGCTGCCCACGCTGGACATGTGGGAGGTGCTGCACGGCACCACCGCCGCCGTCGGTTTCCACCTGTACCTGATGGCCCAGCCTCCGGGCCTGCCCGAGCAGATGATCGCCGCCAGTTCCGACGCCTTCTTCGGGTATTTCCTGGACATCTGGACCAAGGACCCGGAGGCGATCCCCGCCGATGTCCGTGCCGCCTACCTGGAGGCCTGCCGCGCGGCGGTGCCCTCGATCGTGGCCGACTACCGCGCCTCCGCCGGTGTCGACGTCGCCCACGACCAGGCCGACCGGGACGCCGGCATCCGGCTGCGGATGCCGGTCACCGTGCTGCAGCAGGACTGGGGCGCCGCCCTCGGCTTCGACGCGGCGGCGCTGTGGAGCGCCTGGGCGCCCGACCTGCGGCACATCCCCGTCACCTTCGGCCACTTCATGGCCGAGGAGGCTCCCTCCGACGTCGCCAAGACCCTTCGGGACCTGCTCTCGCGCTGAGACGGCCGAGCCGGTGACTCCTCGTCCGGCGGGCGGGGCGGCCGGCGCCGGCCGCCCCGCCCGCCGGCCTCGCGAAGAGCCCGCGCCGGACCCGCGAAGACGGACGCCCTTCGCGGGTCCGGCGCGTCCGCCGCTTGACTCTCAAGTGACTTGAGGGTGCAGATTCGTCTCGTGAGTGACAGCGCGGAGCTTTACACGATCGGCGGGCTCGCCCGCCGTACCGGCCTGCCGGTGCACACGATCCGCTTCTGGTCCGACAGCGGCGTGGTGCCGCCCACCGGCCGTTCCGACGGCGGGTACCGCCTGTACGACGCGGAGGCCGTCGCCCGGTTCGACCTGGTCCGGACGCTGCGCGAGCTCGGAATCGGCCTGGAGGGCATCCAGGCGATCCTGGCGCGCCAGGTCACCGTGGCCGAGGTGGCGCGGATCCACGCCCGGGCGCTGGACGCGGAGATCCGGACCCTGAGGCTGCGCCGCGCCGTACTCCGCACGGTCGCCAGGCGTGGAAGTACAACGGAGGAGACACTGATGATGCACAAACTCGCCCGGCTGTCCGCCACGGAGCGGCAGCGGGTCGTCGACGACTTCGTCGGTGGCCTCTTCGCGGGGATCGACCTCGACCTTGACGGCGACGCCGCGATCGTCGCCGGGTGGATGCGGGAACTGCCCGGCGAGCTGCCCGACGATCCGACACCGGGCCAGGTCGACGCCTGGGTGGAGCTGGCCGAGCTGGTCGCCGACGAGGACTTCCGGGGGCGGCTGCGGCGGATCGTGCTCAGCGGCTCCTCCGAGCCCCGGATCGAGGCCGGTTTCGACCTGCGACGTCGGGTGCTGGAGGAGGGCGGCCGGGCGCTGGCCGGTGGGATCGCGCCGGAGTCGGCCGAGGGCGGGCGCGTCCTGGCGGGCGTCGTCGAGCCCCATCTGCCGGCCGCGGAGCGCGCCGAGCTGCGCGAGCGGCTCCGGATGCTCGCCGACGCCCAGGTGGAGCGCTACTGGCAGCTGCTGGGCGTGCTCAACGGCCGGGAGCCGTTTCCCTCGGTCGTTCCGGCCTTCGAGTGGGTGATCGCCGCCCTGCGCGCCCACGGCTGAGCATTCCGCGGGAAAAAGAAAGGGGGAGACCGCGGATCAGGCCTTCGCGAGCGAGTCGAGGATCTCCAGGTAATGCCGGTTGTACATGACGCCCAGGATGTTGCCGAAGGGGTCGATCACCGAGGCGCCGACGAATCCCTGGCCGAACTCCCGGGGCGGCTCGTGCTCCACGGCCCCCATGGACAGCAGCCGGTCGAGGGCCTCGGGGACGTCGTCGACGTGCCAGTACGTGACGACACCGGCCGGGCCGGTCTCCACGTCGTCGGCCAGCTGCTGGGCGTAGCCGCTGTCGAGCAGGCCCAGCTCGTGCTGGTAGTCGCCGAAGCGGAACTCGACGTAGCCGGGCTTGTCGAAGTACGGCTCGACGCCCAGCAGCTCGGTGTACCACTTCTTGGCCGCGTCCAGATCGGCGGCGTGAAATCTCACGGTGGTAAGTCCTCGTAACACGCTTTCTTCCTTTCGTCGCCGCGAATACTTGCCGACGAAGGTAAACGAAAACATCGAGGAGCGTGCGGATTTCGTTTTTCGTGAGCCCGTCGAAGATCTTGCCGGAGCAGAACTAACCCTTTTTACCAGGAATGATATGAATACCCCCGGCAGGGTAGGCCCGGTCCATGGACGGGGAGTCGAAAGAGAGTTCGTCGCCGAGGTGGAGTCGGGGCGGCTGGACCTTCCGCTGCCCGGCGGCGGGGGCACCAGGCGGCGGTGGGAGGCCTTGAGCTCGCTGGCCCGGCGGGACCTGTCGCTGGCGCGACTGTGCGAGGGGCACGCCGACGCCCTCGCGATCCTCGCCGAACTCGCCGGTCCCGCGCCGGCGACCGGCAGCCGGTGGGGCGTGTGAGCGGCACAGCCTCCCGGCCCGTCCCTCTCGGCGCACCCCGGGGCCGCGGGTGTGCACCCACGCCCTGGTGACCGCGGAGGCACCGAACGGCCCCCGCTCGCCGTGGCGGCCGAGGGCCTGCGGCCGGTGATCGGCAGCTGGCCGGCGACGGGGATGGCGGCCAGCGACACCCTGGACGTCCGCTTCGACGAGGTTCCCGCCGAACCGGTGGGACCGGTGGACGGGTATGTGAGAAGACCCGGTTTCCACCACGGCGGCGCGGGCGTCGCCGCGTGCTGGTACGGGGGAGCCAGGGGCGTGGCCGAGACCTTGCTGGCCGCCGCGGCCGAGCGGGACGTCGGCCCGCACGCCCTGGCCCACCTGGGCGCGGTCGACGTGGCGCTGCGTACCGCCAGGGCCGCGCTGGAGGAGTCGGCCGACGAGATCGACGCCGACCCCCACGACCTCAAGAACGCGGGAAGGCCGCGGTCCTTGCGCCTCAAGGCGCTGGTGGAGACCATGGCCACCGACGTCATGGGCCGGGTGGGCAGGGCGCTGGGCGCCGGGCCGCTCGCCCACGACGCCGCGCACGGGCGCCGGGTCGCCGACCTGACGGTCTACCTGCGCCAGCATCACGCCGAACGCGACCTCGCCGCGCTGGGTGCCCTGGTCGCCGAGCAGGGAGCCGGCTGGTGAGCACCGACCGGGCCGACCGGGCGGGCTGGGCCGATCCCGCCCCCAACCCCATCGACGCCCCGGGAACCCCGGAGGCCGAGTGGCGCGCCTGGCCGGGGCTCGGCGCCCTCCCGGCGCTCGCGTACGGCGGATGGCGCAGCGCGGTGGTGATCGCCGCCCATCCCGACGACGAGGTGCTGGGGCTCGGCGGGCTGCTGTCGCTGCTGGCGGCCTCAGAGGTGCGGCTGCGCCTGGTCGCCGTCACCGACGGCGAGGCCTCCCACCCGGGGGTCGCCGACGTGGCGGCGCTGGTGGCGCGGCGGGTGGGGGAGACCGCGTCCGCGCTGGAGGCCCTGGGGGCCGGCGGCGTGGAGGTCGTGCGGCTGGGCATGCCCGACACCGGGCTGGCCGAGCGCGAGGGCGAGCTCGCGCGGGCGCTGGGGAAGGCGTCCGCCGGGTTCGAGGTGTGCCTGGCCCCGTGGGAGGCGGACGCGCACTCCGATCACGAGGCCGCAGGCAGGGCCGCGGCCTCGGCGGGGCTGCGCCCCTACTTCTACCCGATCTGGGCCTGGCACTGGGCCCGGCCCGGCGACGCGCGGCTGCCCTGGGACCGGGCGTCGCGCATCCCCCTGCCGCCGGCGGTCCTGGCCCGCAAACGGGCGGCCATCGGCTGTTTCGCCAGCCAGCTGGAGCCCCGCGGCGCCGGTCTGGAGGCGGTGCTGCCCCCCGGCGTCGTCGCCCACTTCACCCGCGATCACGAGGTGCTCTTCCGTTGACATCCTCTCCACGGCCGGCGCCGGGGACTCCGCGCCGGAGGTATCCGGTGACGACCCATCCGGCGACCTTGGGGCCGGAGTACTTCGAGGACATGTACGCGGCCTCGCCGGACCCGTGGGGATTCACCTCCCGCTGGTACGAGGAGCGCAAGTACGCCATCAGTGCCGCGCTGCTGCCCGCGCGCCGCTACCGCAACGCCTTCGAGGCCGGCTGCTCCATCGGGGTGTTCACCGCCCTGCTCGCCCCGCGCTGCGACCGGCTGCTGGCCTGCGACCTGTCCTCCGTCGCGGTCGCGGCGGCCTCGGAACGCACCGCGGGCCACCCGGGGACGCGGGTGCAGCGGCGCGTCCTGCCCGATGAGTGGCCGGAGCGGGAGGGGGAGTTCGATCTCATCGTGCTGTCGGAGGTGCTCTACTACTTCGGCGGCATGGACCTGGAGCGGATGCTCGACCTGGCGGTCGCCGCGCTGAGCCCCGGGGGCACCCTGCTCGCGGTGCACTGGAGGCATCCCGTCGCGGAGTACCCGCGCGGCGGCGAGGAGGTGCACCGCGCCCTCGCCGGACGTGCCGGGCTGACCCGCCTCGTCGAACCGCGAGCCGGACTTCCTCGCCGAGGTCTACCTGCGCGGTGCCGCGGCCCCCTCGGTGGCCGAGACCGAGGGACTTGTGTGATCCAGGCCGTCGGAGTCGTGGTGCCCGCCCGCGACGAGGAGGACCTGCTGCCCGCCTGCCTGGCCTCGGTGAACCTGGCCGGGCGCATGCTCCCCGGCGTGGCGGTCCACCTGATCGTCGTCGCCGACACGTGCGGTGACCGTCCGGCCTCCCTCGCCGCGCAGGCCGGGGCGACCGTCGTCGAGGGCACCATGACCAACGTCGGGCAGGCGCGGCTGGCGGGCACGCAGGCGCTCCTGCGGCGGACCCGCGCCCTGGATCCCGCCGCCGTCTGGGTCGCCACCACCGACGCCGACACCCTGGTCCCGCCCTGCTGGCTCAGCCGCCAGCTCAGGCACGCCTCCCAGAGGTGGGAGGCCGTCGTCGGCACTGTGATGATCACCGACTGGTCCGGCTACCCGCCGCGGTGCAGGGCCGCCTACGCCGAGGGGTACGCCGCCGGGACAGGGACGAGAACGGGGACGAGGACGGCCGGCCAGGACGCGACCGGCGCGGAGGCGGACGGCGGGCGATGGCATCCGCACGTGCACGGCGCCAACCTCGGCGTCACCGCCGCCGCCTACCTGGCGGTCGGCGGGTTCAGCGCGCTGCCGACCGGTGAGGACGACGCCCTGGTCCGGGCGTTGGAGCTGGCCGGCAGGCGGGTCCTGCGCACCACCGGCGTGGCCGTGGTGACCTCGGCGCGCCGCGACCCCCGGGCGCCGGGCGGCTTCGGCCACTTCCTCGCCCTGCTCGAACGCGACACGGACCTGTCGGTGCCGCGGCCGTCGGGGCGTCCGCGTTGAGCCGTACGACCGGCCGCCGGCGGAGACCTCACAGCAGCAGGCGCACCGCGGCGAGCAGCGTGAGCCCCAGCGTGATCCGTTCGAAGAGCGTGCGGTCGATGCGGCTGATGACGGCGCGCCCGGTCGCGGCTCCGGCGAGGACCGCGGGGGCGCCCAGCGCGGCGAAGACGAGGCTGGAGGGGGTGATGAGGCCCAGCGCGACGCTGAACGGCACCTTGAAGGCGTTGATCGTCAGGAAGAACCAGGAGCTGGTCCCCAGGAAGCCCAGCATCGGCAGGCCCGCCGCCAGCAGGTAGATGGCCATGATGGGGCCGGCCGCGTTGGCCGTCATGGTGGCGAAGCCGGCGAAGACGCCCGCGAGGGCGGCCACCGGGCGGCGATGGGCGAGCGAGTCCTCCGGGGCCCGGCGCCGGTTCCACAGGTGCACCGCGATGATCATCAGCAGGATCGCCCCGATGAGCCGTCTCATCTGCGCGTCGTCGATCCAGCGCACCACCACGGCCCCGGCGACCACGCCCAGGGCGACCCACGGGAAGAGCCGGATCAGCCTCGGCCAGTCGGCGTGGCGCCGGTAGGAGGCCACGGCGACCAGGTCGCCGACGAGCAGGAGCGGCAGCAGCGTGCCCGTGGACTGCTTGGTCGGCAGCACGAGCGCGAACAGGGCGATGGCCACCGTCCCCGAGCCGGAGACGCCGGTCTTGGAGAAGCCCACCAGGAACAGGGCGGCCAGCAGGATGACCCACTGGACGGTGTCGAGGGAGGGCATCAGCCTCGCCGGCGGGAGGAAGGGGGAGATGAGGTCACAGATGACCGTACATGATGCCTAGGCCGGCGAATTCCCTGGCCTGGCGCCCGAGGCTCTGCGGCGAGGGCGCCGGGTGGCACCGGTGGCTTCATCGCCCCGGGACCGACGGCTTCACTGCCCCGGGGCCGGTGTCGAGGGCCGTGCCGGCGGGCCGCCCGGCCTCGTCCGCCGTGGCTTCGCCCCGCGCCGTGGCGGCCGTGTGGCACGCGCCGCGGCCGTCGGCGCGCATGACGATCCGGCCCGCCTGGACTCGGACGGCGGCCTCGGTCGCGTCGCTGACGGCCAGGACGCCCGCCGCCGCGGCCAGGGCGCCGGAGTCGTCGAGCACCACCTGCAGGCGTGGCCACGCCGAGGGCGGGAAGGCCTGGCGCAGGCAGCCGCAGAGGTCGGCGACGGCCAGCCGCGCCAGCGGTGCCAGCTCGCCGGGGTCGCCGGTGACCAGCACGGCGGTGATCGTGGCGCCGGCCGGTGCGGCCCGTACCGCCTCCTCGGCGGCCTCAAGCCGGTGCAGCCCCAGAACGGCCACCACGCCGTCGCCGGTGAGCCGCGCGGGCTCGGCGCGCACCGCGTTCACCGCCGGCGGCGGCGACCACGGCTCGTCGGCGGGCCGGGCCTGCGGGATCCACGGCGTGGACGGCCACATGTCGTCGAGGTCGAGGCCGGCGAGCCGCTCGCAGGCCTTGACGATGTTGAAGGGCTCGGTGAAGCCGGGAGCGGCGGCGGCCATCTGGTTCGCGCCGTGCAGGATGGTGAGCGCGGCCTCGGCCACGTGCACCAGACGTCCGCCGGGGGTCGCGGGCGGGCGCAGGCGCTCCAGCGCGAGCCCGAGCAGGATCGCGTCGAGCTTCATCAGCTGCGCGAACGGCCGCCGGGTCCGCTCGTCGGCGAGGATCTCGGGCATCAGGTCCATGCCGATCCTGGCCATGCCGTACCGCTCGTCGACGCTCAGGGGGAGCCGGGCCAGCCAGACGCGGGCGAGCGCGCCGAGCGCCTCGCGGGGGGTGAGGCCGGGCTCGGGGTTCGGCGGCTCGGGGGCGCGCTCGGCGAGGTCGGCCAGGACCGTGAAGTACAGGGCCCGCTTGCCGGGGAAGTTGGAGTAGACCGCGCCGCGGGTGAGCTCGGCGCGCTCGGCGATGGAGTCGATCTTCGCGTCGCGAAAACCGCGTTCGGCGAACTCGTCCACGGCCGCGGCCAGCACCTTGGCACGGTTGCGTTCCTGCAGTTGCGCCCTGCCGAGCCGGCCCATCGTCCTCCTCGCCGCGGCGTTGCCGTCCATCGTGATCCAAGATACCGTGACCACTCAGATGACGAGACCATCTGTTCTGAACATCTGAGATTCCGGAGGACCCATGACCGCCGTCGACCAGGACGTGAGCGACGTTCCCGAGATCCACCTCACCGACGCCGAGGTGCTGCGCGACCCCTTCGCCGCCTACGGGCGCGCCAGGGAGGCCTCGCCGCTGGCGCGGCTGGTGGCCCCCGGCTTCGGCCCGATGCTGGCGCTCACCCGGCACGAGGACGTCAGGGCGATGCTGAGCGACCCGCGGTTCGAGATCAACGCCGCCAGCTTCATGCGGCCCGACGTGCCGGAGGACTGCCTGCCCTACATGCGGACCATGAGCGAGATGGACGGGCCCGAGCACCTACGGCTGCGCCGGCTGGTGTCGCCCGCCTTCAGCGCGCGCCGCGCCGCCGAGTTCCGGCCGCGGATCGAGCCGATCGTCGAGGCCCTGCTCGACGGCCTGCCCGGCCACGCCGAGCACGGCGTGGTGGACCTGCTGGGACACTTCGCCCGGCCGCTGCCGATGGACGTCATCTGCGAGCTGGTCGGCATTCCCGGCGCCGACCGCCCGCACTGGCGCGAGTACGGCGCCACCGTCGTGGGAGGCGGGGGCCAGAGGTTCGCCGAGGCCATACCGAACATCATGGAAGGCGCCAGGGCGGCGGTCGCGCGCCGTCGCGCCGAACCCGGCGACGACCTGCTGTCGGACCTCATCCGCGCCCAGGCCGACGACGGTGACCGGCTCGGCGACACCGAGCTGGTCACCATGGTCTGGCACCTGGTCCTGGCGGGGCAGACGCCCACGAACCTCATCGCCAACGCCGTGGAGGTCCTGCTCACCCACCCCGGCCAGGCCGCCGCGCTGCGCGAGGACGCCGCGCTCATGCCGCGCGCCATCGAGGAGCTGACGCGCTGGTGCGGCCCGACGCTGCTGTCGATCCCCCGCTACGCGCGCGAGGACGTCGAGCTGCACGGCACGCTGGTACGCGAGGGCGAGCCCGTCACCGCCGCGATCGCCGCCGCCAACCGCGACCCGCGCGTGTTCGCCGACCCCGACCTGCTCGACCTGGGCCGCTCCACGCAGGCGGGGGGACACCTCGGATTCGCCCACGGGCCGCACTTCTGCCTGGGGGCCTCGCTGGCCCGCGTACAGACCGAGGTCGCGCTCACCGCGCTGCTGCGCCGCTTCCCGGACCTGGCCCTCGCCCCGGAGAACGCGGGACGCGCGCCCGACCCGGGCACCTGGCGCCTGGCGTCACTGCTCGTGACCCTGTGACCCCGCGGCTCTTCGCCCCCTACGACCGCTGAGGAGACGTTTCCCATGGCACGCACCGGTGACCGCGGCGACCTGCTGAAATGCTCGTTCTGCGGGAAGAGCCAGAAGCAGGTCATGAGGCTCATCGCCGGTCCCGGCGGTGTCTACATCTGTGACGAGTGCGTCGAGCTCTGCAACGAGCTCATCGAGGAGGAGTTCGGCCGATCCCCCGAATCCCCCGCCGGCTTCGGGGGAGGGCTCCGCAGGCCGCCGAAGCCGCGGGAGATCCACGAGTTCCTCGGGCAGTACGTCATCGGGCAGGACAACGCCAAGAAGTCGCTCGCGGTGGCGGTCTACAACCACTACAAGCGCGTGCTCCCCGGCGCGCGGCACGCCGCGGGCAGGGAGGCGGTCGAGCCGGTCGAGGCGGTCGAGCTGGGCAAGTCCAACATCCTGCTGGTCGGCCCGACCGGCTCCGGCAAGACCCATCTCGTCCAGACACTCGCCCGGATGCTCGGCGTCCCGTTCGCGATCGCCGACGCCACCGCCCTGACGGAGGCGGGCTACGTGGGCGAGGACGTCGAGAACATTCTGCTCAAGCTGATCCAGGCCGCTGACTACGACGTCAAGAAGGCCGAGACCGGCATCATCTACATCGACGAGGTCGACAAGATCGCTCGCAAGAGCGAGAACCCGTCGATCACCAGGGACGTCTCCGGCGAGGGCGTGCAGCAGGCCCTGCTGAAGATCCTGGAGGGCACGACCGCGAGCGTGCCGCCGCAGGGCGGCCGCAAGCACCCGCACCAGGAGTTCATCCAGATCGACACCACCAACGTGCTGTTCATCGCCGGTGGCGCGTTCTCCGGCCTGGAGCAGATCATCGAGGCCCGGACCGGCCGCGGCGGCGCCGGGTTCGGCGCCCCGATCCGCATCGGGCGCGAGCGGGACGTCCTGGCCGAGGTCATGCCCGAGGACCTGCTGAGGTTCGGGCTGATCCCCGAACTGGTCGGCCGGCTCCCGGTGGTGTCGACCTTCCAGCCGCTGGACCGTACGGCGCTGGTGCGCATCCTCACCGAACCGCGCAACGCCCTGATCAAGCAGTACCGCAGGCTCTTCGAGATGGACGGCGTCGAGCTGGAGTTCACCGAGGAGGCCGTCGGCGCGATCGCCGACCAGGCGCTGCTGCGGCGCACCGGCGCCCGCGCGACCCGCGCGATCCTCGAAGAGGTCCTGCTCAACGTGATGTACGAGGTGCCGGGCCGCGACGACGTGGCCCGCGTGGTGATCGACCGCGACACCGTGCTCGGCAACGTCAACCCGACACTGGTGCCGCGCCACCACCCCGATCAGGAGCCGAAACGCCACGACCGGTCCGCCTGAGAGACCGCCTCACCCGGGGCCCGGCCGCCCGTCCGCCAGGCGTGCCGCCCTGGCGTGCAGGTAGCGCTGCTGGGAAAGGCCGGTCGCGCGCCGGGCCGCCTCCCGGTAGCAGTCACGCGCCGCCACCCGCTCACCGGCCATCTCCAGCAGGTGGGCGCGGACCGCGTGCAGCCGGTGGTCCTCGGCGATGCGCCCGTCGGCCGCGAGCGGGCCGAGCAGGCCGAGCCCGGCGTGCGGGCCCCGGGCCATGGCCACCGCCACGACGTGGTTCAACGCCACCACGGGATTGTCGGAGATGCGCATCAGCAGCTCGTACAGGGCCGTGATCTGCGGCCAGTCGGTCGCCTCGGCACTCGGCGCCTCGTCGTGGATCGCGGCGATCGCCGCCTGCAGCTGGTACGGGCCCGCCACCCCCCGGGGGAGCGCGCCGGTGATGAGCGCCACGCCCTCGGCGATGGAGGCGGCGTTCCACAGGCCGCGGTCCTGCTCGGCCATCGGGATCAGGGAGCCGTCCGGCCCGGTACGCGCCGGGCGGCGCGCGTCGGTGAGCACCATGAGCGCGAGCAGCCCCGTCACCTCGCCGTCGTCGGGCAGCAGCCGGTGGACCATCCTGGCCAGCCGGATCGCCTCCGACGACAGCTCCACGCGCTGCAGGCTCGGCCCCGAGGTGCTGGCGTAGCCCTCGTTGAAGATCAGGTAGAGCACGTGCAGGACCACGCCGAGCCGGTCGGCGCGCTCCGGCCCCGAGGGGATGCCGAAGGGGATGCCGCTGTCCTTGACGCTGCGCTTGGCCCGGGTGATGCGCCGGGTCATGGTCGCCTCCGGCACCAGAAACGCCCGGGCGATCTCCGCGGTGGTCAGGCCGCCGACCGCCCGCAGGGTGAGGGCGATCTGCGAGGCCGCCGACAGCGAGGGGTGACAGCACATGAACAGCAGGATGAGCGTGTCGTCGGATTCGGCGGCGGGCCTGTCGGCGGCGGGCGCCGGCCACCGGTCGGACAGCGCCCACCGGGCGACGGTGTCCTCACGGCGCCGGCGCGCCTGCTCCGCGCGCAGCAGGTCGGTCAGCCTGCGCGAGGCGACCGTGATCAGCCAGCCCAGCGGATTGTCCGGCAGGCCGTCTTCGGGCCACTGCGTGGCGGCGGCCAGGAGCGCCTCCTGCGCCGCGTCGTCGGCGGTGTCGAAATGCCCGTAACGCCGTACCAGCGCGTCGAGGACCTGCGGCGCCAGCCGGCGCAGCAGGTCCTCGACCTCGGTGTCGACCATGGAGACGATCAGATCGCCAGCTCGCCCTGGAACTCCTCGACCGGCCGTACGTCGGCGTAGGCGTTCGCGGCGAGCGACCCGGGGGCGGGGCACTCTCCCAGCCGGGCGGCGATCTCGGTCGCCCGGTCGAAGCTCTCGCACTCCACGATCCAGTAGCCGGCCAGGACCTCCTGGGTCTCGGCGTACGGGCCGTCGGTCACGACCGGGACACCGTCCTTCGACCCCACCCTGCGGGTGTGGACCGGAGCGGCCAGGCCCCGCGTCTCGACGAACTCGCCGGACTCCTCCAGGTCCCTGGAGAACGCCTCCATGAACGCGTGCATCGGCGCGAAGTCCTCCGGGGACAGGGCCGGCCGGTCGCCGTCCTTGCCCGCCATGGCGTCGTAGTCCCGCTGCGAGCCGTACATCAAGATCATGTACTTCATGGTGTCTTCCTCTCCGCCGGCGCCGCCGTGGCGCCCGGCACCGGAGACGTCGGAGCCACGGACCCGTACCGGACATCCGCCCGCGACCCGATCGCGAATCCTCGCCATCGGCCCGCGCCGGCTTCCCAGGCTATTCAACGGCCCCGGCCGAATGTCCACCGGCCGCGGGCCGGGTGGCGAAGGTCAGGTGACGGGGATCAGGTCCGGGCCCACGACGTGCCCGTGGTGGGGCTCGGGGTCGTTCTGGTCGTGCCGGAAGTGCCCGGCGTACCAGACGACGACGTTGGTGGCGCTGACGCTCTCGCCGTTGACGAAGCGGTTCAGCATCGCCCGGTTGTCGGGACCGGTGTTGCCGTCGTAGAGCTCGGCCGGGTGGTGGCGCAGGAACCACAGGTCGGCGACGCCGTAGGGGTCGGTGGTGTTGTCGTGCTCGCCGGGTCGTATCCGCCACCCCCGGCCGCTGGTCTTGTCGGTGACCTGCCAGAACAGGGCGGGAGGACGCCGCCTGCGGGCGACCTCCCGCACGATCGGCACCGCCTGGGGAACGCCCGAGCCAGTGTCGTCGAACTGCTCGATCACGTCGTTGGCCGAGCCCTCCACGTCGAAGTCGAAGCGCCAGTAGACGTGGTGGCGGTGGCGCATGCAGGTGCGCGGGTTGCGCACCCCGGCGAACCCGAAGCGCGGCTTGATCGTGCCGTCGTCGCCCAGGCGCCACTCCGAGGCGTAGCGGTACCAGCCGGCCGCCAGCTCGCTGACGATGCGCAGCTCGCCGCCGTCATGGTGGAAGGCCACCCCCTGGAAGTTGCCGGCGTCGTTGTCGGGCCGCTCCAGGATGGTCCGGGGCGGTTCGGCGCAGATCCGCCACCCCCAGCCCACCGGCTCGGTGCCGGTCGCCGAGAAGCGGGTCTCCTCGTACTGCCAGTCGCGGTAGGTGACGCCGTCTTCTTCGTACTGGACGTTGAGGATCGGCACGTGCGCCTGGCGCAGCACGAGCCTGCCGCGGTGGCGCACCTCTCTCAGCTCCACCCCCGAGCCGTCGCCGGGGTTGGTGGGCGCCGAGGCGCGGGGCCGCACCACGATCATGTTCCACAGCTCGGTGTCGCCGTCGACCACGCGCAGCCGCACCTGGTCGGGGCCGCCCCGGTCGCGCAGGGTCTCCACGGGGACGGGCAGGTGCGACTCGCAGTCGCCCGGGTGGTGCATCGCGACGCCGACCCCGGCGGGGGACCAGTCGACGTGGCCGGCCGCGACGTCCACGGCGACGATGCGGTGCATGGTGGCGCCCGAGGGGTCGTAGACGCCCAGGGTGGGGCGGCGGGTGGTGGTGCCGTCGGGGTTGTCCAGGTCGGCCAGCGGCGGCATGGGCTGGTAGACCAGCACGTCCTCCCCGGCGGGGAAGCGCTCGTCGGCGCGCAGGATCGCCGCGGCGGCCTTCAGCTCCTCGTGGCGCGGGTTGGGCCGGTAGGCGCTGGGCAGCACCTGCGCCTGGTCGGGCCGGTCCAGGGTCCCGCGCAGCTCGACCCCCCGGTTGGAGACCGGGTCGAACACCCCCGCCCGGAACGGGGCGCCCTCGTCCGGGTCGTGGCCGAGCGCCACCGCGGGGCCCACGATCAGCCGCCCGGCGTCGGCGACCTCCAGGTGGGCGAGCACGGCGGGATGCGCCGCGGCCACCTCCCGTACCCGCTCGGCCGACAACTCCGTCCGCCCAACCGCCTCGATGATCACTTGTACGGTCATGTGGTCTCCCCGTCGCGACGTTGGATGGCCGTGCCGCCCCCGACATACGGCGCATCCCTGTCATATCGTCCCGGCCCGGTGCTGGGAAGACCTTGGATCTTCGCGTACGGCGTCACCGCGCCGGTGCGATTCCCGCGGCACCGTCCTGGTGGACACGGACATCCACCGCCCGCGAGCACCGTGGCACCGTCCTGGTGGGCATGGACATCCACCGCCCGCGGGCACCGCGGCGCGTCGACCGCCGGGCCGGGAGACCTATCGGGCTGCCAGCCGGTCCAGGTGGTAGTGGACGCTCGCCATGGCCTGGCCGGGATCGCGCACGCCGAGCAGGATGTCGAAGGCCAGACCCTCGATCATGGCGAGCAGTGCGATCGACTCGCGTTCGGCGTCCAGGTCGGGCCGTAGCTCGCCGGCCCGCTGGGCCCGGCCGATCAGTTCGGCGACCTGGTCGTGCAGCCAGTGGTACCCCTCTCGCAGGGGATCGGCCAGGTGGGGGGCGTCCGCGGCGCGGACGCCGAATGCCTGGAGGACGCGGCGTTCGGACCGGCGGCGGGCGTCCAGCGGCAGCATCTCGGCGGCCATCACCCGCAGGAAGGATCGCCCGGAGAAGGCGCCGTCGTGGTCGCCGAGTCCGGCCATGATCCGCGCGGTGACCTGCTCGCCCGTATAGCCGATCACGTGCCGGAGCAGCTCGTCCTTGCTGCGGAAGTAGTGCTGCACGGCTCCGAGCGAGATGCCCGCCTCGACGGCGATGTCGCGCAGCGTGGCGCGATCCAGCCCGTGGCGGCCCGCGACGCAGCCGGCCGTGCTGCGGCACGCGCGGGCGTTCGTCACGCACGCCGGGATGGGCGCCACGATGGAGAGCCTGCACCTCGAGGTGCCGATGGTGGCGGTGCCAGATGGCCGAGCAGCGGGCCAACGCCGACCGCATCGCCGAACTGGGCCTCGGCACGGTGCCGCCCCCGGGCGAGGTCACCCCCGACGCGCTGTGGCGGGCCGTGGAGGACGTGGCCGGCGACGGGCACGTTCGCGAGCGGCTGGCGTGGATGCGGCGGGAGATGACCGCCGCGGGCGGGGCTCCGGCGGCGGCCGACGCGGTGGAGAAGGTCCTCGGCCTCCGGTGACGTGGCCCCGTCAGCGCTGGAGGAGCGACGTGGAGACCGGCGATTCCGCGCGCGGCAGCCGAGCCGAGCCCCTGGGCGGCCGCCGATTCGGGGTGATCGTGTGGCGCACCGGCATTGGCACCGGCACCGCCCGGCTGCCGCATACTGGGCGGATGCTGATCAGAGAAGCCGTCGTGGACGACTGGCCGGCCATCTGGCCGTTCTTTCACGAGATCGTCGCCGCTGGAGAGACCTTCTCCTACCCGCTCGATCTCGGTCAGGAGGCGGGGCGCGACTGGTGGCTGCTGTCGGCCCCGAACCGTACGGTCGTCGCGGTCGACGACGACGGCGTGATCCTCGGCACCGCGAAGATGAACAACAACCAGATGGGCAACGCCTCGCACGTCGCGAGCGCCAGCTACATGGTCGATCCAGCGCATTCCGGACGCGGTGTGGGCCGCGCGCTGTGCGAGTACACGATCGAGTGGGCCCGGGCGGCGGGTTTCCGCTCGATGCAGTTCAACGCGGTCGTGGAGACGAACGAGACGGCGGTGCGGTTGTACCGGCGGCTCGGATTCGAGGTGCTCGGCACCGTGCCGGAGGGTTTCCGGCACCCGGTGAAGGGCTACGTCGGACTGCACATCATGTACCGCGCTCTTTGACGGATCCCTCGGAACACGCCCGGACGCACCGCGGGCGCCGCAGCGCGCGGCGGAGATCCTCGGGGCCACGAACCCGGCCGGTGCCCGCTTCGGCCTCTCCGCCGAGTTCCCGCTCCTCGCGAGCACGGCCCTCCGGCAGGTCATGGAGCAGTGGCAGCAGAGCCAGGCCGATCGGTCAGCGCGCGGGTGTACGTGTAGCGTCTCACCAGACGATTCGATCATGAAGGATGCCGGGTGTCGAAGCCGCCGGACGCGTTGGACATGTCCCGAGCTGAGCGTGTCAGCAGATACGGCGATGTGGCGAGCGCCCTGACGTTGCGCAGCGACCGACAACTCGCCGAGTCGCTGGAGCAGGCGCGGACCCTGGGCTCGGGGATCGGCGGTACCTCGGTGCTGCTGGACGTCGCCGGCGTACCGGTCTTCGCCAAGCGCATCCCGCTGACCGACCTGGAGCGCTCAGCGGGCAACGTGATGTCCACGGCGAACCTGTTCGGGGTGCCTCCGTTCTGCCAGTACGGACTTGTCGAGGTCGGCGGGCCGGGCTTCGGCGCATGGCGTGAACTCGCGGCCAACGTCATGACGACCAACTGGGTCCTGGCCGGGCGCAGTGCGGCCTTTCCGCTGCTGTACCACTGGCGGGTGCTGCCGGGAGCGCCGCCACCCGAGCGCCGCCACCCGGCGATGAGCACGCCGACGTCGAGGCGGTCGTGCGGTACTGGGACGGATCACCGGCGGTACGGGATCGTCTCCACGCCCTTGCCCGCGCCTCGGCCGGCATCGTGCTGTTCCAGGAGTTCATCCCCTACAACCTCGACGACTGGCTCGCCGCCCAGCTCACCGCCGGCCAGGACGCCGCGATGGCGGCGAGCGCCATGGTCGAGTCGTGCCTGCTCACCGACGTGGCCTTCATGAACGGCCAGGAGTTGATGCACTTCGACGGCCACTTCGGCAACATCCTCACCGACGGTGAACGCCTGTACATCGCCGACCTCGGACTGGCGACCTCCCCTCGGTTCGACCTGTCCGAGCAGGAGGTCGAATTCCTGGAGCGCAACCGGACCCACGACATCGGGTACGCGCTGATGCGGCTGGTCAACTGGCTCGTCACCAACGTCTGCGGAGTGGCGGCGCCGCGAGAGGGCGGGCCGGTACAACGCAACGACTACATCCGCGCGTGCGCGGCCGGCGCGGACCCCGTCGGCGCTCCACCGGCCGCCGCAGCGGTGATCCGCCGGTACGCCCCCGTGGCGGCGGCCATGAACGACTTCTACTGGGACCTGTTCGGTGTCGATCGGGCAACGCCCTACCCGGGCAAGAAGATCGAACGTGCCCTGAGCGCAGTGCGCTGATCTTCAGGAAACCTTCGATTCCTCGACACCCGGCACCGGCATCGAACCCAACGACCGTCCTGTCTCGCCGATCTCGGCCCGTTCTCAATCAAATGGCGGCGACTCCGCCCGCATTGGCCTGCTGACGCCACTGACCGTTCCGTTGTCCGGCATCAAGCCCCGTCTCCCGCGGCGGGCGCGGATCCAGCGGGACCGGGACCGGCGACCGCGGTCAGCGCGGGTCGATCGGCGTCAGCGTCCCGGTCGCCTCCTCCACCACCGCGGCGGCGTCCAGGCACAGATCCTCGCGGAACCTCGGACCGATGATCTGCACGGCATGGGGCAGGTCACCGGCCGGCCCGACAGGCACGGCGACCGCGGGCAGCCCGAGAAGGTTGACCACCACGGCCAGGCGCATCGTGTCCGGCCAGTCGGCCAGCCACCGGGGATCGAGATCCGATCCGACCCGGAAGGCCGGACGCGTGCGAACCGGCGCGAGCAGCAGCGGTGTACGGCTCATCCACGCGCTCCACAGGCGCGCGATGGACGCCCGCTCCATCATCGGGTCGAACGCTCGCTCCCCGGCGGCTCGCGTCCAGATCGGCTCGTACGCCTGCCAGAAGTGCGCGAACCCGGGGGACGCGACCACCTCGACAGGGGGCTGCTCCCGGTGCGTCCGGCCGTAGCTCGACATGATCTGCGTGTAGATCTCACTCGCGCGGGCGAGGGCCGGAGCCCGGCCTTCCTCGACGAGGTAGCCCGCGTCGGCCAGCGCTCCGGCCGCGCGCCTCAGCGCTCCGGCCACCTCCGGGTCCGTCTCGGCTCCGTCGGGATCGGTCACCACGCACACCCGCACCGGTGCCGGCAGGGGCGGGCCGTACAGGGGCACCGGCGCGTACCACGGGTCCCCGCCGGGCCGTCCGCACATGTGGCCGAATGCCAGGCGCAGATCCCGGACATGCCGGGCGATCGGACCATGGACGCCGAGCAGCTGGAATGCGAAGGGAATCGGCCCGGCCGCCCGCTCCCCGGCCTGTGCCACCCTGCCCAGCGAGGGCTTCAACGCGCTGACGCCGCAACACTGGGAGGGCCAGCGCAGCGAGCCCGCGCCGTCGTTCCCGATTCCCAGCGGAGACATTCCCGTCGCCACCGCGGCCGCCTCTCCGCCGCTCGAGCCGCCCGGTGTGTGCTCGGCGGACCAGGGGTTGACCGTCGCGCCGCGCAGCGCGTTGTCGGTGTGCCAGCGCATGCCGAACTCGGGCATGTTCGTCCGGCCGATCGAGATCGCTCCCGCCGCGCGCAGCTCGGCGACAAAAGGCGCGTCGGCGGCCGCCATCGCCTCCCGCAGGGCGACGACGCCCATCGTCGTCGCCGACCCCGCGACGTCGATGTTCTCCTTGATCGTCATCGGCACGCCGCACAGAGGGCCGGCCGCGTCACCCCGCGCGAGCGCCCTGTCGGCCGCCTCCGCCGCGGCGAGCGACTCCTCCTCCAGCTTGACCGTGATCGCGTTCACACGGGGGTTCACACCGTCGATCCGCCGTAGGTGCGCCTCGATCACCTCCCGGCACGACACCTCTCCACCGCGGACCAGCTCCGCCAGATCCCACGCGCCCAATGCCCACAGCTCCGTCAACGCGTCCTCCTCGGTGTCCGTGTCGGGAAATCTAGAGGGGGACGCCAGAAAAGAGCAGTCTTGTGTTCCCCGGCGGCGTCAGCCGTCCTCACCGCACAGCAGGGCGGAAGGGATGTCCTCAGGGAACCCACAAGTCATCTCTTGGCCGGGGACCGTCGGTGCCCCGCGTGGTGTCTGCGACGGCGGCTCCCCGTACCGCGCGCAGTAGATCGCGGTGAACCGCCCCTGGTGCAGAAATCCCCACCGCGCGGCCACGCCCGTCACGGTGCCGGTGCGCGGGAACCGGCACCGTGACGGGCGGAACGTTGCGGCAACCGGGCCGACCGGCGACGTCCGGCGTCACGGCCGGCGGGCCCACGTCGCGGACCGGCGGTGTGACCTGTACGCGGTCGCCGAGGTCTGGCTCGGCCGGGCTCAGCCGCGGTCGAGCCGGAGGGCGATGTCGACGACCTGCCGGCTGGAGGGGAAGGCGCCGTAGTTGTAGTTGACGGCACCGGTGAGCAGGTTGACGCCGTAGAACCTGTAGCGTCCGGCGACCTTCAATGTGGCGAAGGCGCTGTTGGAGACGGTGGCGCCGTTGCGCAGTGAGCTGTAGACGTCGAAGCCCGCCTCGCCGGTCGCGGCCACGCGCAGGTTGCCGGTCGCCACCAGCACGCCCGCGTTGGCGGGCGACTGCAGGAGCACCCGGGGGGATGTGGTGTCCACGTCGAAGAGCGTCGTGGCGGTGGCCGGGCTGAGATCGTTGTTGGTGTATCCGGCGCCCAGGACGCCGGTCACGACCGTTCCCGGGACGCCCGGTGACGGGGACGGGTCGGCCAGCGTGCCGTCGGCCACGGTCTGACCCGGGGCCGGGGTGCCCGCCGGGTCGTCGAGGTTGTGGCGCAGGTTCTGCCCGGTGTTGCTGATCACGCGCAGCCGGTTGGCGGCGGGGTTGAAGTCGACGCCGAAACCTGTGCCGCTCAGCGGCACGGTCAGCTGCGAGACCTTGACCGCACTGGCCCGCCCGCTGATCGTGTAGATGCCTCCCAGGTTCCCGACGCCGTACAGCCTGCCGTTCTGCACGCGGTAGTCGATGCCGACGAGCGCGCTGTCACCGACGAGCCCGTTGACCCGGCCGAGGTCGGTGGGACGGTTGGGGGAGCGGATCTCGAAGCCCACCAGACGCTGGTCGCCGGTCAGCCCGATGACGTCGAGGCCGGGCACGGCCGTCGCCGGCGCCGCGCCGGCCGCCGCGCTGCCCGTCGCGCCACCCGTCACCGTGCTCAGTGCCATCACGGCGGCGATGAGTGTCCTTCGCATGTGTCTCTCCTTCGTGGTCGGGTGTCGTTGCGCACGCACTCTGGCGGTGGAGCCGCTACAGATCGCGAATACTTCATCACAGAAGGTGATGGCGGGGCCGGTGAAAGGACAGCGGGCCATCGGCGTGTTGGGGAACGGCCGGGTATCCGCCCCGCCCGCGCTCGTACGAAGCCCGGCGAAACCAGCGAAACCTCGCCGCCGCGCTCCTCTCGCGCCGGCCGCTTCCACCTCCACGGACGCGGCGTCGTACGCGTCGGTCGCGGCGAAAGCCTCGAGGTGCGGCCGGCGGCGCGACAGGCGATCACCTGGGCGCCCTTCCGGCCGGTGGCCCTACACTTGCGCGAGCAGATTCGGTGCGGAGGGTGGCGGCGTGCAACCGGAAAAAAACGGGGTCCCTGTTACCTGTATCGACGCGGTGCTCGAACGCATCACCTACGCCAACGAGGAGACCGGCTACACCATCGCCCGGGTGGCCACCGACCGCTCCGGCGCCGACCTGCTGACCGTGGTCGGGCCGCTGCTGGGGGCTCAGCCCGGCGAGTCGCTGCGGCTGACCGGGCGCTGGGCCTCCCACCCCAAGTACGGCAAGCAGTTCGAGGTGTGGTCCTACGCCACCGTGCTGCCCGCCACCATCCAGGGCATCCGCCGCTATCTGGGCTCCGGGCTGATCAAGGGCATCGGGCCGAAGATGGCCGAGCGGATCGTCGACCACTTCGGCGTCGACACCCTGGAGGTCATCGAGACCACCCCCGAGCGGCTGGTCGAGGTCCCTGGGCTCGGCCCCAAGCGGACCAAGATGATCGGCGTCGCCTGGGAGGAACAGAAGATCATCAAAGAGGTGATGATCTTCCTGCAGGGGGTCGGCGTGTCCACCTCGATCGCGGTCCGCATCTTCAAGCAGTACGGCGACAAGTCCATCACGGTCGTCAAGAGCCAGCCGTACCGGCTGGCCGACGACGTGTGGGGCATCGGTTTCAAGACGGCCGACACCATCGCCCAGGCCGTGGGCATCCCGCATGACAGCCCCGAGCGCGTCAAGGCGGGCCTGCGCTACACCCTGTCCCAGGCCGCCGACGACGGCCACTGCTACCTTCCGGCGCCCAACCTCATCGGCGACGCGGTGAAGATCCTGGAGGTTCCCGCCGAGCTGACCGCGCGCTGCCTGGAGGAGCTGGTCGCCGAGGAGGGCGTGGTCCGCGAGGACGTCCCGGTCGGCGACGGCAGCGTCCCGGCGGTCTACCTGGTGCCCTTCCACCGCGCCGAGCTGTCCCTGGCCGGCGCGCTGCGCTCCCTGCTGGCCTGCGAGCACGACCGGCTGGGGGCCTTCGCCTCCGTCGACTGGGACGCGGCGCTGAAATGGCTGCGCACCCGGACCGGCGCCGACCTCGCCGAGGAGCAGGCCCACTCGGTACGGCTGGCGCTGACGGAGAAGGTCGCGGTGCTGACCGGCGGCCCCGGCTGCGGCAAGAGCTTCACCGTGCGCTCCATCGTCACCCTGGCCCGCGCCAAGAAGGCCAAGGTGATCCTGGCCGCGCCCACCGGCAGGGCGGCCAAGCGCCTGGCGGAGCTGACCGGCCACGAGGCCACCACCGTGCACCGGCTGCTGCAGCTGCGCCCCGGCGGGGACGCCACCTTCGACCGCGACAACCCCCTGGACGCCGACCTGGTCGTGGTCGACGAGGCCTCGATGCTGGATCTGCTGCTGGCCAACAAGCTGGTCAAGGCCGTCGCCCCGGGCACGCACCTGCTCTTCGTGGGAGACGTCGACCAGCTGCCCTCGGTCGGCGCGGGCGAGGTGCTGCGGGATCTGCTGGCCGCCGAGGAGGAGATCCCCCGGGTGCGGCTGACCCACATCTTCCGCCAGGCGCAGGAGTCGGGAGTGGTCGTCAACGCCCACCGGGTCAACACCGGCCTGCCCCCCGCGCTGGAGGGCATGACCGACTTCTTCCTGTTTCCCTGCGATGAGCCCGAGGAGATCGCGGCGCTGACCGTGGACGTGGTCGCCAACCGCATCCCGCGCAAGTTCGGCCTCAACCCGCGCCGCGACGTACAGGTCCTGTCGCCGATGCACCGGGGCCCGGCGGGGGCGGGCAACCTCAACAACGCGCTGCAGGAGGCGTTGACCCCCTCCAGGGAGGGCATGCCCGAGCGCCGCTACGGCGGACGGGTCTTCCGGGTCGGCGACAAGGTCACCCAGCTGCGCAACAACTACGAGAAGGGCGCGGCGGGGGTGTTCAACGGCACCGTGGGCATGGTGGTCGACATCAAGCCCGACGACCACAAGCTGACCGTGCTGACCGACGAGGACGAGAACGTCGAGTACGCCTTCGACGAGCTGGACGAGCTGGCCCACGCCTACGCGGTGTCGATCCACCGCTCCCAGGGCAGCGAGTACCCGGCGGTGGTCATCCCGCTGTCCACCAGCGCGTGGATGATGCTGCAGCGAAACCTGCTCTACACCGCGATCACCCGGGCCAAGAAGCTCGTCGTCATCGTCGGCTCGCGCCGCGCGCTGGCCCAGGCGGTGCGCACCCGCGGGGCCGGGCGCCGCCACACCAGCCTCACCCACCGCCTGCGCGGCCACTGAAGGGGCACCCGCGTCGCCGAGACCGCCCTCAGGGCGCCGGTCTCACCGTCAGGTCGGTCAGGCCCAGCAGGTGGGCCAGGGCCTGCTGCCCGGCGCGGGTGAGGCGCAGGGCCCGCCCGGAGCCGATCCGGTCGACCCAGCCGCGCTCCAGCGCGGTCGCGCACAGCACGGCCCCGGCGGTGCCGGCCAGGTGGTGGCGGCGCTCGGTCCAGTCCAGGCAGGGCCGTGCCAGGGGGCGGCGCCCGCCGCCGGGCAGCCGGGCGCCCAGCTCGGTGGAGAACCACGACAGCCCGGCGTCGCTGAGCGCGAAACCGGTGTCCTGGCGCAGCAGGCCGCGCGCGGTGAGCGCGTCGGTGATCGTCACACCGAGCCGCCCGGCCAGGTGGTCGTAGCAGGTCCTGGCCTGTGCCAGCGCCCGGGCCGCGCTCGCGGCCCGCAGCGTCGCGGGCCGGGCGCCGGCCTCCAGGCCGGCGTGGGCGGCCATGTCTTCGATGAGCTGGGCCACCCGCGGCCCGGCCAGGCGCACGTACCGGTGGCGTCCCTGGCGCTCCTCGGCCAGCAGCCCGCCGCCGACGAGCTGCGACAGGTGCTCGCTGGCGGTCGAGGCCGCCACCCCCGCGTGCCGGGCCAGCTCTCCGGCGCTCCAGGCCCGCCCGTCCAGCAGGGCCAGGCAGAACGTGGCGCGAGTGCCGTCGGCGAGCAGGGCGGCCAGGGCGGCCAGCGAGACCGGGGCGGTGGAGGTCATGGCTCCATTGTCGGCCGGGAACACTTCGGCGCCGGCCGAAGCCTGTGCGGGCGGGCTATTTCTCTTTGTCAGTGCTCACTCCTGCTCCTGGGGGAGCCTGAAGATCTGGTCGAGGGCGGTCACCCGCAGCAGGTGGCGCAGGTAGGGGGTCAGCGCGACGATCCGCATGGCGGCGTCGTGCTCGCCGGCGACGTTGTAGACGTTGATCAGGGCGGCCACCCCCGAGGAGTCGATGAACTCCAGGCCGGACAGGTCCAGGTCGAGGTCGCGCACCTCCCCGGAAAACAGCTCCCGCACGCGGGCGAAGAGTTCGGGGGCCGTGTCGTAGTCGAGGTCACCGCTGAGGACGAGCAGGGTGGTGCCAGGAGCGGTGACGCGCACCTCGGTACGGAACGGTGTCTTGTCGAACATCAATCGTCAGGTCTCCTGATCGGCGCCGGGGACGGGTGCCGCCTCGATCCCCTGGACCAGCATGTGGCGGGCACGGGGGAAGTCTCGCAGCTCGTCGTGGAAAACGCGCAATCCCACCCTCAGGGCCTCGGCGGGGACCGCGCGCGCCGCGAGCACGGCGCCGGTCCAGCCGATGAAACCGGTGAACACCGGCGCGTCGTCGACGTACAGGGCCGCGGCCAGGAAGTCGAGCAGGTGGCCCAGGTCGGCGGCGGTGGCGTCGAGCTGGTGGGAGTCGTAGGCCGCCATCGGCGGGTAGGAGCGGGCCAGGGTCTCCATCGCCCGGGTGAGCGGCTCGGCGCGCTGGCGCGTCAGGTGGGTGTACTCCTCGTCGCCGAGGTGGGCCGGCGTGCCGGCCGGGGAGGGAGGGCCGGGCAGGTCACCGCGCTCCAGACGGTCGGCCGCGGCGTCGGCGGTGGGCGCCCAGGCGTCGGCGCCCAGCAGGCGGGCGTAGCGGCCGTCGGCGCCGAAGGCCGCCCCACCGGCCATGACCGGCACGCCGACGGCCTGGCAGGCGGTGAGCGTGGCGTGCGCCCGGGGCAGGCGGGTGGCCAGCGCGCAGCCCAGCGCGACCGCGTCGGGCCCGGTCTGGTGCAGGTGGGTGATCAGGTGCGGGCCGGGCACGTTGGCGCCCAGGAAGTCGACCCGCCAGCCGCGCAGGCGCAGGACCTCGGCCAGCAGGCGGGTGGGCAGCGCGTGGTACTCGCCGTCGGTGCAGGCGACGGTGAGGCGCCCGCGGGTGGGCCGGGGCCGGACGCGGGCGGCGATCGCGGCGACGGCGCGCTCGCTGACGGCGGTGGCGCCGTGCTCGCGGGCGATGGACCACTCGTTGGCCGCCCACAGCTCGCCGACGCGCCGCTGGGCGGGGGCGATGAGCTCCAGCAGCAGCCGCTCGGCGTTCACGCCCTCCTCCAGCAGGCCGAGTACCAGATCGATGGCGGCGAACTCGTCGACCCGCCCGATGTGCTCCAGGTATCGCTCACCGGCCTCGGCCAGCGCCGTGAGCGGCGGCGCGGCCGCGCCCGCGGTGCTCGGCGAGGTGTTGCTCAGCGTGCTCATCGGGCCGGCCTCGCCTGCACCGCCAGCAGCGCCCGGTCGTCCTGGACGTCGCCGCCCAGCCAGTCGGTGCTGATCTGTTCCAGCCGCTCGACCAGCGCCGCGGCCGGCATGCCCGCGCAGCCGGCCAGGGCGGCCTTCAGCCGCTGGGCGCCGTACATCTCCTTGCCGGTGGGGCCACCGAAGGCCTCGGTGATGCCGTCGCTGTAGAGCAGGCACACCTCGCCCGGGGCCAGGTCGACGCTGGCGGGGACCAGGACGGTGTCCTTGAACGCGCCGAGCATGGAGCCGCGGGCCGTGCTCTCGTGCACGGTGCCGTCGAGGCGCAGGATCAGCGGTGCCGGGTGCCGGGTGCCCGGCGACCGCCAGGTCCACGCGCACGTGCCCGTCCGCGGCGGCGCGCAGCGTGCCCAGCACGAGGGTGACGTAGGAGTTGGGCGTGGGCGAGCCCCGCAGGGAGCGGTTGAGCAGGGCAACCAGCCGCTCGGGGCGCTCTTCCAGCAGCAGCAGCGTGCGCAGGCAGTGGCGGACGTGCCCGGCCAGGACGGCGGCGCGGGTGCCCTTGCCGCAGACGTCGCCCAGCACCACCAGCGGCTCGCCCGGCGTGCCGGCCTCGGGCAGGTAGACGTCGTAGAAGTCGCCGCCGATGAGCCCGGCCTGGCGGGCGGCGCGCAGCGATCCGGCCAGCTCCAGGCCGGCCAGGGCGGGCAGTCGCGGGGGCAGCAGGTCGTTGCTGAGGATCGCGTTGGTGGCGCTCTGCTCCTGGTAGAGGGCGGCGGCGGAGATGGCCGCCCCGGCCCGGGCCGCGAAGATCCGCACCAGGGTCTCGGCGTCCTCGTCGAAGGGCGGGCCGTCCTCGTGGCGGGCGAGCACCAATGCCCCGGCGGGCACCCCGTTGCCGGGCAGCGGGGTGACGATGAGGTGTCCGGCCGCCCCGAATCTCTCGGGCAGCAGCCAGCCGGGCACCTGGCCGGGGTCCAGCCAGCGGCTGGGCACGGGCGGGAAACCGGCCAGCGCCTCGGCCAGGCCGGGCACCCGCGTGGTGTCGGCGACGGCGACCTCGCCCTCCTGCAGGGAGCGGTCGGTGCCGGTCAGGCGCAGCCATCCGGCGCGGCGTCCCGAGGGCGGCAGCACGATCATGGCGGCGTCGGCCAGGAAGGGGGTGGCCAGCTCGACCGCGGTGCGGGCGCAGCGGCGCATGTTGAGCGAGGCCGACAGCCTGCGGCCCGCCTCGATGAGGAAGTCGGTGCGCCGGCGCTCGGCCAGCAGCACGTCGGTCCTGGCGGACTCGGCGGTGACGTCGCGCAGGTACCAGGCCCGGTGGGTGAGGCCGAAGACCTCCCGGCGCACCCGGATCCGGCGCCGGCCGTGATCGCCCTCGCGGCTCTGGCCCTCGGGGTGGTCGCCCTCGAACAGGGCCGAGGCCGCGCCCGAGCACAGGGGGCGGCCGGGGATGATCTCGGGTGCCATCCGGGCCGCCGCGGCGTTCAGCATCACCACGACGCCGTCGGTGCCGCACAGTACGACCCCCTCGCCGCTGGCCTCCACGATGGCGCGCAACAGCTCCTCGCTCGGCGCCCGAGGGAGGCGACGCTCACCACCGGCGCCGGCGTCGCGGTCGAGGCCCGCGTCGGGGTCGGCGTGGAAGTCGGCACCGAGGCCGGGAGCGGCGGTGGGCGCGTGGCCGCGCAGGGGGGAGGTCTCGTCATCACCCAGGGCTTCCGTGTGGGAGGGATCAACCAGGTTATCTTTCGGCCGCCGTCAGGGCGGGCCGGATGGGATCCGGCACGCGGCGCCAAGGGTTTCTCGCTGCCCCATGCCCCCACGGGCGCTCTTGATGCGGCCCGAGTGCGAGGACTTGTGGCCCGATGCCGTCGGTGCGGGTCCGCACCCGCCGGACCTCCCCTTTTGTGGCCGAGCCTCTGACGTGGCGACTTTGTCTTTTCCTGACTCTCGGTTGGTATTTTTCTGACTTTACGAAGAGTCCGAAATGTTACCAAATCGGGCGCAACCATGTTCGGTCACCATGCATCTCCTATTAGTGTTTTAAGAGCAGTTTGCTGTAGTGGGGGAGAAATTGTGCTGATCGTGGAATGCCGACGCCTCAGGAGGCCGCTGGCCGGCCTGGCCCTGGCGACCGCGGCGGTGCTGGCCACCGCCTGCTCCGGAGGGGCGGATCCGCAGGCGACCGCCGGAAGCGGATCGGGTGCCGGTGCGGCCAGCACGCCGGCGGCACCGGCCGCACCGGAGATAAAGATCAGCCCCGCCGAGGGCAGCAAGACCGTGCGCCCGGACAAGAAGGTCGTCGTCGCGACCTCCAGCGGCGCGTTGGAGGAGGTCACCGTAAAAAGCGGTGGCCAGGCGCTGGAGGGCGACTTCGACGCCGAGCGCACCAAGTGGGTCTCCACCACCCCCATGAGGCCGGCCAGTGACTACACCGTGTCGGCGCGGACGGTGGACGGCACGACCGCCAGCAGTTCCTTCCGAACGCTCAAGCCCAAGCACGAGCTCGAGGTGGCGGACGTGACTCCGGCGATCAAGGGGGAGAAGGTCGGCGTGGGGGCGCCGATCATCGTCATCTTCAACCAGCAGATCGCCAACAAGGCCGGGGTGGAGAAGGCGCTGGAGGTCAAGTCGGAAAAGCCGGTCCAGGGCGCGTGGCGGTGGATCAACGACACAACCGTGATCTACCGGACCGCGAAGTTCTGGCAGCCCCACCAGAAGGTGACCTTCACCGCCCGCCTCAAAGGCGTGCAGGGCGGCAAGGACATGTACGGCGTCAAGGACATCACCAAAGTCATCCGAATCGGCGCGGCCCAGATCGCCACGATCGACACCCGCAAGCACAAGATGATCGTCAAGCGGGACGGCAAGGTCGTGCAGACCATGCTGATCAGCGCGGGCAACGCCAGCACCCGCGAGTACACCACCACCAGCGGCGTCCACCTGGCGATGGGCAAGGCCAACCCCGAGCGCATGATCTCCCCGGGCCGCAAGAAGGGCGACCCCGGCTACTACGACCTGATGATCAACCACGCGGTCCGCTTCTCCAACAGCGGCGAGTACGTGCACGCGCTGAACAACGTGTGGGCCCAGGGACGCCAGAACGTCAGCCACGGGTGCATCAACTCCCGCCCCGACCAGGCCAGGTGGTTCTACAACCAGGTCCAGCGCGGCGACGTCATCACCATCAGGGGAACCAACCGCGAGATGGAGTGGAACAACGGCTGGGGCTTCTGGCAGCTGTCGTTCAAGGAATGGCGCAAGGGCAGCGCCCTGGCCTGACCCCTCCGCCCCGTCCTGGCTCGCCTCGTCCGGTCCCCGGGATCGCGGGCGGGCCCGGGCCGGCTCCTTAAGGGCTCCTTGTGGGCTCCTGCGGGCTCAGGGCCCCCGGGAGGATGGCAAGGGCGCGGAAAACGGGCCGCGCCCGGCCGGGCGGGCGCGGTAGCGTGTGCGGCGGATACGGCGAAAACCACAGCCGGTGAGGACGTTCTCGGGGGAGGACCGTGTGAGGCTCCAGGCGCAGGTGCTCATCTTCGACGCCGACGACACGCTGTGGGAGAACAACGTGTTGTTCGAGCGGGTCGTCGAGGACTTCCTCGACTGGCTGGCGCATCCCACCCTGGAGCGGGCCCGGATCCGCGCCGTCCTCGACGACATCCAGGCGGCCAACGCCGTCACCCATGGCTACGGCAGCACGATGTTCCTGCTCAGCCTCGGCGAGTGCTTCGAACGGCTGCGTGAGCGTCCCGCGACCGAGGCCGAGCGCCGCCACATCGACGAGCTGGCCCTGGCCCTCGTCGAGCGCCGGGTGGAGCTGGTCGCGGGCGTCACCGAGACGCTCACGGCCCTCGGCGGGCGCCACGAGCTGCTCCTGCTCACCAAGGGCGACCTGGACGAGCAGCGCCGCAAGCTGGAGGCCTCACAGCTGGCCCACCACTTCTGCGACGTGCACATCGTGGCGGAGAAGGACGTCGCCACCTACCGGTGGCTGACCCGCGAGCACGCGCTGACGCCCGCGACGACCTGGATGATCGGCAACTCCCCGAAGTCGGACATCCTTCCCGCCCGGCAGGCGGGGATGAACGCCGTCTTCATCCCCAACGACCACACCTGGGCGCTGGAGCAGAGCGACCTCGACCCCGGCGACGCGGGCGTGCTGCGACTGCGCAGGTTCCCCGAGCTGCTGGAGCACTTCTGAGGCGGATCCGATCGACGCGGATCCGATTCACAGGAGGGTGAGCTGGGCCTGCCGAGGCAGCGCCAGCGGCAGGGGCTGCTCGGGCCGCGTCGGCCCCAGCCCGTAGCGGGCGGCCAGCTGCAGGACCTGGCCGGTGAGACCGCGCACGTAGCCGGGCTCGGCGTCGGCGCTCCTGCCGTACAGCTCGGCGTAGCGGGGCACCAGCGTCGGATGGTGCTCGCCCAGCCAGGCGAGATACCACTCGCGCGCACCCGGGGGCAGGCGCAGCACGTGCGGGACGACGCTGACGGCCCCGGAGTCGGCGATGCGGCGCACGGTGGCCGCGAGCTGGTCGGGGGAGTCGGTCAGCAGCGGCAGGATCGGCGCCATCGCCACCCCGCACGCCACCCCCCGCTCGTTCAGCTCGGCCACCAGCTCCAGGCGCTTTTGCGCGCTGGGGGCACCGGGCTCCACGCTGCGGCGGATCCGGTCGTCGACGAACGCGATCGAGACCACCGCCCCGGCCCCCGGGGCGGCGGCCAGCAGGTCGGCGTCGCGCAGGATCAACCGGCTCTTGGTGAAGACGGTGAACGGCGCCCCGGCCTCGCGCAACGCGGCGACCAGGCCCGGCATCAGCCGGTAGACCTCCTCGACCCCCTGGTAGCAGTCGCCCCCCACGCCCACGGTGATGTGCTCGCCGTCCCAGCGCGATCCCAGCTCCGCGCGCAGCCGCCGCACGATGTTGGTGCGCACCACGATCCGGGAGTCGAAGTCACCCTCGGCGTCCAGGCCCAGGTAGCGGTGCCCCCGGCGCACCGAGCAGTAACGGCAGGCCTGGGCGCACCCCCGGTAGGGGCTGAGCGCCCAGCCTTCGGGCGTGCGGTCCAGCGCGGTGCGCGCCTGCACCTCGTAGCAGGTCAGGGCCCCGTGGACCCTGGTCAGCGCGGAGCGCTCGATCCGCGGCCTGGCGTCGGGCGGCGCGGCGAGCAGGGGAGGCGCGTCCCATCGCATACGGATCAGTGGAACACGCTTTCGACATCCCTCGCAAGCCGGGCAGGTCGTGGCGCCGGACCGCGGCACCGCCGGGGCCCGGTCATCGACAATCGGGGAAAAATGGTATGTTTAGCCCGATTTTTGGAAGAGTGAGGTTGTTATGGCGTGGTTGATCCTGGCCGGGGCGATCATCGCCGAAATCGTGGCGACCACCGCCCTCAAGCTGAGCGACGGGTTCGCCCACAAGGGCTGGTCGGTCCTCGTCGTCGCCGGCTACGCCGCCGCCTTCATCCTGCTGGCCCAGGCACTCAAACTCCAGATGGAGGTCGGCACCGCCTACGCGGTCTGGGCCGGAGTCGGAACCGCCGCCATCGCCGCCATCGGGGTGCTCTTCCTCGGCGAGACGATCAACCTCGCCAAGATCGCGGGCATCGTCCTGATCATCGGCGGCGTCGTGGTGCTCAACCTGGCCGGAAGCACTCACTGAGGCATCCCGCGCGCGGCCGATAACGACTCGCCCGCCGTGCGGCGGCTGTCCTAACCTGGCCGGATGCTGAAGCCTTCCCTCCCCATCCGGACCGACCGCCTGATCCTGCGCCCCTACACCCCCGCCGACCTCGACGCCCTGCACGCCATCCACTCCCTGCCCCAGGTCGCCCGCTACCTGTACTGGGAGCCGCGCGACCGCGAGCAGACCCGCGAGGCCCTGGAAAGAAAGATCGGCGAGACGGCGCTGCTGGAGGAGGGCCAATCCCTCACCCTGGCGGTGGAACTGGCCGCCACCGGCGAGCTGCTCGGCGACGTCCTGCTCATCTGGCACAGCCGCTCACAGCGCGCCGGCGAGATCGGCTACGTCTTCCACCCCGGCCACCACGGCAGGGGATACGCCACCGAGGCCGCCCGCGTCCTGCTGGAACTCGGCTTCGACGGCCTGGACCTGCACCGCATCGTCGGCCGCCTGGACGCCCGCAACGAGGCCTCGGCCCGGGTGCTGGAGAAACTCGGCATGCGCCGCGAGGCCCACTTCGTCGACAACGAGATCGTCAAGGGCGAGTGGACCAGCGAACTCGTCTACGCCGTCCTGCGGCGCGAGTGGCGCGCCCGGCACTGACCCCGCGCCGCCGGCCCCCGCCCGCGGCGGGCCCCGGTCGAACGCCCCCCGGTTGAACGACGGGCACGCAGAGGGCACCATGTCATCCGATGACCATTCTGCATCTCGCCCTGGCCTCCGACTGGGACGCCGCCCGGCAGACGGGGGAGTACCGCGTCTCCACCATCGGCCGCAGCCTCGACGACGTCGGCTTCATCCACGCCTGCGCCGATCACGAGCAGTTGCGCGGCGTCGTAAAACGCTTCTACCGTGACGTCGGCGCCCCTCTCGTGCTGCTCGACGTCGACCCCACCGGGCTCGACGTCCGCATGGAGGAGGCTCCCGGCGACCCGCCCGAGGTCTTCCCGCACATCTACGGGCCGCTCCCGGTCAGCGCGGTGATCTCCGTCCTGCCGTTCACCCCGCCCGGCCCCCTCGGTAGGGGGTCCCAGTAGTCCTGTCGAAGAATCCAACACATATAGCTCTGAGCTGCGGCGATGCTGGGGTCGATATAGGGTCTGAGATCGTTTCCGCTACGTTCTGTTCCGGTTTGTCGGGTCTAGAGCGCGGGATGGTTCAGTGTCGGAGAAGATGTTCTCCCGCGAGCAGCTGGAGCGGTCGCGGTCGTTCCCGGATATCGGCCGCGCAGCGAGCCCAGACCCGGTCCGATCATGTGGGCCAGGTACGCCAAGTACCTGGGTTGGAAACAGGCCGCGACCGACAGCCGGGAGATGAAGGAACACAGCCCTGGAGGAACGCGGGACGCGCCGAGCGAGCCGGCCTTCCCCAATCCGTTGGTTTGTAATACAAAGCATGGCGAGTAATGTGAGCACATGACTTCCGACGCCCTCGTGGATGCCCTCGTCCGCAACACCTTCCAGGTGGCGGGCGTGCTCACCCGCATCGGAGCCGAGCGCGACCTCTCACTCACCCAACTGCGGGTCCTCGGCATCCTGCGCGACCGCCGCCCACGCATGACCGAGCTCGCCGCGTTCCTCGGCCTGGACAAATCGACCCTGTCCGGCCTTATCGACCGTGCCGAACGCCGAGGGCTGGTGGCCAGGGGCAAAAACCCGCAGGACCGCCGCGTCGTCGACGTGTTCCTCACCCCCGCCGGTCTGGAACTGGCGGAGCAGGTGTACGGCGAGGTCCGACGCGCACTGGCATCCGCGACGGACCGGCTCGACCCGCAAGACAGTGACCGACTCGTCCAGCTGCTGCACGCTGTCCTGCGCTCTCCCGACTGAGGCCGCCTCCCCCCAATGGCTCACCCCGGGATCGGCGTTCGATCCCGGGGTGAGCCCGGATTGCCTCAGGCGAGGACGGCTTCGCCGGTGATCAGGAGTTCCACTCGCCGGTCATCTCGACGTAGTTCTCGCCACGGACCTTCTTGCCGTTGTACTTACCGGTAAAAGCCGCCGTGGCCTCCAGGTAGCCGCTCCCGTCGGGAGTCTCGATCTCCTGGTCCGGATTTCCGGTGACCCGCACGTCGAGCTCGGCGTGCAGGGCGGGAATACGGATGCGCCAACGAGTGGGATACGTCTGGCCGGTGGCCGGACTGGTCCACTGCCGGGAGGCGCCCTGCGCGAGCGGCTCGACGTCGACCACGTCGTAGGAGCCGTCCGGATGGAGTACGGTCGCCCAGCTGTGCTTGGTTTCGGCGCCGATCGTGTCCCCGATGGCGACCTTGTCGCCATCGGGCATGCTGAGGTTCATCCATGTCCACCTTGTCAGCGACGTCGGCATCTCACCCCATTGCCTGTCCAGCCAGGAGGTGCCCCTGATCTGGTGCTTCTTGCCGTCGACGACGAGCGTTCCGGACGTCCGCATCTCCGGGAGTGCGAACTCGTAGTTCGGCACGCCGTCGACCAGGTTGAAAACGCCGGTCGATGCGTAGTTCATGGCGGGGCCGGTGGGCGCCAGTTGGACATCGAGAGATCCCCAAGGCGTCTCGACCTGCACCGACTGGCGGAGGAGGTCACCCGTCCAGCTCAGCCCTGGTGCCTTGATGTCGAGCTTGCCCTGGCTCCACCGATAGTCCTTCGGCTTGACCATCGCGTCGTAGTCCTTGTACCACCCGGTGGTCTTGTTGATCACCGCGAACGTCCAGCGGTACGCGGCCTCGCCCCTGCTCGGGAGGATGCGCGTGTGGACCTGAAGGCCGAACTCCTGACCGTTCGCCTTCACTGAGCTGGTGAAGTAGATCGAGTCGAACCAGGTCGGCTCGGGCCCGGGCGCGTGCCGTCCCAGGTCGGCCGCGGGATCGACCAGGTCCGGGATCCCTGACGTGGCGGAGCGGGCGGTCGCCTGGGCTGTAGAGCCGGCGAATGTACCGAACGCCAGAACCGCCGCCGAGGTGACCAGGGCTGCTGCTCGGCGCTTGGTCCGGATTGCGGGCATGAGGATTTCTCCTTGTATCAGGGGTGGACGAGACCGTCGCTCACTCACCGACGCCGACCGGCAAAGCCGCAGATGATCATCATCGCCACGGAGCCACCCCCGGCCGGGCCGTTTGTTTGCAATACCAACAACTTCATATTGGTTGGTATTACAAACGATGTCAAGCGCTCCAAGGACCGCACGCCCGGCGCGGTGCGCGCTCGCTTCACTCACGTGGTGACCAAGCGGCCAGGAGGGGGTCAGTCGGGTAGCCCAGGGGGATTTCACCCCTGGGCTCCCACAGATCCCGGCGTGAATCTCTCGATTCACCGGGCTCT